>JAITSS010000075.1 GCA_031287565.1 Desulfobulbaceae bacterium
TTTATTTTTCGCATTTTGGCGTGGGATTTTCGTAGCATATTCCGCTCCATCGCATCCCGGCCAGACGCGACACCCAGAACATTGCCGACAGTAGGGAGTTTCTGAGGAAACTCTAATTATATGCTGAATGCCATTGGCGTGATTCACTCGCCGTTCCGCGAAAAATTCGGCATTCCTCGGCAACCGGGCTTGGCTCCGTCGGCGGTCGGCGAAGCGGTGCTTGTCCCGCCTTTTGATCGTGAGGAAATGCTCGACGGCTTGGGGGATTTCTCCCATATCTGGCTGGTCTTTCTGTTCCACGCGGCTGTGGCCTGCGGCTGGCGAGCGCGGGTGCGTCCGCCGCGTTTGGGTGGTCAGGAAAAGGTCGGGGTTTTCGCCAGCCGCAGTCCGCACCGCCCGAATCACATCGGGATGTCGGCGGCGCGTTTTCTGGGCGTTTCCCGCCGCGCCGAAGGTTTGGCGCTGCGCGTTTCCGGACTGGATATTCTTGATGGTTCGCCCTTGTTGGACATCAAACCCTATGTGCCCTACAGCGACCGCGTGACCGCCGCCACCGAAGGATTCGCGCCGACGCCGAAACCGGCGCTGGATGTGCGGATGGATAACGAAACCGATCAATTTTGCCGGGATTATGCCGGGGAAACCGGTCGAAATCTGCGGCAACTGCTGGTGGAATGTCTGGCCTGCGACCCGCGTCCGGCCAGTCAGCGCGATGAACGGGAATTCGGGATGCGGCTGTGGGATGTCAATATCCGCTTTCGCGTGCGCGGGCGGACGGCGGAGGCGCTTTCCTGCGCGAACATCACAGATCGGCCTGCTGATCAATCAGACAGTTGACGCGACCGCCAACTTCCGAGCGCCCGGAGCGGACATCATAAAAGAAGCTGGAGCCGGTCACTTCAATATCCTCGCCGACTAATCTGGTCGCGCCGGGGCAGGTAACGGTTTCTTTCTTATCGTCGTAATACAAAAGGTCGGAATAGAGTTGCTGATTGTCGGTCTTTTTGTCGATAACCACGTCGTCAAGCAAGGTCAGCATCCGGTTGATGTTTTGAAAGACGCCTTTTTGGGCGACGATATGCGTCATCGCGCCGTCGAGGTTGAAAATGTCGGCATCGACCACTTCCAGGGCGTACTCGTCAGGATTCTGCGTCGAATAACCGGCTTTGGCTCGGATAATCGCCGACTGTCTGCCGTTCTTGTATTCATAAATGGTCGGCGTCAATAAGCGAAAATTGTAACCTTCCCGTTCCCCCTTGCCATAGCTGGGGTCAAAGCCGCCCCTGGGCGCGAGGAAGGCGGCCAGCGGCATATGCCACAGCGGGTAGGTGACGATAAGCGCCAGAGGAATCAGCCAGACGGCGTTGCGGCGGGTCAGTTTGGAAACGATTTTCATAACGAAAAATAGTTCTTGCTTAGGGCAATCAATCAGTTGGGTTTTGCGCGCTTTTATAGCGTTGCAACAATTCGGCGTCGCGCCCGGAAGCGGCCACCAGCAGGTCGCAGGCGTCACGCGCCGCGCCGAAGCCGCCCGGTCGCGGCGTTTGATAATGAACGATTTCCGCCACTTCGGGCGCGGCGTTCGCCGGGGCGATGGCTAGCCCGGCCCGCGATAATAACGGCAGATCAAGCCAATCGTCGCCCATGTAGGCCACCTGAAACGGTTTCAAGCCGGTTTCGGCCAAGATTTTCTGCCAGGCTTGCAGCTTGTCACGGCTGTTTTGCAGCGCAAAACGCATCTTCAATTCTTTGGCCCGCCGCGTCACCATCGGCGACTGGCGGGCGGTGATGACGCCAGTGTCGATGCCCAGTTGTTGCAAAAGGCGCAGACCGAAGCCGTCCTGGGTATGAAAGGATTTCGCCTCTTCACCGGACGCGCCGTACCACAGCCGCCCGTCAGTGAGGACGCCATCGACATCCAAAAGCAACAGGCGAATTTTTTCGGCTCTGGCCAGCAGTTGCGGGCTGTAGGGAAGCGCCGCGCTGCGGTTGGCGGCTTTTTCCCGCATCGCCGCCAATACATCGCAGTCAGTGGGATAATTTTGTGGATTGGGCGGGCAGGGGTCACTCATGGGAAAAATTCTGTTTGATGCGGAATAGCGCGGAGAAGGCGCCGCCGCGCCGGTATTATGGCCGCGTGGCGACAACCGCCTTCTGAATGGCCGCAATTGGTTTCAACATATCCTCGACATCGGCCAAAGCCAGCGAATTGGCCCCGTCGCACCGGGCTTGTTCCGGTTGCGGGTGGATTTCCATAAACAGGCCATCGACGCCCGCCGCCACCGCCGCCCGCGCCAACGGGGCGATGAATTCGCGCTGACCGCCGGAAGAATCGCCCTGACCGCCGGGCAACTGCACCGAGTGGGTGGCGTCGAAAATCACCGGGCATCCCAAGGCGCGCATGACCGATAATCCACGCATATCGACGACCAGGTTGTTGTAGCCAAACGAAGCGCCGCGTTCGGTGAGGAAAATGTTTTTGCCGCCAGCGCCGCGCAGTTTGTCCACCACGTTTCGCATGTCCCAGGGAGCGACGAACTGCCCCTTTTTGACGCTGACCGCTTTGCCGGTTTTTGCCGCCGCGACGAGCAGATCGGTCTGGCGGCAGAGAAAGGCCGGGATTTGCAAAATATCCAGCACTGCCGCCGCCTGGTCAGCCTGCGCCGCCTCATGAATATCGGAAATCACCGGCACCAGCAATTCGGCGCGGATTTCTTTCAGGATTGCCAGACCGCGCTCAAGACCTGGGCCGCGATAGGATGAAAGCGAGGTGCGGTTAGCCTTGTCAAAAGACGCCTTGAAGACATAAGAAAATCCCAGGCCAGCGCAGAGAAAGCGCATCTTCGTCGCCACCGTCACGGCTATCTCTGGCGATTCGAGGGCGCAGGGACCGCCGATAAACAGCAACGGCTGGCCATCACCGACCAAAAGCGGCGCGCCTGCCGGGCTGGTGATTTCGGCGCGGATGGATGATTCAACCATTTTTTTTGGTCAGCGCCGCTTTAATGAAAGCGGTGAACAGGGGATGTGGGCGCATCGGTTTCGATTTGAATTCCGGATGAAACTGGCAGCCTAAAAACCAGGGATGGTTGGCCAGCTCGACAATTTCAACCAAATTATTGTCAGGTGACAGGCCAGCGATGACGAGACCGGCTTCCGCCAGCGGCGCGCGGTAATCGTTGTTGAATTCGTAACGATGGCGATGACGCTCCGAGATTTCTTCCGTGTTATAGGCTGCTCTGGCCAGCGTCCCCGCCTGCAAAACGCAAGGATACGCGCCCAGGCGCATGGTGCCGCCGAGGTCTGACTGCTCGTCGCGAATCTGCATTTTTCCCTGGCGATAGTCGTACCATTCTTTAATCAGGTAAATAACCGGATCGGGGGTGAAATCGGTTAGCTCCGTCGAATTGGCCCGCGCTAATCCCGCGACATTTCTTGCGAATTCGACTACCGCCAACTGCATTCCCAGACAGATGCCGAAGTAGGGAATCTTATTTTCCCTGGCGTGGGTAATGGCGGCGATCTTGCCTTCGATGCCGCGCCGTCCGAAACCGCCCGGCACCAAAATGCCGTCGCAACCGGCCAAAAGCGCCGCCGGATCGCCGGATTCGAGTTCTTCGGCGCTGATATAACGCAGGTTCACCTTAACCTGATTGGCCAGGCCGCCATGCACCAAAGCTTCGTGCAGGCTTTTATACGATTCCGTCAGTTCAATGTATTTGCCGGTGACGGCGATAGTCACCTGATCTTCCGGATTTTTGATGCGCTCAACCAGCTTTTCCCATGGGCCGATGTCTGGTTGTTTGGTCCACATCTGGAAGAGGTTTTCAATCTGCGCGTCCAGTCCTTCCTTATGCAGATACAGCGGCAGGGCGTAGATGGTGTCAACATCAATCGCCGTGATCACCGCGTCCTTTTGGACGTTGCAGAACAGGGCGATTTTTTTCTTTAAGCTGTCCTCCAGCGGCACTTCGCTGCGGCAGATGAGAATGTCAGGCTGAATGCCGCAACCGAGCAGCTCGCGCACCGAATGCTGGGTTGGTTTGGTTTTCACCTCGCCCGCTGTTTTAATGTAAGGCACCAGCGTTAAATGGATGAACAGGCTGTGCGCCCGCCCCAGGTCGCCGCGCAGTTGGCGGATCGCCTCGATGAAGGGCAGGCCCTCAATGTCGCCGACGGTGCCGCCGATTTCGATGATCGCCACGTCGGCTTCGCCATCCAGTTGCAACACCGCCGCTTTGATTTCATCGGTGATATGCGGAATCACCTGCACGGTGCCGCCGAGAAATTCGCCGCGCCTCTCCTTGGTGATCACGGAAAAGTAGATGCGCCCAGAGGTGTAATTGTTTTTCTGGGCCATCACCGCCTGGGTGAAGCGCTCATAATGGCCCATGTCGAGATCGGTTTCCGCGCCATCATCGGTGACATAGACCTCGCCGTGCTGAAACGGATTCATCGTGCCGGGATCGACATTGATGTAGGGATCAAGCTTCTGAAATGTAACGGTCAGACCGCGGCTTTCAAGAAGAGCGCCAATGCTGGCCGCCGCCAGGCCCTTGCCCAGAGAGGACAAAACGCCGCCGGTGACGAAAATGAACTTGGTGTGTTTGCTGGGTGTTTTCATGGGCGGCCACTATAGCAAGCGGCTTTTTTTTCGGAAACAGGAAAAGGCCGGACCCTTCAGGCGGCGTCCGGCGACAAGCGGCCGGAACGCGCCGCTATCATGATTTTTTAGCGATGAAATCAAGGTATTCGTCACCCGTTGGCAAACGCCCCAGAAGAGCGCTCAACACCGTCAGTTCGGTTGAAGCCAGATATACGCGGCTATCGTCGCCCAGGCGGTTATCAAAATTGCGCGTCGAGGTGGAAATGACGGTCGCGCCGGGTTTGACTCTGGCCTGATTGCCCATGCACAGGCTGCAACCGGGGATTTCGACGCGACCACCGACGTGGGCGTAGACCGCCAAGCAACCTTCTTTTTGCAAGATGTCGCGATCAGTGCGGGTCGGCGGCGCCAGCCACAGGCGGCTTTCGGCGTAGCCTTCCCCGGCCAGCAGGTGTGCCGCCCGGCGCAGATGGGCAAGATGCACCATGCACGAGCCAATGAAGGCTTCATCAATTTTATCGCCCGCGACTTCGCGTAAAGGCCGGACATCATCGGGGTCGTTCGGGCAGGCTAGCAGCGGCTCGGTGATAGCCGCCAAATCGATTTCTAAAACCGCCGCGTATTCGGCGTTGGCGTCGCGCCGCAAAAGCGATGGCGCGGCCAGCCAATCTTGCAAGGCCGCGATGCGCCGGTTCAGGCAATCGGCGTCTTCATAACCCTGGGCGACCAGCGCTGTAAGGTGGTCGATCATCTCGCCAACCGTCGCCCGCACTGTTTCAAGCGGTAGAGCCAGCGAACAGGCGGCGGCGCTACGCTCGGCGGAGGCGTCGCTCAATTCAAAGGCTTCGTCGGTCGTGAGGTCATCAATCCCTTCAATCTCCAGGATTGTCCCGGCGAAGATATTTTTTTTGCCCTTTTTGGCCACGGTCAGAAGACCCTGTTGCCTGGCAAACCAGGGAATGGCGTTCACCATGTCACGCACCGTGATGCCTGACCGCCTTTTGCCGACAAAACGGACAAGCGTCGAGGGCGGAATCTCAAGCGGCATAAAGCCCAAAGCGGCGGCGAAGGCCACCAGGCCGGAGCCAGCGGGGAAGGAAATACCTAAAGGAAAACGGGTGTGCGAGTCGCCGCCGGTGCCAACGGTGTCGGGCAGAATCATGCGGTTCAGCCAGGGATGAATCACGCCGTCGCCGGGTTTGAGGGCGATGCCGCCCCGTGAAATCGCCGCCTCGCGCATGGTTTGCCAGCGTCCAAGGTCGGCTGTTTTCGGATAGGCGGCGGTGTGGCAGAACGACTGCATGTACAGGTCGGTTTTGAAACGCAGGCAGGCCAACTCCTCAAGCTCTTGCACGGTCATCGGCCCGGTGGTGTCCTGCGAGCCGACGCTGGTGATGCTTGGCTCACAATTCATGCCAGGGATAACCCCCGGCAAACCGCAGGCGCGGCCAATGATTTTCTGGGCCTGGCTGTAGCCCTGTCCAGGTTTTGGTTGAGGATTGTCGCCCGTGGCAAATACATCCGGCTCCGGCCAGTTGAGAGCCGCGCAGGCCCAGCGGGTCAGGCTTCGGCCAATGATCAGATTCAGGCGGCCACCGGCGCGAAATTCATCCAGAAGCGTCACCGGCGGCGTTTTGACGGCAATTTCCTGACCATCTAAATTTGTCAATTTCATCGTGGCGACATCGAGCAGTAATTCGTCGCCGCTGACCAGCCGCGCCACATCGCATTCCAGCGGCAAAACCCCGGCGTCCCGCGCCGTGGCATAGAAGATCGGCGCGATGATGCCGCCTAAAACCACGCCGCTGCGGCGTTTGTTTGGTGTGGCCACAATATCGTCGCCGATATGCCAGGCCATGGAATTGATTGCCGATTTTCTTGATGAACCGGTGCCGACGACATCACCGGCGAAGGCGACGGCCAGTCCTTTTTTCCGCATGGCGGCGATGGCACCGATGCCGTCCGGAAAGCGGCTTTTCCCGAAAAAGGTAGCGTGCAATGGAATATCGGCGCGGGATTGCGCTTGGTTGCCTGGCGAAAAATCATCGGTGTTGATTTCGCCCTCGACTTTATAGACCGTAAGCCGCATGGTCGTGGGCGCGGGCGACCCGGCGCTGAACCATTCGGCCTTGGCCCAGGATTCCAACACCCGCCGCGCCGCCGCATTGCCGCCCGCCGCGAGTTGGGCGACCGGCTCGAACGATGCGTAAATTTTTGTCAGAAATTTCAGGCTGTCCGCCGCCGATGCGGCCAGTGCGGGGCGTTCAAGCAGGCGAACCAGCGCCTCGACGTTGTAGCCGCCGCCCATGCGGCCCAGCATGGTCACGGCCTGTTGCGGCCCCAGCGCGGCTGGCCTCGCCTCGCCGGTTGCCACTTTTTCCAGCCAGGCGGCTTTGACTTTCGCGGCCTGGCCGACTCCTGGCTCGACGCGATTATCGAGAAGATTAAGCAGATAGGCGCTGTCCGGTGAAGCGCTCGCCAAAAGAGCGCACAGTTCCGTGACCTGGCTGGCCGCAAGCGGCAGGGCGGGAATGCCCATAACCAGGCGCTCCGCTTCCATTGTACGATATGTTTCGAGCATGTCGTTTTCCTTGTTTGAAAATGGGTTTGGTTGATCCCTTTATTTCAGGTAGGTCGGTAATTCGCCAAGAATTTGAGACATACTTTCATTCCGAGCCGCGCATTTTGCCGCCCATGCCCGCCCAGGATGCAAGGTATCCCATTTTGACCGCATCCCTTTGTATCGTCCACCGCCAGGGTCGTGGTTGCCGAAACCATCAATAATTTTGTTCCAAATCGGTGAAAATTTGGCGATAAGCAGAGATTCGCCCAACGGTATCCAAATGTCGTCAACCACCAGGAAACGACAGAAAAAATCATCAAGACGCAGATTCTCGGCGGCCCTTACACTCTCGGCATGTTCTTGCAATTGTTTGTACAAAGCGGGGCTGGGCTTCTCATTCAGGTCAAAGTTTCCTTTTCTCGCGCCGGGTGGAACGGCTTTGCCCACATAGATGGGAGTTTGGAATTTTCCGTCTTTATTTTTGGCGGTTAAAATTTGGTACGCTTGAAAGTCGCCTGTGTAATAGATCGCGTAAATGCCTGCGCCGCTAAATGGTTTCAGCCCACCCAAAGGGTGGGCCGCATTTTCCAGCATGGCGTCGGCTACGCTACCGCCAAGATTGATTTTATCCAGAGGGTTGTATGGTTGTATATCCATCAGGCGGCCTGCCGGATTTTGGTTGTCAGTCGTTGGGTTTCGGATTCGATCAATTTTCCCGCGATACCAGCCGCCATAATGTGGGCCAAAGCCACTGGGACGGCGTTGCCAAGCTGACGCATGGTCTCTGTCCAGGAACCGTGAAATACATAGCTATCCGGGAAAGTTTGCAATCGCGCCGATTCTCTGACTGTGAAATATCGCGCATCGCCATCGGGAGTAACCAACATGTTTTCTCCACCTGGCACGCCGTGATCACCCGCTTTGAGCGTTTTAGCTGGAAAATCCAAGGGGCTGCCGGTGTGGCCCGCATAAATTCGCGCTCCAGGCTGAAAAATATGATTATTGTGCGAAGTGGGATGCGCCTCATTTCGGGGATCGGGAAGACCTCGCAGCGCATCTCGCACGGTACGCCAAGGCTTTTTCAAATCGGCGGCATCGATTTGGCGCAGTTTTTCCACGCGATCTTTGTGTTTGCCATGCGCCGTTCCTCGTTTTGTCCGGCTGATTTTGTGGTGATCCCAATATTCGCCGCTTATCCATTGCGAGTATAGCAAACCATCCAAGGAGTGGGTTGTTTCGGGGAAAGACCAGCGAACTCCCAGATCATGCCGGAAGCCCACAATGAACACACGTTCCCGACGTTGCGGGATACCGTAATCGGCGGCGTTTACTACCCGGAAAATAACGTCATAGATCAGTCCATCCAGTTTGCCGGATGTTTTTTCTTTTTCTAGACGGGAGAGGTGTTCCAACCAGTTTTCATCGGAGGAACGCGCCAAATCCGGGTAGCTCAGTTGTAGAATGGTATATTGCAGATAATTAGCGAAAGCCGCCCTCGTCAGCCCTTTGACATTTTCCACCAAGAATGCTTTGGGCCGCAACTGACGCACCGTGTCGATGGTGGTGGGGAACATATCCCGTTTGTCCGAATGCGCTTTATGCTTACCACCGAGGGAAAAAGGTTGGCAAGGCGGCCCGCCGGCCACCAGTTCTAATTCGCCTTTGATGGAGGAAAAATCGAAAAGGCGCACGTCTTGTTCGTGTAAAGGCCAGCCCGCGACCAAAGGATTTCCTCGACGCTGGTTCTCCCGTATGGTGTCACAGGCCCATTTATCCCATTCTATCACCGCATCGGACATAAACCCGGCTAAATGGATTCCCATGGCCAGTCCTCCCGCTCCGGCGAATAATTCGATGCTTCTCATCTTTGTCTCCCAGCATTATTCCCGTTCTACATTTTCACGAAAAGCGTGGAGCCGCAGTGTTAATACGCTTTCATTTTGAAGCGCGCATTCCAAAATAGTGAGAATATTCTATCTTTGATTTTATGAGTGTCGAGTTTGTGCGAGTAAATTATTCCGCTATTAAGTCAGATTGCAAAATAGTGAATTTCAACTTATCGCAATTCTATCGTCAATAGGAAATAAGCTGTTAATCATGAATATCGATGATTCGTTATGTATTCTTCGTGTAAATCAGCTTTGCATCCGCTCAAAAAGCGGTGCTGTCTCAGTTTCAGAAAAAATATCGCGCTAGGGCGACGACGCCCATGCCGACGGCGACGGTGGCGAAAAAATTCTTCAGGAACAAGGCGGCGGCAAAGGCCGGAACCGCCGCGACCAGGAAAATATTATCAAAAGAAATCATCAATTTCTGTTCCGGACAGAGCAGGCCAGGCGCGAGCAGCGCCGCCAAAACCGTGGCCGGAACAAAGCCGAGCCAGCGGGCGATCGCCGGATGCAGCCGTCGTCCGGATAAAAAAAGCGCCGGCAGAATACGTGGCAGGCAGGTGACGACGGCCATGCCGCAGATGGCTATGAGGATTTCCGATTGATCCATGGGGCGAGGCACGCTCCTAAAGTGGCGCAGATCATGGTTGCGAGGATGACATGTATGCGGTCGAAGCCCAGCAGCAAAAGCGTCACCGAAAGCGCCGCCGCGAGAACTGCCATGGCCAGATACAGGGGTTTCATCACCTGCGGCGTTAACAGGGCGATGAACATCGCGGGCAGGGCGTAATCGAGGCCAATCGGCTTGACATCGGTAATCCGACCGCCGACGAGAAACCCGGTCAGGCTGCCGATTATCCAAGCGCTGTGCGCGAACAGGTTGACGGCGAAGGTTTCGGCCTTGGGCGGGTTGGCCGCAGCCAGGCGTAGGCTGTGCAGCGCGAAGGTTTCATCGGTCATTTCGGCGGTGAACAGCGCCACCTGCCATTTTTTCCAGTCGGTCAGTCTGGTGGCTAGGGCCGCCGACATCAGGAGATGCCGCAGGTTGACGACGAATGTGGTGAAAATCAGCGCCGCCGCGCCGCCGCCACCGGCGATCAAACCGGTTCCTATCAATTGGGCGCTACCAGCGTAGACGAGGACCGACATGGTCACAGTGTTAAACAGGCTGAGGCCGGATTTTTCCGCGAGAACGCCATAGGCGAAGCCCACTGGCAGATAGCCGAGGATAACCGGCAACACGGTCGGCAAGGCGTTTTGTATCAATGTGGATAAAGGCGGCGGCACAGCGTTTCTCTCACTCATGGTCGGCCCACCGGCGGCATGGTCAGACCGAGAAGTTCCGGGCGGTATTCAAAGTGCATTCCGTCATAATGCCGCCACTGGCCGCCCCAGATGAAGCCATGCCGCTCGAAGACCGCGACGATTTCCCTGGGTATGACCGAGCGGTAACGATACCCGTCGCTCTGGGGGCTGTCCAGCCAGTAATCAAGACCGGCTTGCCAGTGAATATCAATGGCGACGCCGAAGGCGTGTGGTGAGATTTCGCAGGCGGCGGCGCGGATGAAACGCGGATAAAAACCCGACACGCCGGTTTTGCCGCCGCCGTGGATGCGCCGGTATTGCGCTCTGGCCGCCTCGCTGACGCCCTCAAGTTCGGCCACTACCGCCGCCAAACGCTGGTTGATGCCGTTGGCGCGGTTGATGCGGATGTTCGCGTCGTTTGCGGCCAGCTTCCAGGGCACCGCCGCCAGATTTTTTTCGACATCGCCGCCGACCAATTCCAGGCGTTTGCCGACCAATGCGGTTCGCCACGAGCCGTCGGCGTTTTTCGCGGCGGGCGAGCCGTACATATAATTCCACAGGGCCAGCGGTCGCAGGCGTCCGGCGTTTTCACCGGGGAAGGGCGGGTCGTTTTCCGTCGGCCAATGCTCGGTAGTGGCGCGGTAACGGATACGCAGGCTGGCGGCGGGCGAAGGCGGCGGGCAACATGGTGGAGGTGGCGATTGCGTCGGGCAGTCGGCATAGGCGCCGTCGCCGACCGGGAACCGCGCTCCATCCCAACCAATCAATTCGTTTTTTCGCGCGTCGTAGCTGACGAGAAAATCAGGATAGGCGTTAAGAAAGCGCCGGGCGACCTCGGCGGCGGCGGGGGCCGCCTGTATCGAGATGCCGTACATCGGCGCGGCGAGCGGAGCGAATATGAGCGGCGATAGGAAAAAAATTCCAAGAAATATTAGGACGATGCGGAGCGAACGACAGCCAGGAAGCTTCATGGAAAGAGCGGGAATTTAACCCATATCGGTGGCGATATGGGCGATTTCGCCGACGAGGCAACCGGCGGCCACGGCCAGCGTTTCAAAGGGCAGGAAATCCAGGGCGCGGCGGTCAAAGAGGAATTTTACCTCGCAGGGAAATTCATCGTCGGCGGCGTAATAATCAATTTCTACCGGCAGTTTCGGCAGAAGCGCATAGAGAAAACTGGCGTCGGCGTTGGCCCTGGCTGTGACTTCCACCGCGCCCAGAATGGTCATGGCCTGACGAAAGAAGGCCAAACCGATGGCCGGTGGGCCGCCGAATATTTTCGTAAGCGACCGCGCCATCCAGTTCAAATCTTTGCCGCCGCCGCTGAAAACGCCGGAAGAAAACTGGTGCAGCAGCTGAAATTCGCCCGCCGGTTCCTCTCTCGCCGCCGCGCCGCCGTGGGTTAAATAATAGATGAGCGCGCCGCGGCAGTTGATATGTTCTTTGCCGGCGCCGCCGAGGTCGTCCACACCGTGGCGGGTCATCTGATAATCACGACGCAGAAAAGAGATGCGGGCTGTATCGGCGCCGGTTTCGGTGAAACCCAGGGCCGCCGCCGCCGTAAAATCGGCTTCGAGCAAGAGCGTCACCAGGTAATCATAATTTTTTTCGTAGCCAGTCTTCACGGGCATGGTGTGGGTTCGCTGTCCTGCCAGTGGTTCATTGCAAGGCCCCGTCCCTTGACTCAAATATCACTCTGGCGAAGCGCCGTTTACCGACTTTGAGAATCATTTCTCCGGCGCGGGCGGCCTTGGCGTTGATATCCGCTATCTTTTCGCCATTCACCGCCACCGCGCCTTGCTGAATCATCCGCCGACCTTCGGAGGTGGAGGTGACCAGACCAGCGTCGAGCAAGAGTTGTGGCAACCAAATGGCCTCGCCTGTCGGTAATGCCACTTCGGTCATTTCATCGGGTAATTCTTTTTTCTGAAAGACCTTTTCAAATTCCGTCTCGGCGTTGGCTGCCGCCGCCTGTCCGTGAAAACGGGCGGTTAGTTCACGAGCCAGCTGTTTTTTCACTTCCTTCGGATGCAGCGAACCATCGGCAATCCCGGCCTTTAAGGCGGCGATTTCTTGGGCGGACAAATCGCTGAGCAACTCATAGTAGCGAAACATCAGCGTGTCAGAAATCGACAAGACCTTGCCATAGATATTTTCCGGCGCTTCGGTAATGCCGATGTAGTTGCCTAGCGATTTGCTCATCTTGTTGACGCCGTCCAGCCCTTCCAGTAGCGGCATGGTCAGCACCACCTGCGGTTCCATGCCCCTGGCCCGTTGCAGGTCGCGGCCCATCAGGACGTTGAAAAGCTGGTCGGTGCCGCCCAGTTCAACATCGGCCTCAATCGCCACCGAGTCGTAGCCCTGAATCAGCGGGTAGAGAAATTCATGGATGGAAATCGGTCGCTGCTCGGCGAAACGTTGCCGGAAATCCTCGCGCTCCAGCATCCGGGCCACTGTCAGTTGCGAGGCCAGTTTGATCATGTCATAGGAGGTCAGCGCGCCCAGCCAGTCGCTGTTAAACACCACCTTGGTTTTCGCCGGGTCGAGAATCTTGAAGACCTGTTCCTTGTAGGTTTCGGCGTTTTTCAGCACATCGTCGCGGGTCAGAGCTTTGCGCGTCTCCGACTTGCCGGTCGGGTCGCCGATCATCGCGGTGAAGTCGCCGATAAGAAAATAGATTTCATGGCCAAGCTCTTGAAAATGCTTGAGCTTCTGCAACAGCACCGTATGGCCTAGATGCAGATCGGCGGCGGTCGGATCAAACCCGGCCTTCACCTTCAGAGGCTTGCCGGTTTCCAGCGAGCGCCGCAGTTTTTTTACCAATTCTTCGCGTGAGATACACTCGACCGCGCCGCGCTCAATCAGCGCCAGTTGTTCTTCCAAAGAGACCATGCCTTTCCTCTTTTATTTGGCGTATTCAACCGCCCTGGTTTCGCGAATCACCGTGACGCGAATCTGGCCGGGATAGGTGAGTTTTTCCTCAATCGACCGGGCCACATCCTGACTGAGAAGAACTGCTTCGTCATCTTTGATGCGCGCCGAATCGACGATGATGCGTAAATCGCGCCCGGCTTGGATGGCGTAGGATTTTTCCACGCCCTTAAAGGCGTTGGCGATGCCTTCCAGGTCTTCCAGACGCTTGACATAACTTTGCAGCATTTCACGGCGAGCGCCGGGCCTGGCCCCCGACAAGGCGTCGGCGGCCTGCACCAGCACGTCGATAACGCTGATTGGCGGTTGATCCTCGTGGTGCGCGCCGATGGCGTAGGCGATATCGTCGCTTTCGCCGTATTTTTTCGCCAGGTCGCGACCAATAATGGCGTGTGATCCTTCCACTTCGTGGTCCACCGCCTTGCCAATATCATGGAGCAATCCGGCCCGTTTGGCGAGTTTGACATCAACATCGATTTCGGCGGCCATGATGCCGCAGAGAAAGGCCACCTCAAGAGAATGCTGCAAGACGTTCTGGCCGTAGCTGGTGCGGTAACGCAATCTGCCCAACAAATTGATCAATTCAACATGGATGCCGTGCGCGCCGACATCGAAGGTGGCCTGCTCGCCCGCCTCGCGGATTGATGACTCCATCTCTTTGCTTACTTTGGCGACTACTTCTTCGATGCGGCCGGGGTGGATGCGCCCGTCGCCGATTAACTGTAAAAGGGCTTGGCGGGCGATTTCACGACGCACTGGATTGAATCCGGACAGCACAACCGCCTCCGGCGTGTCGTCGATGATGATGTCGATGCCGGTGGCGGCCTCGATGGCGCGGATGTTGCGCCCTTCGCGACCGATGATTCGGCCCTTCATCTCATCGTTGGGCAGCGGCACGATTGAGACGGTTTTGTCGGCCACATACTCACCGGCGTAGCGGGAAATGGCCAAGGCGATGATATTTTTCCCTTTGCGGTCGGCCTCAAGCTTCATTTCGCTTTCGATTTTCACCAGGCGCTTGGCGGCTTCCATGCGCGCTTCGCTGACCAGGGCGTCCATCAACTGCTTTTTCGCCTCTTCCGAGGAAATACCGGCGATCCGCGCAAGCTCCTGCCGCTGTTGGTCAAGCAAGGCGTCGGCTTCACGATTTTTTTCGACGACGACCGCCTCCCGTTCCTGAATCTTTTCGCCAGCCTGCTGGACTTCGGCGCTTTTGCGATCCAGGCTTTCCCATTCTTTTTTCAGGGTTTCGCGTTTCTTCGTGAATTGCCGCTGTTCCTCTTTCAGTTCATCGCGCTCGGCTTTGATTTCTTTTTCCAGGGCCTGCTTGGTGCGATAGGCTTCCTCCTTGGCTTGCAGACGCGCCTCTTTGGTGATGCGGTCGGCGTCGGCCAGGGCGTCCTGGGTGATTTTATTGCGGGCTTCCTCGATCTTTTTCTGATCGCCTTCGACGAGCAGGCGGCGGATAAAAAAACCGGCGACGGCGCCGAGCGCTAAGCCGGCCGTCGGCAACAGGTACAACGAGAAACTGTCGAATGCCATGGCGTCACCTATATGATGACACTCGGCCAGGCGCTGACGGGGAGGGGGCGGGCGACTCCCGCCGGAACAAGGACATCCCGGCGGGGAAAAGCGGACAAGCACCCGCCGGGACGAAAGAAAGAGGCCGCGGCGGGCGGCAAACCATGAATCATGGCGGCGAAGAAAAACAGGCGGAGGGGAGATGCTCCCGACTGAATCAGCCCGACGCGGCCACTCTTGGGCCGCGCCGCCGACCCCGGCGCATCGGGTCGGCTTTTTTCTTCCAAACACCGAATATATGCGGTTGAACAACGGCCTTGGCCGCCGCGAACCATGTATATGAAAAAGCAAGTCTCGCTTTGCTGTCACCTGCGCTTCCACCCCCCGTCAGTCGCCGGTCGAGCGTCTGATTGAGAGTTGCGCGGACGCTTGCGCGCCCGAAAACTCCGTATGCAATAAAAATCACGGCGGCGGTCATCGCGCCGTGGTTCGCGACATCGCCGAAAACATCCCCGCGCTGCCGTGTCCGCAGACATGTTAAACCTAATATGAATTAGGTGGGCGGCTTACCGGCAACATCTGGGAATTCCTTGTGAGGAATTCCCATCGGCGTCGGGGACAGCCGCCCTTTTTGGTTGAGTTGGCTCAACACGCGCCGCGAATCACCAACAGCGCAGGGAAATCTTTTCCAGGCTTTTTCCCGCCGTTTCCAACGATCCGCGCCGGGAAAAAAGCGCTTTATCCCTCACCTAAATCTTCTTCTATCGTTGCCGCCATTTCCGTCAGGCGGCGGCTGTTCTCAAGCCGGAAACGGTCAAACTCATTTTTCAGACGCACATATTGGGACGCGATATTCAGGCAGGCCAACGTCACCAGCCGCGTTGAAACCAAAGTGCCGCGATTGGTCGTGGTGGAATCGGTTTCAACCAGTTGCCGCACCAGCGACAGTATTTCCGCCAATTCTTCCTCCCCGGCGGCGGTGAAAAACCTGTACTCTTGCCCTAAAAGCTCAATCTGTACCTGCCTTTCCTGTTCCGCCATGTCCCCGCCTCGTCCGTTTCCCGCCCGTTCCGGCGCTGTACGCGGGAATCATGTGTTGCCGATTTCAGTCGAGTGGGAACAGATTCCTTTGTCGGTCGTCCACCGGCTGATGCGAGGCCGAAATCTCCTCTTCACTGCCCAGCTCCAGCTCTTCAATCTGCTCAATCAATCGGTTCACCCGATTGCTGATGTCTTCACGCTCGGAATTCTTGTCGTTCAGCTGCGCTTCCAAGTCGGCGATGGTCGCGTCACGCTCTTCAACGGTGGCGACGAGACGAGCGCGTTCGGCCTTCAGCGCGCGGAAGCCCTGCCGCAACTTGCCGACAAATTCCTCCAGTCGCGCCAATTCATGTCCCTGATCCATAGAGAACCCTCAAAATATCGTTAACAGGCGGTTGAAAAAAACATTAAAAAACCTGACATCGCTTGCAATCCGGTCAATTGGCGGACGGCAAAAAATACACCAAACTCATTCATTAGGCCAACACGACAACGGGCGCAAGTTAACAGAACAGGAGCGCCTGGGCAACCCCAACATGGCCGCCCGCGTGCACCGCAAAACAAAACCACAGCCAACCGTCGCTTGCGCCTCGGCCAACTCGATTTTGCCGCTCTGAATATTTTGCTCGCCGTGTTCCGCCTGGGTGTCTTGGCGGAAGCTCTATTTCAGCGCGCGAACATCCAGGTTGTATGGCGTCGAAGCGAGATTTCTTACTCGTCCATGTGGCGTATCCCGGTGGCAATCCCAGCACAAAACCTCGGCGCTTGCCTGTGGGTTGGTGAAATTATGAAAGCGATCCCGGTTGGTGAGCATGGTATCGACCACCTTGGCGTGGCAGGCGATGCAGTTGGTCTGCACCCGCGTTTTGCCCGCCTCGCTGATTTGGATGCGCTGGCCGAATTGATTCATGGTGAAGGCCAAAGCGTGGTGCAGGCCGTCACTGGCTTTGGCCGCATAGGTGGCGAGCGCCTGGCCGGACGGCAAATGGCAATCGACGCAGGTGGCGTAACGGGCATGGGCGCTGTGCCGCCAACTGGCGTACTGCGCATTCATCACATGACAGTTGATGCAGGCTTTCGGGTCGTCGGAAAGATACGAGGTGGCGCGGGAGATGCGTACCAGGTAGACGAACATGGCGATGGCGATGACGGCGGCGACGGCGGCGGCGACGGTGGCGAAACTGTTGTTTTTCATGGCAAATGCCTCTGATTGGGAGGAAGTTCCAGCGGTTGCGATTTTTTTATCCAGAGAGCGAATCCGGTTTCTGGAAGGAGAATATCAGAAAATGCATACCATCGCCGCAAAACGAAAAACGCGGTCAGCCGCCTGCAACAGCCTGCCTGGCGGGCCTATCATTCCGCAGTGGCGGTGTCGGTAGCGGGCGGGTCCTGCTTCAGGCGTCCGGCGTGCTGCGCCAGCTTCAGCTTATACTCGGCGGCGTGGGCGTTGTAGGCCGGGCGGAAGTTACCCGCCAGGGCATCGCCGTGCAGGTTGAGCATGGCCTCAAGGCGACCGGTGACGGTTTTGAAGACGGCGTCGAGGGCGCGGCGGGTCTCGCGGACGCGCAGCTCGGTCCGCCCGGCCTGCTCGCCGACCCGCTCATCTAACAGGGCGGAAAGGTCGCGGGCGGCCTGCTCCACCGCCTCGGCCCAAGGGGCGAGCGCCACGACGGCGTAGTCCTCGGCCCGCTGACGCAGGGCCTCCAGCAGATTCGTCACCGCGCCCAGTTCCTCGCGGTAGGGCAGGCGGCTGACGTTGCCAAAGGCGGCGAAGACCACGGCCAGGTTTTCGGCGGCCAGACGAACCGCCGGGTCATAGTGCTTCAGGCAGGCCTCGGCGTATTGGCTCATGCCGGAAAAGGCCAAGTTGAAGGTCTGGTCGGCCTTGGCGATGCGGGCGGTGGCGGCGCTCTTGCGGACGGCGTTCAAGGCCAGGCTCTCGTCGGCCAGGGCGGCTTCAAACTCGGCCATGAAGGCGTCAATGCCCAGCGCCGCCGGGTCGTGAGCGTGGTAGAGGGCGAGATTCTCCGTCATGAACTGAAAATGCTGCTCGTTGGGGAGGGTTGCTGTTTTCACTCGCGTCAGCGTGTTGGTCATGGCCGTTGTTCCTGGTGAAGATGAAAGCGGCAAGCCTGCGGCAAGGGTTTATCCAGGGGAGCAGGGCTGCCGCAAGCCTGCGGCAAGGGTTCATCCAAAGGAGCAAGCCCGCCGCAATGACGCGGCAAGGATGTATCCAGGGGAGCAGGTCTGTCGCGTGGATGCGGCAAGAGTTTATCCAGAGAATCAGGTCTGCCGCAAGCTTGCGGCAAAGGTTTTCCAGCATGACAGCGAGTGAACGGCATTCACCGCTTAGCTTTTTTGTCTCATAAAATCCGGTCAGTTGCCGGAAACCGGCGCGAAACTACGCGCGGTCGCCAGGGATGAATTCGTCCGGACTGACGCCAAGAACCTGGGCAAGCCGCGCTATCATATCAGGCCCAATGGCTCGCCGTCCCTTTTCCATAGCCGAAACGCTCTGCCGCGCTATGCCGAGCCGCCGCGCCAACTCCGCCTGGCTGAGTCGGCGTTGCCAGCGAATCGCATTCAGGATGTCGCCGGGCGTCTCTCTTTTGATGTATGTCTGATACCATTCAGACTCCTTAAACGGCACGGCGCTGTCGTCCTCTTCCGGCTCATGAATAGTCAGGTCATGACCGTATTCCCGACGCAGGAAATCCAGCATTTTTGCGGAGATGCTCCCCTTTATCCTCACCTCAATATGGGGCGTCTTCACGACTGCCAGCATAATACACCTCAATGACAATGGTTTGCGCCTCGTGCCGCCAGCAGGCCACCCAGTGATAGCTCAGGTGGCAGTGGTATTCGTTTTTGCCCAAGGGGCTGTAGTTCGGCCAGTCGGCGCGGACCGGGCCTGACGCTTCCAGGGCGGTCAGGAGCCGCTTGAAACGCGCCTGCTCGGCTCGCGGCATTTTTAAGGCATTTTTCGCCGCCTTCCTGGTGATATTTATCTGGTATTTCATGCTTATGATGCAAGCATGAAAGAGATGCAAAGCAAGAGGAAAAACAATCCTTCATTGATCATGACGCTTTTTTGCCCCACAAAACATCTGCTTGAAATAGCCTTTCCAGCATCAGACCACACCGCGCTTTTCGGTGCGGGAAGCCTGCCGAAGTCTCGGAGCGCGCGATAAACAACTAACGCTGCAACTCCTGGCGGGCGATTTCAGTCAGGGCGCGAAAATCAATCTTGCCGTTGCCGGTTTTCGGCATCTTCTCGCGCACCAGGAAGATTTTTGGGATGGCGATCGGCGGCAAGTGGGCGGCCAGTTGTTTCATGATGGCTTTTTCCTCAATCGGCGCGGTGACGACGGCGACGATCTTCGCGCCTTTCATCGCGTCCGGCACTTCGACCACGCAGCATTCGGTGTCTTCCGGCAGCAGCTTTTCCAGGGCATTTTCAATCCGCACCAGAGAAATCATCTCGCCGCCGATTTTGATAAAACGTTTCAGGCGACCCACGTGCCACAAATAGCCGTCGGCGTCGATGTTGCCCATGTCGCCGGTGTCGTACCAGCCGTGCCGCATCCGTAACGAGGTCTGCTCGAAATCGTTGAAATAGCCGCGGGTGACGCTGGCGCCCTTGACCAGAATGCGACCGTCTTGGCCAGGCGCGCATTCCTCGCCGGTTTCATAATTCTCTATGCGCACCTCAAGGCCCTTCACGGGTTTGCCGACGCTGCCTGGGCGGTTTTCCTCCATGCTGTTGACGGAAATCACCGGCGAGCATTCGGTGGCGCCATAGCCCTCCAAAAGTGTCACTCCATGTTTGGTTAAAAAGGCCTCGCGCAGGGCGTCCGGGCATTTATCGGCGCCGCAGATGGCAATCCGCGCCGAGGCGAAATCGCCTTCCTCCGACTTGCGCAGATAACCCCAATAAAAACTCGGCGTGCCGACCATGACGGTGGTCTTTTCGTTTTTCGCGATCTCACAGATTTTTTTATATTCGAGCGGGTTGGCGTAGCACACGATGGTTGCGCCAAAAAACAGAGGCAGCCACAGATTGACGGTCATGCCGAAAACGTGGAAATAGGGCAGGGTGGAAAGCAGAATGTCTCGGTCAGTGAAGAGAAAACGCTCGGCGCAGGCCTCGATGTTGGCGCTGATATTTCTGTGGGTCAGCGGCACGGTCTTCGGTTCAAGTTCACTGCCGCTGGTGAACAGCAACACCACATGATCGTTTTCGTCGCCGTTTTTGACAAATAGCTTGATGAGTGCGGTGGGAAGAACGGCGATTGAGGCCGCCCGCAGCTTATCCAACCAGGAGACGCCGGCCATGATTTCTTCCAGGTAGACCATGCCGGGAACATGCTGACAGTCGATTCTCGTCAGCAGGGTTTTTGAGGTGATGATGGTTTGAAAGGCGCATTTGCGCTGGGCGAAGCGGGCGTTTTGCTCGGCGCCGGTTGAATAGTTGATCATCACGGGCACGCGGCCGCTCATCAGAATGGCGATTTTAGAGAGAATGCAACCGAGCGAGGTGGGAATCATCACGCCGATGTTGCCGCGCGGCAATTTGCGGCAGACCTGGGTCAGAATCAGGCTGGCGATGAGGGTTTGCCGGTAGGTCAGAGCCTTGCCGGTTGATTGATCATGGATGGCGATTTTTTTGCCATATTGTTTGGCGACTTCGATAAACCGATGGTGCAAGAGCATCGCGAATGTCCTCTTCAAGTGCGATTCAACCCAAAGATTCAACAAATACGCGGTTTCACTACCACGAACACCGAGCTTTGGCAACAATCCCGGAGCGCCTGGCAGGGCGCTCCGGGCGGGAACCGTCGCGGTTCCGTGATGTGGCTGGTGACGCGCCGCGACCTAGGAGAACAGGTGGTGGCGCGGAAGGAGAAAATCAGTAGGCGATGGACAGCGTGACCCCGCCGTAGACGAACTGTGATTCGTCGGAAATGCTGGCCGCTTCGATGAAATCTTCGGCCTCGCTCGACAGCGGGAAGGAGTAGGCGATATTCGGTTTGACGGTGATATAATCGTTAATCGGGATATTTAAGGTCGCGGAAATTAGGCCGTTGTGCAGGGCGCGATATTGCGAAGTCGGGTCGTTTACTTCGCTTATGCCATCATCGTCGGAATAGTAATAGCTGGCCGACGCGCCTAAGGTCAGCGACATGTTTTTGCCCAGCTCAATGTCCTGCGAAAGGCCCAAGAGCGCGATCCAGGCTGGGGCGTAGGCGATTTCGCGATAAATGGTCAGGGTCGGGGTGAGAATGGTGTTGAGGCTGGCGGTGACGAACAGCTCCTGGCTGTCGTCAACACCGTCCAGACCATAATAGATGTAGCCGCCGCCGACCGTCGCCATGCCAAGGTCTTTAGTATAACTGAGAGTTATGTCGGTTTCGTTCCATTTGGCGCCGTCGTAGGCGTCGTTGTCGGTATCGAAATTGCCCCACAGGTTAGCGGAAAACCCTTCATAACCCACGGTAATGCCCGGTTGCACGACGATGCTGTCGTCGCTCAATTCAAAACCACGCCAGACATATTTGTTGGCGATACCGACATCGACGGCGGTGGTCGGTTTGGCCTCCTCGGCCTGAACCTGCGCGGCCACCGCCAGAAGACAGGCCGTGGCCAGAAAAATACCGCGTTTGCTGTTCATGATGCTCTCCTCAATTGATTTCACTTTCTCCCGCTCTCCTCTCGTGTGGCGGTCACCTCAAACATGGGCCGCCGTTCTGGATCGGTGTTGATATAGCAAATGTGATGCCAATTGACAGGGCGGCGCGAGATTGCCTGATAATCACCGGATATCACTAACATAGCATCAAGATGCGGCGAATACGATCGCCACCTGGCCTACAATATTGTGTTTATGGCCGGGTTTTTGATGCAATTTTGTAAGGTGTCGATGCGCCAGCCCCAGACGGCCGCTGGACACCGCCGACACCAGGCGACAAAACTGAAGGCGACTATGAAAATCACTTTACAGTCATTCAATTATCTTTTATTAAAGCGCATCACATAATTTGAAACCAAGTTTCTTGATAGGCGCGTTTATCAAACCTTGCCGAGCGGCGAACCCGTTTGGCATTAACGCAGTTTCATTTTTACCAAGGAGGTTTTTTATGTCCGCTGAGCATTCTTTCGCCAATCCCAGCGCGGCCGGTTTGGGCGCGTTGGCTGTGGCCTGTTTCGGTTTTGGAGCGGTTTTTACCGGTCAGGTACAACTGGGCGGGCTGCCACTCCTGGCCGCTTGGTTAATCGGCGGCGGCATTGTCCAGCTTACCGTCGCTGTGATCGAGTTGAAAGATCACAACCTGACCGGCGGCAACGTCTTTTTGTTTTTCTGCGCTTTTTTCATGTTTGGCGCGGCCCTCTCGACGCTGGCCAAATTCCTGATGCTGACTGGCATGTTCGGCGATGTCAAACCGCTGACCATGGTTGAGGGCTACTGCTGGATGGCCGGCGCGGCCTTTCTCACCGTCGTCAGCCCGGCCTACCTGAAGAGCGCGAAGCCGATGTTCATCGCGGTCGTGCTGTTGGACATTGTGTTGTGGATGATCGTGCTGGCCGACATGGGCAAGCTTGACCCGACTCTGAAACCGGTCATCGGCTATCTGCTCTATGTCGCCGGATGGATAGGCATCTATATGGTGGCGGCCCTGGTGAACAATGCGGCCTTCGGGCGCCAGGTTGTTCCGACCTTCGGCACCTGGGTTAAATAATCCCACGCTTTCGCGGCAAGGGACGCCCGGAACGAGATCTGCCAATCGAACTCCGGGCGTCTTCCGTTAATTTTCCTGACGAAATTTTCGCTCCCATTCAAAGTCGCGACCCGTTACCTGATCCTCCATGCGGCGGATGCGCCGGTCGAGATGGTCAAATTTGCGCTTGAGCCGTCCGGCGGCGTTGCGCGGCGAAGCGGCGTAGCTGTCATAAAACTCCTTGTCGTCGTCGCTGGCCAGCGGTCGCACCGGCTCCGGTTTCAGTAGCAGGGCGCAGACGACATACACGCCGGCCACCGGCCACAGCCCAGTGAGAATGAAGGCGATGACCCAGATCATCCGCACCCAAAACACCGACATATCAAAATAGGTGGCGATTCCCTGACAGACGCCCAGCAGCACGCCGCCACGGGCGCGATACATGCCGCGTTGCCGTTGATAGCTCATGGCCGTTCTCCTTTGCGGTTCTGATTTTCTAAAAGGATGGTCTCCAGCGCCTCGATGCGCGCCTCCATTTTTTCCAGACCCTGATGCAGTTCCTGCGCGAGACGCGCTTCGTCGGCCCGTGTCTCGCGTTGGCCAGCCCCGCTGATCCGCGCAAAAAACCAGATAATCGCCGCGAGGATGACGATAAAAGCCAGGATTGAGCCGAAAAACAGAATAGTCAGAATGGGCATCATCAGGCAGCTCCCGTGTCGGTTTGGTCGATAGCGTCCGCCGTTTTAGTCTGGCCGGATTTTTTCCCCTTCAGCCGCGCCAGCTCCTTTTCAATTTCTTCATCGTGGGTCAGATGCGCGAAATCGTCGTCAAGGCTGGGCTGGCGGCGCGGGTTGACCAAATCCGCTTCGGCTTCCATGCGCTCGATGCGATTTTCCAGCGCTTCAAAACGCGACATGGCTTCGGCGCTGTCGGCGTGGCGGATGTCGCTTTGCGCTCGTTTGCGGCCCACAGCCTGACGATGACGTTCCGCTAAAATGCGTTTCTTGTCTTTGGCATGATGCAGCTTTTTTTCCAGTTCTTCAATATCGCTCTGATACTGATCGATGACCTGGCCGTGTTCGACCAATTCGTCACGTAGCGCGTCAAGACCTTCACTGTAGCGGCGTTTTTCGATCAGGGCTTCCCGCGCCAGATTGTCGCGCCCGCGTTCGACGGCCAGCGCCGCTCGCTCTTCCCACAGGCGTTGCCGCTCTTCGATGTCGGTCAGGCGGCGCTGCAATTTTTTCCGGCTGGCGATGGCGGCGGCGCAGGACGATTTCAACTCGATCAGCGTGTCCTCCATCTCGCGGATCATCATTTTGATCATCTTTTCCGGGTCTTCGGCGCTGTCGAGCATGGCGTTGATGTTGGCGCTGACGATGTCGCGAAAACGGGTGAAAATTCCCATGGTTTTCTCCTTTTGTTGAATGATGGGGTTCGCCTTAAAAAAGCAAGATTCGCGCCAGCGCCGCGTATGCTGGTATTTCCTTGAAATATCGATGAAAATTTATCTGGGTCGGATTGTTGATGTAGTTATTTTCACCATAATATGATTAAATAGATTCTCCTCAAAAAGCTGTAATATATTGGAATAATAAGGTAAAGTGAGTTTTTTGTGGCTATGTTTCTGCCAATAAAAAGCAGCGAAATACTTGGGAATGATGTGGGGGAAA
>JAITSS010000078.1 GCA_031287565.1 Desulfobulbaceae bacterium
TTTCCCCCACATCATTCCCAAGTATTTCGCTGCTTTTTATTGGCAGAAACATAGCCACAAAAAACTCACTTTACCTTATTATTCCAATATATTACAGCTTTTTGAGGAGAATCTAAATAGTAAACTGCCATCAAACCTATTACACCAACCGAAAAAGCGCCTATATATCTTGAGAAAAACAGGAACAGCGAGGCAAGGGCGATATTGATATAATGATAATACTTGATACGGTCTGATTTTAGAATATCAATTGCCGCAAATGAAATCCACATCAATCCAAGAATGAACGGCTGTTCGCTCCAGGTATAATAAAAAACCTGCAAAAACCCAAGGTTAAGCGTCAAAAAAGCGTAAGCCCAGGTGTGTTTTTTGAATTTGATGTAAAACATTGTAAATAGTATTGTTAAGATAACAACCGATACTATTTTTGACGCTAAATAAACTTCAGTATTTGTTATTATTGAAACAAACGCAATCATTGCGGGATAACCAATAGGCCAAATGGCAAAGTAGGTTTCTGTATCCCCCGCAGCGGCATTTACATGAAATCCATAACCATCGCGCAGAGCCTGAGCCGCCTGCAGATAATTTGTAGAATCCGGTGAAATATACGCGCCAAAGAAATAAGCGTGCCCAAAAATAAGCAGCGTAACTGAAATAAATATAGAAAGCAGTATGATGTTTCTATTCATCCATGATAAAATTGTTTTCAACATAAATTTCCTCCTTAAAAATTCTTAAAAAAATAGTTTCACAAATCCCAGAATACCCTACTTCCAGGGAACCCGGTGTGACACACCGCTTGTATGGGCAAAAGAATCCTTGTTGTCTAAATATAGTAAACGACATTATTAGTTGTGTTTAAAGTTGCAAAGCGATGCAAATTTATTATTTGGTTTTCTGTACAAGTCAAAGTAATTATCAAGCGTGGCTTCAAGTACATTAAGCGTTGGGAGGTATGTATTATGGGTTACCTCTCTTCTGGTGATACGCCAACATTGCTCTATTGGATTCAAATCGGGTGAATATGGCGGAAGCGATACCAATACCATTTTGTCTCTTATATCCGCATAATCTTCTTGAGCTTCTGTCTGTATAAGCCTTTTCGCTTTTTTGTGCCACGGAGCATTATCAAGAACCATATATATCTTTTGCCCCTCATTCAAATGGCATACTTGTATGAACTCTCGCAAGGATTGGATTACAGTTTCGTAATTAAACCATCCAGGTTTAGTAATAGCGAGTTCGCCTGTTTCAGGAATGACGTATCCGCTGTATGCGACATTTTTCTTTATTGGCGCGGACTTCACTTTGGGTTTTGAACCCTTTGGCACCCACTTTCTGGTGATACTTGTGGTCACTTGAAAATGAACTTCGTCTTGGTAGACTATCTTCACGTCTTCTCTTGCTTTCAGCTCGTTCAGTTTTTTTTAAAGGCATCGCGCTCAGATTGATTACCGCTATCCTTGCTGGGAAACGTTTGCGGTCGAACAAGCGCGAAGCCTAAACTGGTGTCTGGAAAATGGGGACCACTATATCATCCGCCAGTTTGCTGGGATTTAAGATATTCATAGAGCTGAAAGCCATCACGCACGAACTCTTTAGGATTATCCCGCACAGCTTTGACGTATGGGCCTTCGTATATCTCAAGTTTATCAAGGTAATCAGGGTCCTTCCACTTGTGAGGGAAAAGATTGAACAGAAATGCCGGGAATTGGAACCGCTGCCAATGGCCTCTGTTTGATTGGCTCGCATTGTTCCATTTCTGGCGGAGCCGCGCTGGCTTCCGTACTTCCCCGAAGTGATGACAGATAAATGGCGCTGAAGAAGCATCGATGTCACCCAGCTTTTCGCCTCGGATCCGGACGTTGGCTCCGTCGCCCCAGACCTCAATGTCAGGCCGGTTGCGATGCATGATCATCTTCCATTTCATCATGGACTGGGAAGGCCGAACATTGACTTTGTAGTTGCCGTAAAAGTTCAGGTATCGGAATGGGATCAAATCTTGGGAAGATGTGACAATGGAACGGCGAATGTTTTCAAACTCCCACTCTGGAATGAATTCATCACAGTCAAGGAGAATACACCAATCGCCCGTGCACAATTCCCTTGCCTGATTCTTGAAACGCAGAAACCATTCGTTGGCATCTGTTCGATCCCATTCAAAGCGATGAATTTTAATTTTCGGATCAATATCTTTGATGGCCGCATAGGTTCCATCTTTGGAAAAGCCCTCGTTGACTATGATCTCATCAGCTAGAGGAAGATGATGTTTCAGCATATCAATGACATGATAATCATAGTACAAGCCATCTTTGACAAATGTGTATAATGACAATTTAGTCACAAAGTTTCTCCTTCTCTAAGATTGTCGTATTTTGCACGGGTATAAGTTACATGACCGCGCCGAGCGTCCGCTTTCATCCTTATTTTTTTTGCAGATAAAGGTCTTGGTATTGTTTGATCACTGAGTTCAGATTGAGTAATCCGGTCTCCACCCGTCGGCAGGACGCTTGTGCCATATTTTTTGCCATATCGGGTTCATCACGTATCCTGCACAGAGATGAAGCCATTGCCTCAATATCATTAAGCGGACAGAGAAAACCGTTTTCTCCGTGTCGGATAATGAACCCGTTTCCACCGACATCGGTTACTACCGCAGGCACGCCACAAGCTTGGGCTTCTAAGAGTGAAATTGATGTGCCTTCAGTGAGCGAAGAAAGCACAAACACATCCAATAACGGCAGTATTTCATGAACAGATAACTGCTTGCCCAGGAAAAGAGTTTGCCGTTCGATGCCGAGAGTCGCCGCAAGCTCTTGTAGCGCCCGCATCTGGCTTCCATCACCCACCAGCGCTAGTTTAATTGTAGGACCAGGTCGTTTGTTCGCACAAGCAAGGGCTTGAAGAAGCATGGAATAATTTTTTTCAGGTTCAAGACGTCCGACGCTGCCAATCCAGAAAAATTCGGGACTCAGGCCATATTTATCTATCATCTCAGGGCGACGCCGCAATTCAGGTTGCGGATGGAATCGTTCCGTATCGACTCCGTTTATGATAAGGCGCATTTTCGGACGTGAGAAAGGCATCCAACGCACAAGTGCTTCTTCGATTTCTTCCGAAACGGGCACAATCGTATCAACAATGAGAGTGGCAATATTGTCTTCAATCCGATCTTGAAGACGAAGCAGGATAGGTAGCCCATGGGCAGTATAGATGAATGTTTTGACTCCGGCCAGAAGCGTAAACAAGGCCGCATAAAAATAGCAACCACTATGGGCATGAATGACATCAACTTGTTTGTCTCGTATAAATCGCGCCACCCGAGAGAAAAATCCGAAATCAAATCGATAACGTTTTTCTAAGAGATGAACAGGAATGCCCGCATCGATCACTCGTTGCATGAACTGATCGTCATATTTGTTAAGACAAAGTATTTCCGTATCGAATTGAGAGTGGTCGGCACAAAGACATAATTCCATCGTGACTGTCTCTAGTCCTCCAAGTTTTAGATGTGATGCGACATGAAGAATTTTGTATCTTTTTGTAGGCAACATATTATTCACCGATTATCTAGTTTTTACATCCGATATCAACAGGCGCATGGAGTCAAGGCAGAAATACCATCCATTGTATTTATGTCATTTAGATTGTATAGTTTTGTTAAGCTTGTTTACGGGGTGGCGTAAAAACATATGATATATAATATGGATGAATATGTGAGTTTAGCGATTTGTCGCGTCGTCACATAGTAATTCTTTGATTTTAGAGAACCATAGTTGTTCTACTACGCTTTCGGATAAGTTGTCTTGCCAATATTTTATGGCTATATTTCTGAGTGTTTTTTTGTTTTCGAGTAGCGCGTTGAGACATTGCACCGCAGTCTCAGTATCATCAGGGGCGACGACACGGACGCTTTCGCATTCGGAGAACGATCTGAAAGCTGGTATGTCGGAAAGAAGGCATGGCACACCGGCTGAAAGCGCCTCTGATACAATCATGCCAAAAGTTTCGTTTCTGGACATAGATATCAAAACATCTATCGAATTGTAGATATTGTGTTTATTATTTGTCCAAGGGTGAAATACGGCTGTTGGCCATCTGTTGTCCGCGTCGCTCCCCCAGACATGAACCTTGCTGGCATCGGACGCTGAGGCGATTTCGAGGGAGCGTGGCAAGTTTTTGGCTTGGTTATCGATACCTCCTATAATCCCTGCATTGTTTCCAAATCTTGTCTTAATCATCTGTTGGTGGGTATTTTTTATAATAAAATACTTGCCTTCAGGAATTTTAAATTCATCTTGTTGTGACTGGCTAACAAAATGTATATGGTTTGCTGAATCCAGGGCGGATCGAACTTCAGATTCCAGTAATCCATGCAAAGTATTCGGAAATCCATGACAGGTGACTAGAGTTTGTTTCCCGCTTTTTTTTGCATTGCTAATGATTTCCTTACCAGCAGTGACATCGAAAATCATCAGCTGCGAAGAAGCACTCGGTTTGGAAACAATGTTGATGGATTTTGCAAGAATAGAATTATATTCACTGGTCGGATGACTGACAAATTCCACACGATAACGTTTGGATAGTATCCTCGCAATTTGAGATATGGCGGCAGGCCCACCAGTCCTCCCGTGAAATCCGCAATAAAAACTGATTTCTGCGTCATGCGTGGCTCTTAAGTTGTTTTTGTAATAATTAAAAACATTACAGATACGGTCTAACTCTCTTTCGACTCTCCAGGGAAGCATCTCAAAGTCTCCTGTCTCTATATTTGGTTGCATGAAGCCGTATAATCTATCATTGAAAATGAATCATTTCTGATGTGCTTCTCTTTTGGCGAATGAGGTATTTATTTTTTGTTTCAATATATTTTTAATAAAATCGTATGCGGCTATTCTTTCTTTTTTTGACGTACAAAATGGTAAATAAAGTATGAGGAATAAATATAAAACCGAGAAAAATATGTCACATAGAATTTCTGTATAAATAAACTGCATATCTATTTGGTTCCTTAACAAAACTAATGATACCCAGATTATAGCAATGCTGGTCAGCCTGCGTAAATCGAGATACTGAAATCCTTTATAAATAAATCCTCCGGCAAAACTGAAAAAGAAATAAATCATAACGGTGGCGTAAGCCGCGCCATATGCGCCAAAACGCGGTATTAAAATCCAGTTCAGCAAAACAGTGGCTCCTAATGTCAACCCATAGTTTATTGTCATTAAATAGGTGTCTTTTGAAATGGTTACGCCGGTTCTCACAAAAACATGAAATGTATAAAGCCATAAACCGAAAGCCACAAAAGGAATATACTGCGCGGCCGGAGCGTATGAAGGAGCCGCGAAAATTTTTACTAAAATCTTCGCGGATATGGCGACAGAAAATAAAAGAAATGACAGGAGGGCGAGAAAATATGTGGATATTCGTGAATACTGGTGTAGCGCATCTGGTTCCTTAGCTACCGTGAAAACGGCGCGAGAAGACCAGGCGGCCTCAAAACTATTAAGAATTAGTGAATTGAGGGCAAAAGGGAACTGAAGCGCCAATTGATAGTAGGCGACTTGCTCAGATGTAGTATAAGCGCCTAAATAGAAACGGTTCAATGAATGCATACCTATGGAAGAAAGGACTGTCGGTATAAAAGGCATCCCATATCGAAGCATTGGCCTTATCAAGGAGCGATCAATGTGGATTCCAACAGAACAAATTGTCCATAATGCCAAACAGCCACTAAAAAGAACGGCGGATATAAGATTCGTCCATAGAACACCATCTACTCCTTGTCGCAAAAAAACCACAAGATAGATTTTCAGTGATGTGCTGAACACGATTCTGACGAGTTCGATGATATATATAATCCGGTAACGCCCCGAAGTTTCGAGAGCCATAGTGGCAATTCCGCCGGGAAGGTCGAGTAGCATGGCCGAAATAGCCAGCAACACGAAGTTGTCATATTCGTGGCTTTTGAGCGTAAAAGATGCTATGGGGCTGGACAAAAGGGGAAGCGCAACAAGGGCGCAGATGGTAATGGCCCCAGTCATGAGCATAGCTGTGGAAACAACTTGTCGGCGTTGCTGATTATCGGCGGCGCTATGGTAAAAGCGAGCAACAGCCCGGCCCAATCCAGCCGTGCAAAATGCGGCGAAGATTGCCACCGTAGTGTCGAGAAGCGCGATTATACCATATTCAGATGGTGTCAAATATCTTGTAAATAACGGTAGCAAACCAATGCTGGCGCAAGCGCCAACAATACGGACTATCAAAAACAGACCAGTGGTTTTAGATAGGAAGGCCAGCGTTGATTGCAGTGATGAAGGTGGAGAGGTAGTCATATAGAATGCGTTTTATTTTCCTGCGGCGTGGCGAATTTTCTGGGCTGTTTTACCTGCAATCGATGTCCACTCATGCGCCATCGCCCACTGGCGTCCGGCTTCCCCCAGCGCACGCCTCAACCGCCGATTTTCGGCAAGTTGTTTGATTGCCCCAACGATTGCATCCACATTGGCTCCATCAATCACCAAACCTGTTTTTCTATCCAAGACCGCCTCCGCCTGTCCACCCGTGTTTCCGGCTATTGAAGGAATGCCAGCGGCTGCCGCTTCGATAAAAACGATTCCGAATCCTTCAAACATTCTATCATGGTTGATGGATGGCATGATATGGATATCAGCGGCAGCCATTGCCAGAGAGCGTTCCCGGTTGGGAAGAAATCCCGTGAATTTCACCGCCCACTCAATGCCTAAATTTTTGACCATGATTCGCAATCTTTGTTCTTCTTCGCCACCGCCCACGATCAAGTATTTCAATTGGATTCCGGAATCAAGCAAGTGACGCATCGCGTTGAGCACACTTCCATGATTTTTACGAATTTCCATTCTGCCAACAGTTACCAGCACTATATCGTTTTGTGTAAATCCATAAAAACTGCGACCGCGTTCCAGTTCTTCTTCGGAAAACGAAAAATCGGCGGGGGTAACGCCGGGGTGAATGACAGTGGTTTGCGCCGAAGGGACAAGGGAATGGACCAGCCTCTCGGTATTCATGCTGTTTGCGATAACTAGAGTGGATATCTTATATACCCAGTATGATAATATCTTAAGTTGGCGACTGCTCGATGCAATACCAATTTCTTCACCGTGCGCGAATGTGACTATCTTTCTCTTGCGTGGCGACAGGGATTTCCATGCCAATCCCATAATACCATCAGGGAAAGCCCGCAGGCAATTGAGTGTTGCCTCATCATTTCCTGCTTCGGATGAAATCGACCGAACGGCGTTTAACAGCCTTTTCCAGAATGTGAAGCTCAAAATATTGATATCGGGAAACGAGAGTTCAATACGATGAATTGACAAAGAACCATGATTTTCAGCATCGAAAACTCTTTGTTGTTCAATGGCGTCGGAATCATTATTTGGCGGGGAACCGGCAAAAACTGTCACCTGACTCGGCCATCTGCTGTACACGTTGTAGAGCCAATGGTGCGCTCCGCCGATCATCGGATAAAAGTCGCTACACAGCAGAATGTCTTTCATAACACGCCTCGCGCATTAGCATCTCGCTGGTTTACGATAGTACCTTCATGAATGGCACTGTCGTACAAGGCGGCGTAAGCATTTAATGTGGTGTCAAGGCTGAAATACTGTTCAGCCGTTTTTCGAGCGTTGGATGCAAGACTATTCCAACGTGACATCCCTTCATCTATTGCTTTGAGAAGTGAAGGGACATTGGGATGAAAACAAACACCCGACGATGTTTCATCAACAAAATCAGCTATAGGCGCGCATGTGCTGACCAGAGCTGGAATGCCGCAGGCCATGCTTTCGACCATACTATTGGGGCATTCTTTGCCGCCGGTCGGGCTGGTAAAAGGGATGATGGTGAAATGATGGCGTCGAAACATTTCAGCCATGTTTTGAACCGCTTCGTTGACGATGGTGATATTGGTAACAGGATTCAAGGCGAGGTTATCCTCTACCTTTTTTATGCTCGTGTGACCGGCGCGCCACTTGCGAAACAACAGGGTAAACTGGATATCCGGACATGCTCGCGCCGTCTCAAGGAGTAAGTAAACGCCGCGTTCAGCCAGTTCGTGCTCTTCGCGGGGGGCGGTGGCGAACAGTATCTTTGGCTTTATTCCGGTATGCTTTATATCAAACGCGGTAAATACATTCAGATCAAGTCCAGGATAGATCATATGGATGCGCCGAGAATCGCATCCTATCTGGAGAAGCTTTTCCCGCGATGAGCGCGTTTGCGCCACTATATGATTGCAACGGCTCAGAAAATCGAGAACTGGCTGCCCTTTGTCGGATGCGATTGTGTGCACGATCGGTCGTCTGAAAAGCGTTTTGTGAAATACCCATGGCGTTATATCCCCATATACATGGCTCACCTGGGTAAGTTGTTCAAAAAAATATATAACTGGCCTGAAAAACGGATCGAATCTGGGGTTGAACCCCATTATATTATCTTTCCAGGAAAATCGGATATGGTAATGATGGTTTATGCCTATTGTTCGAGAAGGCCGAAAATATCCGGAAAGAATTTCAACTTCTCTGGATATGGCTTCGATACGCGGTTCGAGACAACAGGTTGTCCAATACGTGACAAAAGAGTTTTTCAACATAGAGATATCTCTTTATTCCCGCCCATCCATTTTACGACAAACGGCAATCCATTCGAGTGGCGATCGAGATGGAATTGTTTCAATGACCCGAACAATTCGCCTGGCAAGGTTTGGCGCCACATCATACAGCTTTGAGGAAATCAATGCCTGAATCCGAAAATGACGCGCGACAGGGCGCATATCGAGCACTTCAAATCCCGCGATATTCATTTCCGCTTGAAATTCTTTGACTGTATATCCTACGTCAAAAACCGATAATGCGTCGGACTGTTTTGCGGCGGATGAAGGTTTGTCTTGCATATTATACGCGGAATTAACCACATCGAACACAAGAATGCCACAAGGGTTCAGTCTCGAACGGATAGCGGTATAAAGGCGTGTCCGATCATCTTTGTCAAAGTGTCGAATAAATCGAAACGTATAGATAAGATCAAAGGGGCCTGGGCAATCCTTAACATCAAAAGCATTTCCGTGAATGATACTCCATCTATCAAGAAGATTTCGTTCTTTAAGCCTGTCGCGGGCGACATCAATCATTTCCTGGCTGTATTCGAGCATGACGCCGTTTTGTATATCTGTCAGTTCAGTGGATAAACGGGCCGGGCCAGGCGCTATTTCCAGAATACTCCCTGGATTAAATACTTGAAGGGCTTGCCGCAAGGAATGGGTTTGCGTCTGATGCAGGAGTTGTTGCCATGCCAACACAAATCGCGCCTGAATATATTTATCAGCCACGATGGCATTCTGATATAATGTCGATACGGTGTGTTCGTCGGCAGCAAGTCCGGATTGACGTTGGGTGTCTTCGCTCTCCATGATAGTCTCCTGACTTTGTAAATGGTTCACAGTCTTATTGATTCAGCGAGCGTGACGGTTTGATTTCGCATCCGTGAGCATTTTCACCTGATTGTACAACCCGATCAAGCAATGTGTCCAATGCGCGGAGTTTTTATGTCCCACCCACAACACTGACGGATAAATTTCATGGTCGCGGCGGCGAGACAGGGGCGGACTCAAAAACGTATCTGCTCACTTCGCTTCCTGGAATTGGGATGCGCCAGTGTTCCGATGATGATTCTATGTGTTGCGCGGAGACTCTACATTTGGTTGATCAACCGGAATGTGATCGTCGTGATCGGGCGGGAATGGAATGCGCTGGCAAAGATGGAGTATTTTCATGAGAGTATGTTTGCTTTGGGACAGAATTTTGAATAATCCGAATAATCTGCACGCCCAGCATGATATGGACTGTAAGAAATGGCATAAATAGTCCATCGATAAACGAAATGCTCGCGCAGTGTCCGAGAAGCCCGGCTTCGAGGCCGGTCAGGGTATCATAAAGCGGACGCGTCTCCTCGGTGGGTGAGCGTCCGAACCATTGCAACCCGCGTGAGCGCCAGAAGAACCCCGCAATCAGCCAGAACATCGGAATGGCGAGAAACAAACCACCCTCCGATAGCACCTGAGCGAACCATGTGCTGTGTCCTACCTTGTACCCTAAAAAAGAATAATTAAGCAAACCACTTTCGAATTTCCCTTCCATTTCTACGCGATAAGGCGCTTTGCATTTTGGAAAATTGAGCAAGCCGACACCGAATATCGGATGATCATTAAACATAAGCCATCCCACATGCCAAAGCACCTGACGAGAACCGGCGGAATAATCCTGCTCCGGGTTTTCGGTGTTATCATTAATGGTGTTAAGACGGGATACGTAGCCTGTCGGTAATAATTGCACAACAAATAATAAAACTAAGATATAAAATATCATAATCCATATTTTTTTACGCGAAATCAGCAGTAGATAAAGGCATCCAATGGCAAGACCGACGAAGCCTCCGCGGGATTGAGTGAATATGATCATTCCAACACTCAGAATAGTAACGATCAGTCCAAATAGTTTTTGCCACCATTTATCAGCGGTAAAAATCTTATTGATTGCCAAAGGCGGGAACAGCGCCCCGATTGCCGCTATCCCGTTGGAATCGCCGAGGCCGCCTAATCCTTCCAACCGCGCATTGCCACCAAAATGCTGTTGCCACCCCCAGAGAGAAAGGAGCATTGCCATGAGCAGCAAAATATCAATGAGTTGGAGTATCTGTCGCTTTTCTCGCAGCGTGCCGATGATCAGCCAGCAGACAATCTGCAATCTGTAGAAATCTCCGACAAGAGTCCAGGCGAAGGGGTCAGGCGGAATTTCCGCAAAGAGCATGGAAACGCTCATGGCCAGACAAATCCACAGCGCCAGCCACCATTCCCGAACATCTAAGGCTTCGGTTTTTCTCCCCTTGCCCATGAAAAAGCCGAGCAAAGTCCCGGCGATGCTCAGCTTAAAAAGGACCATGCCGGTGTCCGAACCCCAAAACAGCGCGTCAGGACGGATGATGTTGGCGGCGAGATAAATCGCCAAGCCCCAATACGGACGCCACACACCGACGCCGACAATAAGCGGCACAAAGAGATAGAAGAGCAGGACTCGCATATGCGTTTACCTATCTGTTACATCCCTTGTGATTACTTGCCGGAAACCTGGATAATTAAGGATGTTCGTTGCTTTCCTGTTGGCGCGTTGGCATCGCGTCAGCGCAAAATTTCGCGGTCGGGATGGAAGCCGCCTGGGGCGGTGGTGTTCGGAAACAGCATACAGCCGCGCCCGAAGATGGTGCCGGGACTGGTCACGGCATTGCAGCCAGTCTGGCAATCGTCGCCGAGAATCGCGCCGAGTTTGCGGCGTCCGGTATCAAAAAGCTGTTTGTTGTGGCGGACGGTGATATTGCCGCCGATGAAACGCAGATTGGCGAATTTGGTGCCCGCGCCAAGGTTGCAGTGGTTGCCGAGGATGGAATCGCCGAGATAGGCAAAGTGCCCGGCCTTGGCGTCGTTCAGGAAGATACTGTTTTTTATTTCCGTGGCATGACCGAGTACACAGCGTTTACCGGCCAGGCAATAGCCGCGCAGATAAGCGCCCTGCCGCACCTCGCTGTGGTCGTCGCAAATCACCGGCGCTTTCAGCATAGCCTGGCTCTCAACCAGCGCCCCTTGGCCGAAAGCGAAGCGCTCGCCGAGTAAAACCGCGCCGGCCATAATCACCGACGCGCCGTCGAGGCGGGTCGCGCCATCGTACACTGCCAGTTCGCCCTTGTTGGTGTCGCCGTATTCGATGCGCAGACCGGCGGATGAACGCCAGCGGCCATCATGAAAGACCAGAGTTTCCGGCAACGGCCTGCCGTTGGGGGCCAGAGCGCGATCAAGCGGCGGATAGGCATAGCCATCCATATACGGTTTCAGGGCGTCGAGCGCCTGCCAGATATGAGCATTCGGAGCGAACAGGGCGGCGTGGGCGAACTCATCTAAATCAAAGAATTTTTCGACGGAAAACATGGCGGCCTCCGGCAGAACAGGATCAGATTTTTCGCAGCACCCGCTTGTCGCCCAGGCGGATGGTCAGTTTCACACGATCAAAGTATTCAAGAATAGGGATGGAGAATTTGCGGGTCAGTCCGGACAGTTCTTTGAAGGCCGGGGCGTCAATTTCGCCATGCTCGCGGATATGCGCGACCACCCGCGCCGTCAGCCCGTCAACGACATCCCGGTCGTAAAACAGATTTTCGCTGATCTTGACCAATTCTCCGTCACGCAACAGCAGCTCCAGGACTTCGCGCACACGCTTTTCCGGATAATCGGCGAAATGTTCCTGGGTTTCCTTCAGCGTCGGCGTAAACAATCCTTTATCGCGGTACCAGGCGCGGGTTTTCTGTCGCAATTCACTCTCGTCAACCGTCAGGCGAACTTGGTGCCCGGCCAGGCGGACTATGGCTTCCTCCTGCGCCACCGCTCTCTTATTGACCAGCGCTTGCAGGCAATACTGAAACACTCGGCCATCGACGCGGGCGCCAAGGGCGGAACGCAACTCTTCCTTGGCCATGCCGGGTTGCAGCGGCCAGGCCGTGTGATATTCACCAATGCGCCGGAGCATTTCATCCATCAGCGCGGCGGCGACCTCGGCGTGCAGATAGCGCTGGCTCTGGGAATCGACGACCACGATTTTTCTCGTCGAAATCGGTGGCTCCAACGCCTTTTTCAGTTGATTGCCGAATAGGCCCAAACGCGGCGCCAGCTCGTCCACAGTCAGCCCGGCGAGGCCGTGTTCGCGCAGATGAAAAAGTAAAATATCCTGGATGACGCCGCCGCCGAGAATCGCCAGCATTTCACGGTTATAGGCGCGGTCGGCCTCGCCCAGCCGCTTGCGTTTTTTTGCTGGCAGACAGCCCAAGACTTCGCCGCCGCCGATGGTGAATACCGGCGAATAGCCACGGATGACAAAATGATCGCTGGGCCAGGCCGCCACCGGCTCCTCTAACAGCAACTGCGCTCCGGCCTCGTCGCCGGGCCGCAATTCGTCGCGGTCCAAAAGCGACACGCGACCCAGGATTTCGGCGGTGCCCAGGTGGACGCGCACGCGAGTCCGATGCGCCAGCGCCTTGGCGTTTCCGGCCAGATAGAGCAGGCGGCAATCAAGCATGAAGCTTGGCCGCAACGAGCCGGGCGTCGCCGCCACCATGCCGCGGCGGATGTCTTCGCTATCAATTCCTTGCAGATTGATGGCGGTGCGGTGTCCGGCCTCAACCTGTTGGGCGCTTTGGCTGTGCACCTGAATGCCCCGCGCCTTGGCGATTTTTTCGCCGGGATAAAGCCGCAACTCATCGCCAATCGCCACCCGCCCGGAGATGGAGGTGCCAGTGACCACCGCGCCAAAACCCTTCATGGCGAAGATACGATCCACCGGCAGGCGAAAGGGGCCAAACGTTTCGCTGAATGTTCGTGCCCGCACCATGGCGTCCAGGGTGTGACGCAAGTCGTCGATGCCTTGGCCGGTGCTTGAGGAAACGGCGAGAATTGGCGCGTCCTCAAGGAAGCTTCCCTGGCAGAAAAGCCGCGCCTCTTCGACGACCATCTCCAGCCAATCTGGCTCCACCAGGTCTTTTTTCGTGATCACCACCAAGCCGGTTTGCACGCCGAGCAGGCGGCAGATTTCAAAATGCTCGCGGGTCTGCGGCATGATGCCTTCGTCGGCGGCGATGACGAAGGCGAGAATATCCATGCCAGTGACGCCCGCCACCATGTGCTTCACGAATTTTTCGTGGCCTGGCACATCGACGATGCCCAGCCGGTGGCCGCAGGGCAGGTCAAGAAAGGCAAATCCCAACTCAATGGTGATGCCACGTCGTTTTTCTTCCAGCAGGCGGTCGGTTTCGATGCCGGTTAAGGCGCGAACCAGACTGGTTTTGCCGTGGTCCACATGGCCGGCGGTGCCTAAGACGATTTCCCGCATGACTTTCAGAGGAAGGGATTGCCGCGCTTTTCCGCGCCGATGGTCGATTGGCTGCCGCCGTAGCCGTGCCCAGGCCACACCTTGGTATGGTCGGGCAGGGCGAACAGCCGTCGCTGGATGGAATCCATCAATTTGTCGAACGAGCCGCCGGGAAAATCGGTGCGGCCGACGCCCTGGACAAACAGCGTGTCGCCGGTGAGCAGGTCATCACCTGACAATAAACACATGCCGCCCGGCGTGTGCCCCGGCGTGTGGATGACGGTGAACGCTTCATCACCAACGGCAATGGTCTCGCCATCGACTACGGTTCGGTCGCAGGTAGGCGCTTCGCCCATGCCGAACATGGCGAAATAATGGCTGATTTCCGGATTGGCCAGAAAGGTGGCCTCATCCTGGTGCATCAGGAAGGGCGTGGCAATAGCCGCTTGCAGCTCGGCGACGCCGCAGACATGGTCGGGGTGGCTGTGGGTGGCGATGATTGATTGTACGGCCAAGCCATTTTTCCTAACAGCGGCGATAATTTTGGGGATGTCGCCGCCGGGGTCGATGATCGCGGCCTTTTTCGTGGCCGGACAGCTAGCGATATAGCAGCAGACGCCCATACCGCCGACGATGAGTTGCTGAATTTTCATGGTGTTTTCATTTCCTCTTGTTGAGATGAATCGAGCCGGAAATCCCGCCTGACAGGCGACCAGGAAACGGCGGGAGGAGGCTACGGCGTTATACCGACGGCCACGGGACAAAACAAGGGATTTCGCGGCGGCGCGGCGCTACTGGCGATGCAGGCGGAAACGCGCCCGACCGGCTCGCCCATTCTCATCAATAACCACCAATTCCATCAACCCTTCTTCCCCTTCCGGCAGGCGCGGCGCCAACCCATCCTGACTCGTCAACGGTCGGCCATTCAAGAGCCAGCGCCACGGTGGTCGTCCGCCCGCCACCGCCACCCGCAGCAACCGAGCGCCCGCGCCGACAGCCAGGGTAGCGTCATCGGGAGGAAAAATAATTGTCGGTGGCTGCTCCTCATCTTTGGCTGGGCCACCGGCGAAACGGCGCAAAGGCGGCGGCAAGTCGGCGTTGGCGGTGAACGGCGGCGGCGGTTCCTCGTGTGCCGTTTCCGGCAACACCGCGAATACGCGCCGCATCAGGGGCGCGGCCAGACTGCCGCCAGTTTCCCCCTTGCCGTAACCGCCATCCGGCCTGCCCACCCAGACCGCCACCGTATAACCGCTGTTGTAACCAAGCGCCCAGGCATCGCGAAAACCGTAGGAAGTTCCTGTCTTGAAACGGATTTTACCATCCACCGCGCCGTCGGCGAACGGCATCCGCCGCAAAATACCATCCACCTGTCGGGCCGCTTGCGGCGAGAGAATCGCTTGCCCTCGTCGCCCAGTCTTGGTCGCGACGGTGAGCCGCACCGGCGTAAAGACGCCACCGTTGGCCAGGGCGCAGTACAAACCGGTCAAATCCCACAAACTCAGCCCGACTCCACCCAAAGCCAGGGACAGGCCACTTTCACCGTCAAAACGCTGCTCCGGCACCGCTCCGGCCAGACGCCGCTCCAAACGGGCCGGGCCAAGATGGTTGAGAATACGCACCGCCGGCGTATTCAATGAACGCCGCAAAGCCTCAGCCGCCGACAGCCATCCTTGGTAATCGCCAGAAAAATTGGTGGGATGGAACAGTCCGAAACGGGTTGGCCCGTCATAGACCAAGGTCTGCGGTTGGAGAAAGCCATCTTCAAAGGCTAGACCGTAGATGAAGGGTTTCAGCGTCGAACCCGGCGAGCGGATGGCCCTGGTCAGATCGAGTTGCGAGACGCGGAAAAAATCGCCGGAACCGAGATGGGCAATAAGCTCCATCCGCCGGTGATCAACCACCAGAGCCGCCAGAGTCGCGCCTTCTTCCATCTCTCGTTGCCAGGCAAGCGCCAGATTTTCCAGCTTTCCTTGCAGCGGGCCGTCGATGGCGGCGGCAAGCGTCGTCCGGCCAGGATTGCTCTGGCGCAAACGGTCGGCGATATGCGGCGCGTGGAAAGGCGCCTGGCGGCGCGCCAGGGAAACCGGTGACGATTTGGCCGCCCGGACATCTTGTGCCGACAACACACCCGCATTGGCCAGACGGGCCAGAATCCGGTCGCGGGCGGCGCGGGCCAAGGCGGGATGACGGTCGGGCCGCCGTCGTTCCGGGGCCTGGGGCAAGGCGATCAACAGGGCGATTTCAGACGGAGCGAGACGGCGGGCGGATTGACCAAAATAAAACAGACTGGCGGCTTCGATACCTTGCAGGTTCCCGCCGTATGGAGCGAGGGAAAGATACAGCTCTAAAATCCGCTCTTTATCGAGAAGCCGTTCCAGGCGTAGGGCTGCGACCATTTCCGTCGCCTTGTTCCACAAGGTGCGTGGCTGGGGCCGCAGCAGCCGAACGGTCTGCATGGTGATGGTTGAAGCGCCGGAAATCACCCGGCCATGACGGAGGAATTGCCCGGTGGCGCGGAAGAGAGCCAGGAGATCGACCCCGTAGTGGCTGCGGAAACGCTGGTCTTCGCAGGCGATAAGGGCGGCGACAAAACGGGGATCGACCTCGGCTACCCTCACCTGAAAACGCCAGTATCCATCCCGGCTGGGAAAAAAACGCAAGGGTTTGCCGTGGCGGTCAAAAACGCGAACGGAGTAATCCAACTGGGGTATTGGCGGCGGCGTGGCGAAAAAACACCAGCAAACGCCGAATGCCGTCGCCAGCGCCAGGGAACAAAGCGGCATGGCGACCAACAGTGTTTTTGTCGCGCATTTTCGCCAGATGCCAAGAAAAAACAAGGCTGCGCCACTCCGTCTCAATGCGCCAGTTGGCGCAAGCCGTTAACGCGCCTCATCTATATGGACGTCGCCGCTCGCCGTGCGGCCGCGATATTGGGGCGCGTACATCGATTCGATTTCCAGACCTGGTAGCGCATAGTCGCCGGGCGTCACCACCCGCAGCAGATAGGCGCCGCGTCCGTGGCCGCTTTGTTCGGTATTGGTCGCGAAGGCGGCGATGAAGCGGTCGTCCAGACCGTCGGTGTACAAGGCTGGAGTGAGGTTTGGCAGCCAGGGAAAACGCGCGCGAGCATTTTCGTCGATGGCCTTTTCATATTCGATGCCGGCCGGAAGAAGCTGCGCCACCAGCAATTGCTGCTCGCCGACCAGCGTCTCTTTCCAGTCAATCACTTCGACCAGCAAATCACCCTGCTTCAGATGGCTGAGATCAGCCGCCGCGCCGTCCGGATAAAACCAGCTTCGCGTCGGCATAATGCCGTCTTGTTGTGGCAGCGGCGGCTGAAGATTGTCGCCGTACACATTCACGGTCAGCCAGACGTCTGCCGCTCCTTTATTCTCCACCACGACGCCCTTGCCCTTTTCACCCGTAAAGCGCAGGGACACGTGGTCGGCATCGGCAAAATCTTGACCATCAATGCGCACCTGCAACGGTTTTTCCGGCGATGGCAGGTCGAGAGCGGCCAGCGCCAGCCAGCCCTGCTCTTGCGTGGAGTGATAACGACTCTGTCCCAGCTCGCCAATCAGAAGCGGCCACAGCCGGACGGCCCGTTCGCGATCATCATGGAGCAAAGCGATGCAGGCAGCCAGGTCACGCAGGCGCGAGCCGTAATTGGCGTAGCTGAATATGCCTCTGCCCGCCGCAGGCTTGTCGGCATCGAAAACCAGCAGTTTCTCCGCCGCCGCGAAGCCTTTTTGCGCCGAGTCCGCGTCGCCGGTCAGGGTCAGGGCGACGGCCAGTTGCGCCACCGCCAGCGGCGAGTGGATTTTGCTCAGATAGGTATCGAGCAGATAGGCGGCATCTTCACGCCGACCCCGCCCGACAGCCGCCAAAACGTAATGGGCGTAGGCCAACGCTGGCAAATCATTGTCATTTTTCACGCCGCCGCGAACTTCGTCATCCAGCCATTTGAGGCCAGCATTGTAGGAGTAATCGGCGACGAAAAATCCCTTTTCTTTCGCTCGGCGCAGAAAATCCATGGCATAAGCGGAAAGCCAAGCATCCGCCTCGGTGCCGCCCCACAGCGAAAATGCGCCGGTATACAACTGATTTTGCAGAATGCGGGCAATAGCCTCATTGAGGCGCTGGTCAAGATTGGCATCCTTGGTCAATCCCCAGCGACCGGCTAGTTCGTTAAAATAAAGAAGTGGCATGGCCCGGCTGGTCGTTTGTTCCAGACAGCCGTAGGGATAACGATCAAGTTCATCAAGGAGCGCCGCCACATCCAGCGGGGCCTGGTTGCTGACGGCCAAAGTCAGCTCCGCCGACGCCGGATTGATGCCCTGAAAGAGCGCCACATCCACCGGCGCGACCGCCCCGGCGGCCACCACAACCTGACTCTTTTTGAGCGCTGGCAGACTGGTCGCCCGTACACCGATAAAGCGCTCGGCAGCGACGGCATAGCTCTGCGGCCCGGTCAACTCGATTTTGACGCCGCCGTGACCAACACCTTGCCCTTTTAACGGGAAACGCAGAGCGCGGCGCTCGCCGCGAGCCAGAACAATCCGCTCTTGGCCGCCGCCGACCACCGCGCCGCCGGCCGTCATTCGCACCTGGTATTCACCTTCCGGGCCATCGATATTATGCAATAAGACATTGACGAAAGATTGGTCGCCAACGGCAAGAAAACGGGGCAACGATGGCGAAAAGGCCACCGGCTCGTTGACCGTCACCGCGCTTTCCGCCGCTCCGACCTGGTCCGCCGTCCAGGCGACGGCCATCAGCCGCAGCCGCCCAGCAAAATCAGGTAGCGTAAGCGGCACCTCCGCCTTGCCGTCGGCCCCAACCATCACCACGCCGCTAAAGAGAGAGACAATCTTGATATTCCTTTCCGGCCCGCCGCGTCCACCATCGTCGCTGGCGCCGTGGCGCAGGATGGCCGGTTTGCCGTCGCCCGCTTCAATCAGGTTGCCGTAGACATCGCGAATGGCCAGCCCCAATCGCCTTTTACCAAAAAAATAACCCAGAGGATCCGGAGTGGGGAAATTGGTCAATCGCAGCACGCCTTCGTCAACCGCCGCCAGCGTCAGATGGATTTTTTCGCTGGGAGTACCACCTTGCACCGTCACCGGCAGCGTCATCCTGGCACGGGGCCTGGCCTTTTCCGGAGCGTCAATGCGCAGGGTAAGACGCTCAGCCGTCGGCTCAACAGCCAGCCAGACCAGACCAACGGCGCGATTCGCCCCGGCGCCACCGTCTTTTCCTGGTCGATAAACGGTGACAATGGCATAGCGCCCGGCCCCCCAGTCAGCGCCGACCGGAATTTCCAGCTCCGCGCCAGCGCCCGAGACCGCAAAATTTTTGGCGAAATGAAAGCTTTCATCGGCCAGAGCCAGGGTCGCCTTGCCGTCCCAGGGCGGCGTTATCTTCAGCTTCGCCACCTCGCCAGAACGATACAGGCTTTTGTCGAGGCTGACTTTGACCATATCCGGCCTGTCGCCCACTCCTGCAAGCCGCTCTCCGGCCATAAAGCGGTGGCGGGCCAAGAGCTTGCCCGTCGCGTCGGAGACATCGAGGAAATACGGACCGGAGGCGACTGGCAGATTGACATGGGCCGTCCCATCCGCCGCAGTTGTCACGGTCGCTTCCGCCACCAAACGGGCGTCAACCAGCCGCTCATAGCTCCACTGGCCATTCTTTTCAAACCACTGATAGTCCACGTCTTCCTGAAAAAGACGGCAGGAAAGGGCATCGCCCGCCTTGGCCTCACCCTGGCGGCCAAGGCTGACCAGAGAAAAACCGACCGGGCTGTCCGCTGCGGCGCGGTTGCCGTTAAACCCCGGTTTCAAACCGACATAACGGCCAAGTTGACGAAGCGGCAGAAAAATCTGGGCGGCGACGACTCGGCCATCAACATCCATCACTTCGGCGTCAAGCCGGACTTTCAGACTCTGCTCTCCGGCCACCGACTGAAGAGCTACCTGGTCTACTAAGGGAGTTATGAGCGCGCCACCCGTAGCGTCGGTCAGAGTTTCCGCCAGATCAAGCGTCGGCAGCGTCTGAACGCCGTCGGGATTGCCAAAGAAAAATTCCTGATAGGCGGCAAAGGGATGGGGATCATAGAGCGGCGTCTGCTGGGCGGTCACCCGCAATCCCGCGCCGGGCGCGCCGAACAGATAGTCGGCATGAAGTCGGGCCGCGTTGATTACGCTGCCCGCCGTCGGCGCGGTATCCGGTTGATGGAAGCTGACTTCCAGGCGTGGCGGCAAGAAAGAACGCATCTGAAACGACGTGGCGGCCACCGGCGCGCTGGCAGTATCGGCAAACAGTTTTACCTGCCATTCACCGTCATGCGCCCTCGGCGGCAAGCTAATGTCCTGGACATAGGCCCCATCCACGGCTTTGACCACCATTTGCCGCTGTTCCTTGCCGTCTGGCTGGTACAGCCGCAGGGTCAGGGGAACGGGCGTCGTCGCTTTTCCCTTGTCGTCCCGCAAAAGGGCGACGACATGCGCCGTCTCGCCGGGGCGATAGATGCCGCGATCAGTATAGATATAGCCGTCAAGAGGAGCGGCTGGCGGACGACCTGAGACACCGCGATCACTGAGATCAAAAGGCGCTTGCGCCAGACGCAGCAGGGAAAAGCCATGCTCGCCACTGGTCGCCGTCACCATTTCCGGTATTTTTCCCTCTTGGCCGCGCAACAATCCGGCCGGGAAATGGGCAAGCCCTGAGGCGTCGGCGCGAACGGTGGCCAACAGTTGGTTATTGCGGGCGTACAGAGAGATTTCCTGGCCAGGTAAGGGGTTGCCATCGCGCAAAGAACGGGCCATGACCCATAAGCCGTTTCCACCATGATAAGCAGTCAGGCCAATATCGGTGACCGCCAGCCATTGGGTTGGACCATTCTCCCAGCGCTGCCGCTTTTCTCCGGTCAGGCCAGCGCCAAGCACATACAAACCGGGTTGAGCCAGAAATTCCGGCGGGATGGTCACGAGATTACGTTGCGCGGCATCCGCCTTTGCCGCCGCCAGCGCCGCTTCGCCCTGCCAGACCAATTCTCCGTACTGCTTGATGATTTGGTTCAGGTCGTCGGCGTCCAGCTTTTGCTGGAAGTTGCTACGCACAAAGGGGGTGGCCAGATTGCGCTCGCCAATGCGATACAGAACAATCGAGGCTTTTTCGGCGTTGACGGAAAAGAGCGGCACCGCTCCGGGCTGGCCATCACTTTGTATCGGCAGCAGATAGTCGTTCTGGGCGAACCACACCGCCGCAGCGCGATGGGCGGCGGCAATTTGGACATTTTTTTCTTCTGGCCACTCCTTGCCAACGCCCTTCAGACCCTGACGCAGGGTAATGGCATAGGCAACGCCATAATCCGCGCCACTCAGGCAGATGGTGTCGCCTTTGGCGTGAAAAGCCGCTTTGAAATCCGGCTGTGTCAGCAGGTAGCGGCGGTAATCGACTTCTGTATCCGGCTTCATCTGATCGTTAAATCGCAGACACAGCTGTGGCCGTTCGCCCAATTCCCAGGATTGGCCTTGCAGGTCGAGGCGCTTGCCCCAGGCCAGTTTTTCGCGGGCGATTGCCGAATACCGCCGCGCCATGTCCTTATCCGTCATGACGGCGGCAACTTTCTCAATTTCCCGATAGACGTCCATCTCGACCCCAGACCAGTCGGCGCCGCGATGAGCCAAGGCCGCAGACGCTTTGAGCAGTAGCGCCGCCTGCCGCTCTGGCGAACGCTTGAGCATAGAGGCGGCGTCGCAGGCGAGAGCATAGTAGTTCGCCGCGTCCTGTTGTCTCCTGTCCCAAGAACCGGCGGCGGCGTCACCCAGCCCTTCCCAGACTTCATCGTTAAAAATGGGATATCCGCTGCGGATTGCTTGGCGAAACAGCTTGAAAGCCAGGTCATATTCTTTTTCCGCCAGAAGCGCCTGGCCCGAAACAAAATAGGCATACGCTGTTTGTGTCAGTTCGGCGGGGGGTGCCTTTTCGACCAGCCGCGCGCCCACTTTTGCGCTCTCTTTCTTCAAATCAGCGAGCGTCGCCGCCCCCGCCGACGTGGCGGCGACCAGGAAAGAACAAAATATCAGGGCAAGAAAAACAAGACACGTAGCGACGGGTTTGGACATGGCGGTTCTCTCGATGCAACTACGAAAATTAAACAGCTGGTGAATCGATTATGATGGCCGCATCAACGGCGGCCCGGCCCACAGGGATTGTTTTCTGGGTTGACAATCGGTGCACCTATATAACGTACATAACGTGATAATTTGCTCTCTTGAAGGGGAGACTGGATAAGATGGCACTATCAGTTATTCATTCTCAAACGCTGATGAGATGGCATTGTTCAATTGGTTGTATGTTTTCCGTAGCGTCTTTTTTAATACCAAAAGACCAGGGCATCCGCACGGATGCGAGTGGCCGCCAATATTGGCATATTGAGTGAGGGAAAAATCAGCCGTGTTCGTAGCCCTGAAAAGTGATTTCTGTCGCCGCGCCACCTTGCAACAGCCAGACGCCCGCGCCTTCGCGGATCAGGCCGATGCGTTTCGGTTCCGGTAAATCACGGTTGGCGCAGGTCAGGGCAAGCGCGGCTTCCCGCTCCGGCGGCATGGTGAACACCAGTTGATAATCCTCGCCGCCGCGCAATTGCCGGTCAATCGGGTCGAGGCCGACCAGTTGGCAATAGTTTTCCAGCTCCGGATGTGGCGTCAGGCGATTGGCGAAGAGTTCGGCGGCGACGCCGCTGGCCGCGCAGATATGGGCCAGATCGGTGGCCAAACCGTCTGACACGTCCTGCATGGCGCTGACCCCGCCCAAAGCGCTCAACAATCCGCCCATCGCCGACTGCCCGTCCGGGTCGAGCAGGGCTTTTAACAGATGCGGCCACGGGCTGACCGCCACATCATCGAATTTGAAGCGTCGTCTTTGGCAGAGATGCAGGCCAGCCGCCGCCAGGCCCAAAGGTCCGGTGACATACACGCCGTCGCCGGGACGCGCGCCCCGGCGTTTCAGCGCCTTGCCCTGGGCGACACTGCCGAGAACCGTCACCGAAATGACCAATTTGTCGCCGGAGGCGGTGTCGCCACCAATCAGGACGACATCTTCTTCGGCCAATTTATTGGTGAAGCCTTCAATGAAATCGTTCAGCCAGGCGTCGTCCATCCGCGCTGGCAGCGCGACCGACAAGAGGGCGAACTGCGCCCGCCCGCCCATTGCCGCAATGTCGCTGATGTTCACAACCAATGACTTTCTGCCCAACAGATAGGCGGGATGCCAACGCAGATCGAAATGCGCGCCCTCAACCAGCATGTCGGTGGTGACTAATCGGTCATGCAGCAGTTGGCCGGATAAGACCGCGCAATCATCGCCGATCCCCTGCGACAACAAAGGATGTTCGCCGCAACCGGCCACATCGAGCAAGCGGCTGATAAATTGGCGCTCACGCATTTATTTGATCCGCCGAATGGGCACTGCGGCCGGTTTATCCGGCGGCCGCTCCGGTTTTGGCCGGGTCGGCAAAACAACCGTCTGCATAAACCGCTCGTCGCCGCCCATGGTGAAGATTTCCTGACCTGTCATCTGCGGCCCGCGCAGCGTCCAGACCACCGACTGCGGCGGCACCGTGAACAGGGTCATGCGCACGTGCCACCATTCGTCGCGGCGGCTTTCATCACGGTCAATTTCCCCAACCAAGGCATACACCAGCATATCCGGGTTTTTCGTGGCGATAAGCGCGATGTCGCCCGGCAGGGTGTCGTCTTTGAATTTCATGATCTTGCGCAGCTCTCCAACCGTCTTTTTCATTTCACCTCCGGCGGCGCGATGCTGGTTTGGGCGTCGATCTTCAGCAGATTGCCTTCAACCAGGCCGTGGCTGAGCGAGCGCTGATACATCTTGGTCGCTTCGAGCAGCGGGAAAACCAGCCGCTCGTTGATGAGTTTGGTTTTCGCCGACAAATCCCGGTCTTTCACCGCGACGATGGTGGCGAACCAACCGGCGGCGTCGCGCAGCAGGCCGACCGCCTGATCCCAGCGGATATACATCAGGGATTGCGCCGGTCGATTGATGCCGTCGGCCACGATTTTGAACCCTTCCGCCGCGATGAGCGAGGTGGCCTCGTCAGCGGGCTGGACGATTTCTTTGAAGAAATCCAGTGAATTGCCGAGACACCACTGACCGCGCCAGGTGGCTGAATAGAGCCGCAGATTTTTTTCCGGCGCCTTATTCCATACCTGATAGGCGGCGTCATGAAATTTTCCCTTGGTCATTTCGATGCCCGTTTTGGCCAATAAGGTTGAGACGGTTTCACCGAGCTGGTCCGGCGCGGGCGGCGTCAGACAAAAATTGACCAGCGGCAGAGGCAAAGTCTGGCCGCCTTCGCCCTGGCGGATGAACAGGCGGGAGGCGCCGTCGCCCAGAAGCCGCTTCAGCTCTTCCGCCTTGAGGCCGCTGAAGCCTTCGACCACGGCCTGGTTTTTCGCCAGGGTCTCATCGAAGGCCGACCAATCGGTTGCGCCGCTGTAGAAATAAAACAACAAATTATCACGTAGATGCGGCAGTAGCGCATCGACGGTCGCGGGCGCGTTCAGGATATGCCGCGCCGCCGGGGAAACGCTATCCGGGTCGAACGAGATGACCATCCGCTCTTGAAAAACATGACCGCGCAAGCGGCTGCCGTAGGCGAAATCGCCAAAGCCAGCGGCAGAATCAATTTGTTTGGTGATGGCGGTTGTATCCGTCGCCGGGAGATGATGCAGGCTGGCGTTGGCCAGCGCCCGCAAGCCATCCAGGCGCAGGAAGAGCAGCTGCTCGCTCTCCGGCAGATTGGCGACGATGTTTTTGAAACCCGCGTCGGCGGCCAGCGAGCGCGCTCCGGCGTCAAACGTATCCAGAGCCTCGCGCAGGGCGCGTTCTTCAAAGGCGACCAACAACCAGCCCTCCACCGCGCAGGCGGCAAACGAAATGTGGGCATTGACGAAGCGCTTCAGGTTGTATTTGCCGTAGGGAACCACTTCCGTTTTCAGGTCGCCGCTGTAAATCGAAGCCAGCAGGTCGATGGCGGTCGCGCCGTGCCGCGGTTTGCACAAAAGCAGGAGTTGGCGGCGGACGCCCGGCAAAGCGCCCGCTTCACCCATCCAGTCGCGATGCGGCAGGGCGGCCAGAACGAAGTGATCGCTCAGCAGCTCCGCCGTGATGTGGCTGTCGATGAATGATTTGAAATCATTGATCATTCCCTGCATGGCGGCCTGGGCGTCCGGCGGCGCGTCAAGGTCGCGCATGAGGCCCGGCATATCCAGATTCGCCACAGTCTGACCCAATGGAGAAGCCAGAAAACGCTCGCCGCGCCGGGCGGCGTCGCGCTCATCGACGTAGGCCAGGGTGTCGGCGGGCAGAAAAGCGGCCGGGTCGATGGCGGCGTGTTCGCGACGCAGCGCGAAAAAGGTGAGGACAACGAGCAGCAGAACGGCCAGGACAATGATTTTTCGCATTTTTTCCTCTTTTCGTTACCTGGGCGAGGCGGCATTCAAGCGCCGCGCCGTTAAAAAAGTTGAGCTGTTGTTCTTGTTCATACCGGCGTAAGCCGTCGATACTGCATGGCCTCGGCGACGTGCGCCTCGGAAATCATCTCGCTTTCGGCCAGATCGGCGATGGTGCGGGCCACCTTCAGGATCCGGTGGTAGCCCCTGGCCGACAGACCAAAACGCTCGACGCCGCGCCGGAGTAGTGTATCGGTGGCGCGGTCGATTGTACAAAACATTTCCATTTCGCGACTCCCCATCTGGGCGTTGCAGAACAGCGAGGTTTTTTTATCGCTCCAGTCGCTGAAACGCTGCCGCTGACCGGCGCGGCAGGCGTTGACGCGAGCGCGGATTTGCGCCGAGGATTCCCGCGCCTCCTCGCTTTTCATCTCCTGATATGACAGTGCCGCCACCTCAAGTTGCAGGTCGATGCGGTCAAAAAGCGGTCCGGAGATGCGGCCGCGATAGGCGAGAATCTGGCTTTCCGCGCAGCGGCAGCGACCGGAACTGTCACCCAGATAGCCGCAGGGACAGGGATTCATCGCCGCGACCAGGATGAATCTGGCCGGAAAGGTCAGCTTCATATTGGCGCGGGCGATCGTCACCTGGCCATCTTCGAGCGGTTGCCGGAGCACCTCCAGCACCCGCTTTTTGAATTCCGGCAGTTCATCAAGAAACAGCACGCCGTTATGGGCCAGCGACACTTCGCCGGGGCGGGGAATGATGCCGCCGCCAATCAGCCCGGCGTCAGAAATGGTGTGGTGTGGCGCGCGAAACGGTCGCGTCAATTGCAGGCCGCCTTCGCCTGGCAAGCCGCTGACGCTGTAGATGCGCGTGGTTTCGATGATTTCTGTGCCGGTCATTTGCGGCAGAATGCTTGGTAAGCGCCTGGCCAGCATGGTTTTGCCCGCGCCCGGCGGCCCGTGCAGCAGGATGTTGTGGCCGCCGGCGGCGGCGATTTCCAGCGCCCGTTTGATGTGCCGCTGGCCTTTGACTTCGGCGAAATCGCAGTCATAGTGCTGACTTTCCGCCCGCTCCTCAAGATTCACCGGGCGAATCGGCGGTATCTCGCGGTCGCCGCCAAGAAATTCCACCGCCTCCTTCAGATTCGCCACTGGATACACCGGCAGCCCGCGCGCCACCAAAGCCGCTTCCTGATAATTTTCGTGTGGAATCAGCAGCCCGCGCAAACCGGCTTCGGCGGCGGCCAGGACAATTGGCACGATGCCGCCGACGCGGCGCAGGTCGCCGTTCAACGACAATTCACCAACGGCGCAAAAGCCGTTCAGCCGCTCTTGCCTAAGGCCGCCGCCGCCGCTGGCGGCGATGACGCCTAGTGCCATTGGCAAATCAAGACCAGCGCCTTCTTTTCTGATGTCGGCGGGGGCGAGATTGATGGTGATGCGTCTGGCCGGGACATCGTACCCGCAATTGGCGATGGCCGCCTTGACCCGATCTTTGCTTTCGCGCACCGCGCTGTCCGGCAGGCCAACGGTTTGGAAAAAAGGCAGACCAAAGACAATGTCTACCTCGACCGCGATGACCATGCCGTCAATGCCGATGCAGACGCAGCCGTTCAGTTGCGCCAGCACGGGTCGTCTCCTGCCACTGGCGTATCGCGCATGGCGGCGTTGGCCGCGTACATCCGCGCCACTTCCGCGCTGTATCGACCATTTTTTTGTTCATAGACAAAAAGAGGCGCCGCCGCAGCCAGACCCGCGCCACCCTCTTTACGGCACAGGATAAGCGCCCTGGTCGCCGCCGCGCCGGGATAACTGTGGATGAGACGTAACTTTTTCACGGCCAGTTTGGCCATATCGCAGGTGGCGAACAGCTCGGCCAGTTGCGCGGCTGGATAAATGAAGGCGGCCTGGCCGCCCTTGCCTAAACACCAGGCGGCGGCCTGGGCGAACACGGCGAACGGCGTTGCCTGGTGCCTGGCCAGGCATTCGCCGTCGCGCCGACTTTTTCGTCCGCGCCCCAGTTGATAATAGGGCGGGTTACACAGCGCCAGATCGGCGCATTGGGCGGGCAGGAATTCGCGAATCCGGGCGGCGTCGTCGCGCATGACGGTTGTTTTATCGGCGAAACCGTTGGCGCGGAAATTTTCTTGGGCGATTGAGGCCAGTTCGTCCTGCGCCTCAATCGCCAGGCACGAGGCGATATGCGCATGTCGGTACAAAGCGATCAGTCCGATGACGCCGCAACCAGCGCCCAAATCGACGAGACGCGATTTTTTACCAGGCATAACGAAATGGGCCAGCAACACCGCATCCAGGGAAAACCGATAGCCGCCGGATGGCTGTCGGCAGGAAATCGCCCCAGAAAAAAGCGTGTCGCATGTTCCATCCGTTCTCATCGAGCCTCCTGTGTCGGCCACGGGTCGCGGCGAATCCGATACCATACCACCGTAGCCGATTCAAGAAAAGCGCGGGCGAAGCGATCAATTCAAGACTCTGTTTTCAGGATATGTAAATTTCCCGCTGAGATGACGCGAGGGAAACGCTGACGCATGTCTCGAGGCGAAAGCATCACTACTTTTCAGGAGATTACAGATTTTTGGCTGAAGTCTGGGGCGTCTTTGAAACTGGAGGGCCTGGCGCGAAGGTCAAGAACGCGCAGAATCAGCCCCAGGATGACTGCCAGCAGGGGGTCGGTAATCTCCGGGACACGGCCAGGCAGAAACATCTGCATACACTCAAGGCAGGCCAGGAACGCGACGCTGGAAATCAGGCTGCATCGCAGGCTTCCACCGGCTTTTATCAGAAGCCACACCAGAGAGCCGTACAGAAAAATCTTCTCGATAAACGACAGAATATTGGTGAGCATTGACCCTTCCATGAAGCCAATGAAGGGGATGAACGAGAAAAGAGAGACAGGTGTAGGGCTGAAAGCAAATGGCTGCATCGCCTGAATGACAATTTGTGTCGCCAGCAGAAACGACAGAAGAACGGCGCTGGGACGGATTCGGCCTGATATGCACCACCAAACAGTCATACCAACTGACACGCCCAGAATTTCGGCCTGGGAGATGCTCCTACCCTCAATGAACGGTTTGGCGGCAATGATGGCGAGCGGTAGAAATGTCGCCGCCGTCCGGACAGTACCTGGCACGGTGATAGCCCGAATCAGTCGGCAAACCACCATTGTGAGAATGACATAGCGCAAGGCGTCCAGTGGCGATAAACCTGCGAATAATAAGGGTTTTAGGGCGTCTTTGACATTCTGTACATCGAAAGTGGGAACGAAGGGAAACAAGCGGCCAGCCAACCACGCGCCAAGCAACAGGAATGGGAACAGAGCGGGTGGACGATTATTAGGTCGAAATTTCGATAATTTTTGCCGCCAGTCATTCCAACCTAACAGAGCGCCAAGCAGGGTTCCGACCGTATTCATCGCCAGGTCGTATACACTTGGAACGCGGCTGGGAAGGCCAGTCTGGGCGCATTCAATACCGAGGGAAAAGGCCGCGCCCGCGACAACGACAACAATCAGGAGCGCGAACCGCCGAACGCGGGGAAGGCCGCGCTGCATGGCGAAAAAACCGAACGGGAAAAAAAGAATGGCGTTGGCGATGGTGTCGCCCAAACTGATCCAGCCACGGGCGGACGCCAGCAGCACGGCGAGAACGCTTTCTTGATGCAAAGCGAAGTCGAAGCGAAACGGGTACAAGCCGCCATAGAGAATCAGCGCGCCCGTCAATATCAGCAGAAAACCCATAAAGCCTCAAAATCGCAGGCCGGGACGAAGCGAGACACAATTCCGGCGTTTTCAGATATATCGTCCGCCATGCCGCCAGCGCGGTCATCAGTCAGTCAGGCTCAGGGCGCTCACCTGCTGGCGAACCGGGTCTTCAGCCAACGCCACTCCCGCTTAAGGCTTATGCGCGGAAGAATTCCGGCCAGGTCGGCGACGGTCCGTTGCATGAAGCTGGACGGGTTCAGGCGCGGCGTGGGCTGACCATTCGGCTCTGGCACGTCAGTGGCGCTCCCCGGCGTGGCGGCTTCAGACAATGCTTCTCCGACCCAGGCATTTTGCATCATCAAGACCAGCGGGCGGGTGTAATAGTTTGTCGTTTGACGGCGGAGTTCGGCAATCCCGTAGTCGAGAAAGAAATTGGCTGTAACGAGAAAGCGCTCTCGTTCTTCGCCTGCGGTCTGGAGGGCGGCAAAATAGAGGATTGCCCCTTTCCGCAGGTCTTGGCCGGCCCAGGTTTCATTAGGATATTCGAGTATCTCCGGCTTTTCCAGATAGGGATATTCATGCTCAATCATCCAGCGGCCATAGGCCAAGAGAGACTGGCGCGCATGGCTGAAATCCTGATCGAACTGGTTCCAAAGCCGCTTGATCGCCAGATACCGGCCCACAGCGGCGAGAAATACCGTATAGGACCAATGCCTTTCCGCGTCGAGGAGATCGCGCTCAGCAATGTTGTCTGTTGGATGGACCGTCCCTTGAATCAATTCAGCCGCCCGAATCAGATACTTGCCGTCACCCGTCAGCTCAAAGGCATCTATGGCGGCGTTCAGGCAGTTGCCCGTGCCCCGGTTTAAGGGGAACCTTGGCCAAAGCGCGCCCCTGTCACGAAGGAATCGCTTGCCATTTTGCACCGCGCGAAGCGTCGCCGCGCCCAGGGTTTGCGGCCCGCGCAAGGACAGCCAACACCAATCAGCCAATTGCAGAACCAATTGGCGGCTGCGCGGATCACCGGTCAGGAAATGATGGAGCGTCAGCCCGGCGCTGTAGCAGTGTTGCGAATCCGGCCCGCCGCCGCACAAGGCCGGGTTCTTTTTCAGCAGATGTTCCTTGCCAGCCATTCTGTGCGTACTCAAACCAGCGTCCAGATAATGATCAGTGTGCCAGAATAGACCGTTGCAGTATTCTTCGCGATCCAAGTCAGTGTGGTTAATATCAATATCTGCTATATGATCAGATAAGTCCAAACCAAGTTCAAACCAATCGCAATCACCAGCGGCGAGGGCCAATCTAAAAAAAGAATACAGCGGATCATACTGATTATTATAATGTGAAACGAATATTGTCTTCTCTTGATGCTGCGCCGCTTCATGGTCGGCATAGAGTTCGCCGAAATTTCTCCAGCTGTACTCATCTGCCTGCTCGCGCTTGGCGAGAAAACCCTTAGGGCCTTGCGCTATCGCCAGCAGTTGACGGTATCCCGGATCAACCGGCTCCCAAAGACCTTCGGGAAATACCAAGGCATCCCGGCAATGCCGCTTATCGCAGAAGGCAAAGAGCGCTGGGGCCGCCACAAAACCGGGCATTTTTTCCTTGGAAAAATCGAAACGGAGGCGTTCGGTCATTTGCTCTCCACCCTGGAGTTCATGCCCGCCAGGGAAATTGCCGGGGAGCAAACCCACCCGCAACACGCTTTCTTCGGATGCAAGCGACTTGGGAAATCGTTGCCAGAAATGCTCAAGGCCAACGGAAACTTGATTTTCGCCGACTATGGCCTGGAGGATCGGTTGCGCCCGTTCACCAGTCTCTTTGACCTCGCCGGTGGTCAACATCCAACCCGCGAGCCGCATCGGCACAAGACCGTCGCGGTTTCGATGAACCGGGCTGTCCCAATGTCGGCCGCCGCTTGATTCCTGATAGATGGCGCCTGTTCTCTGGAACAGCTGGCGGGCCGGTTCGGAGGCGGTCGGGTAGATAGCGCTCGAAAGATGATTTGCGGCCAAAGGCATTGCAAGCGCCCATTCTTTGATCATGATCGAAGCCGGATCGCCCAAATCCCATAAATTGCCAGGGTGGCGAGCCGCCTCTGGGTTATGCAGCCGCGCCTCAAGTCGGCAAATCGCCGTGCCCGCATACAGGTGCAGGCGGGTGTGGACAAGGAGTCGGCGTTTATTCGTGCCAACAAACGTTCCGCCTATCGCCAAGGTTGTTCTGACCGGGCCGTTGACCTCGACCATAATCTGATCAATACACATCGGCCATTCATGTCCGGACAAATCAAGCAACCGAAACGCGGCGGAGTGGCAGATCGGCTCGCCACCGTCAGCCGCATACACGGAAAACATCCCATTGCCGCTTCCCGAAGCAATCTCGACGACCATGGCCCCTGTCGCGATCCGATACGTCGTTTGTCTGCTGTCGATTCTACATCCTGAGGGCGGCGGAATGGTTTGGGCGGCGTATTCCAAGCTATACGTGGTCCGCGCCTCCGGCCCAACCGAGGCAAGGAAGTCACATAACAGCCACTTCACCGTTGTATCCGGCCAGCGATTCAATACCTGTGTTTGCACCGGGATCAAACGCCCTTCGGCATCTTTCAGCAGAAACCGATCAGCCCGTGGGCTGACACCCGCCGGAATCGGCACGCCGAGCGACACCGGCGCCGATTGGAACGGCGCTGTCCCCTTGTTTACGCAATGAATGGTTATCGCTTGCATTGGCTCAGGAAAATACGTTTATCTTGAAAAGCTTTTTTGAATTCTTACTAACAGTAATATAATATTTTTTAATAAAAACTATTCGCATAAATACAGATTATGTTGCTATTTATGGTAGATGTTTTTTGAACAATGCAATGACATCGCAACCAGCGCCCATCAATAGGAGGCGAATTGACAGTAGTATGTTTCCAGGGCGGCGACTCTTTTTGCAAAATCAAATTTTTCTTCAACGCGCGCCCTGGCGGCTTGACCGAGTTGCCGCCGCCGCTGTTCATCATCGAGTAGCGACAATACAGCCGCAGCCAGGGCCTCGGCATCCCCGATCGACGCGAGTAATCCGCATTGCCCCTCCTCGATCAACTCCGGAACACCACCAACCCTGGTACTGATGATCGGTACTTCAAGGGCCATGGCCTCAAGCACCGTATTTGGCATCCCTTCAGTGAGAGATGTCATCAGAAACAGGTCGAACGATCTGTAAATATTCAACAAATCAGTTCTGTGCCCGGTCAGCCGGATGACTCCGTCCAGCCCTCGCCGCTCGATCTGATTCCGAGCCTCGTCCAATTCGTCGCCGTAGCCGTCACCGACAATGGCGAACACTGTATTCGGACGATGCCTGACCACCCGCGAGACGACCTCGTAGAAGGTGGGCAAATCTTTGTCGAACGTAATCCGCGCCACTGTGCCGACCAGCATCTGTTCATCCCGAAGACCGAATTCGCGGCGAAGGATCGGAACGGCATTCTGCCGCCGCCAATATCCGACGTCGATGCCGTTCGGCATAACTGCCACCCACTCCGGCCTGAGACCAGAATGGATCAAGCGTTTTTTGGTATTGTCGCTGATGGTGAGGATTGGCTTGTGATGGCAACGCATCAAGGCCAGCACGAATAATTCGCGACAGCGAAACTTGTACCACGCGACGGCCTTGGCAAAATGTTGGCGGCCGTAATCGGCATGACTGTGACAGGTGTGCATCAGGCGCAGGCCCGGCCGCATTATCCTTAACAGGACGCCGTACAGCAGTGTTTTGTCGTCATGGGTGTGCAGAACCTGAATGCCATGTTCCCGAATCAGGCGGCGCAGTTCAAGCAAACATCTCCAGTCGAGTATGCGCCGGTCGGCGAGGGCGACAAAATCAAGACCTCGCTCCTCGGCCATCCGCGTGATCTGAAATTCTTCATCATGCGGATTTTTCAGATAGGCTACCAGCACCTTCACCCGGCGGTGATCATGCCGGGCTGCGGAATTGAGAATGGTCTTGTCCGGTCCTCCCCCACCCTTGTAGGTGCCACGAAAATCCATCACCCGAACAGGCGCCGGACATGTTGCCGCGCCGGTAT
>JAITSS010000065.1 GCA_031287565.1 Desulfobulbaceae bacterium
GCGACCTCATCAGGCACTTGGCCAGCTCACACCCGATGCCGTATATCGCCGTGCAGCAGGTGGCGGCGCGGTGATCGTGGACAAGTTTGGCGGCGCGGTGGAGCAATCCCCTGTTCCGCGACGCTCCACAGGGGATTGCTCCACCGCAGAGGCAAAAGCAACAACCAAACCACAAGCAAAACCGGGGCAGCGCCGACCCGCTGCAAAAGAAGTTGAATGTGCAACTTAAACTAACCGTGTTTCTGTCTTGACTTCGGGGTCCGGCTTAGAACGCCTTATTTAATTCCACCGGTGAAAATAGCATTTTCCCCATCATGGTTTTTTCTGTGCTTTCTTTTGTCTTATAGATGCTTGCATCAATCGCACTTATTACCGATTGAATCTGTGCAAATTCTGCGGCGTACTTTTGCAGCACTGCTGCTTTTCCGCCGTTAAAGTCATATGTGGCTACGATTTTCAAAGTAATTTCTCCTGTTTTTCATTGAGCCACTCTGATGGCATTTGTGCGACTTTTTCTTTTCCAGTTGGTTTGTGTACTGGCTTTCCAAGAGGTCTAATTTTTAGAACACCATCTTGAAATGCGGAAATCCTTTCTTTCGTAATGGAGATATATTGTGAATCACGATCAATTACCATTCCTCGACGACCGTTTTTTATAGCTGCAATCAAACTTGAGCCAACTCCGCCAAACGGATCCAAAACCCAATCATTCTCATTAGTGAGAGCAAGGACGCACCGCTCAATTAATTCAATTGGAAATTGGCACGGATGAGAAGTTTTCTCAGGGTGATTTGATTTAACATTTGGAATTTCAATTATTCCATTTTCCCACTCTTGGCTAATTATCGCCCAATAGTCAGATGGGTTTTTCCCAAGCGGATTACCGCTTGGCTGCCCCTTTTTTTCGCCCTTGTAGTGCAGTTTTCCAGGGTATTTAGAGGGGACTCTAACCGCATCGAGATTAAACGTGTAATCCTTTGATTTTGTGAACCACAACAGAACTTCGTAGCGACCAGAAAATCTCTTCGTTGCATGCAACCCGTGGTCGAAATGCCAAACAATTCGATTTCTTAGTTGAAGACCAAGAGCCTTGATGATTGGATAGAAATAAATATCAAGCGGAAAAACTTCTCCATCATCAATGAAATTTCCAACTTGCCAAACGATGCTGCCATCGTCTGAAACGACTCGCGCAAGTTCTTTAAGAATTCCTGATTGCCAGTCAAGATAATGTTGTAGCTCAATTTGTTTCTCGTACTCTTTTCCAATATTGTATGGCGGTGACGAAACTGCCAGCTTGAACAATGAAGCTGGCAGTTTTTTTAATGCCTCCAATGAGTCGCCTTCTGTGACGACAATATGCTCATTAGCACTAAATGCCTCGGAAACAGTGTGTTTATCTATCATCTTTTTAGCCTAATATCATGTGTTTGGGATTTTGGTTGTGAGGCATAACGTCAGAGTTAAGCAGTGCCGTCAGGCGTCCGCTTGAATGAATAGTTAGACGGTTGCGACACTGTGTGGCCGAGCGATGCAAAGCTGGGCCAACGCGAAGCAAAAGCAACCGACAAACCGGAGCTTACCAGATTTGTACCCCGCAAGCATGCTGCGCCGTGTGGGTTGCAGCAGACCCAAAACGAATTGCCGAAAACTTGCATTGAACCTCCTGAAACCAACTGCCGATCAAACGCCTAACGTTTTACTTCAGCGGCGGAGCAAAATGCGCAGCATTTTGCGGAGTCCGCTGGAAGTAATTGTTAGCAACTTGCGCAGTGATGAATCGTGCAATTTGCCGATGTAGAGAATAGTAGATGTACCTACGAGCAAATAGGAAACAAAGCTCGGAACCAAGGATAGTCCGAGCGTTCCGTAACTAGCCAGTTCGCCATGGATTCTAATAATGATGCACAGCAGAATAATCAATGGAAATGCAAGGGTGTAGAGAAGCCATATCCAATTCGAGAATAATGGATACTCACCGAGATATGATTTCCCCTCTCTCGTGAAGGCTCTTGTTCCAGCAAATCTGCTACTGACTATCTCTTCCAGATGGTGAATGTAATCATACTGTCTTTCAATTTGGATAACGGTTTGATAGTATCTAGAAGAAAGCCCGAACAACAAAAACCAAAGTAGAGTTCCGAATAGGTTTGAGTTCTTGCCGATACTTATGTCTAGCTGCTTGTTGACGTAACTGCTTAGGGCGCTGTTAACCAGATCAGTTGATGTCATCTGTAGTGCGAAAAAAGCGAGTATGACCAACAACGCGTAAAACAGCGTATCACGCTGTTTTACGCTGGCGAGATGAATTTCGTAGGTATCTTTGTAGTGAGAGCAAAGATTGTTGAACTCAGTCTCACTCAAAGAATGACCGACGCTATTTTGCGGCATCGTTCAATGCCTTGACTATTGCCTCTTGGGTAAAGCTCATTGCCCAACTCGCGCCAGAGTTGAGTAACTGCTCTGGGCTTTCATATGCCTTATCGAGCTTGACAGCGACAAGCTTGTTTTTGTGCTCTTTGCTTTTTGCAACTTCGTAATTCAGCCAATTCTTGTAGCCAATCTCTTTGTGATCCTTGTGCTGCTTGTTTGCCTCTTTGCCAACGAGCACGACCGTGTAGTTAGCCTCGTTGATTTTCTTGGACAAAGCTTGCTTAACGACTGGCACCGAGCAACTATTGATTTCAGTTGAAGAAAGGTCGCTGAAATAGAAGTCGAAATTGGGATTTGCGTCCCAAGCTTTTAGCAAAGCCTTATAGTGCTTGTCATTGTCGTAGTCAAAACTTACAAAAACTTTCTTCTTAGCCATTTCTTTCCTCCTGTGAGTTGCTGATGGTTGCTAACAGTATAATTAGGACAATCCCTATTTTTTAACGACTGGTCAAACCGCTCCGCCTGAGGATACAGAGTCCATAAAACTCTGTCAACAAATAGTCTCACGGTTGTCGGTGTATCATGCTGTTTTTATGCTTTTTCAATAGCTTGCGCCCTCATGCTTTCGCAAAACTTGTGGCTGCCTGAAGGGGCTTGCGGAATGCCATAGAGCCAAGTAATGTCATGTTATGACAAAGCTAAAGGATAAATCATGGTCATTGCCGGTTTCCTTGCCCCGTTGGCGGGAAATTCTGCACAGCGAGCAGAGCAATCCCGCCCTGATTCGCTCGCATGAAGAGGAAATTTTTGCATATCTGAAATTTCTCAAAGCCATGCGCCGCCGGGCTTCGGTCGAGAGCGCGATGGGATACCTGCGCGATTTGGAAGGACAAGGCGAGCCGACAGAAACGACGCGCCAGGCTTTACGCTGGTTTTTTCAGGCGGCGGCGCAGCAGCGTTCCAATGAGCCAAGCGCGCCGGAGCCGCGCGCGCCGCTGACCACTCCCACCGAGCCAGTACAAATAATCAGAGTTGAACGAGCTGATCAAGGGAACTGGCCATGGGAACAGCGGATGGTGACCGTATTGCGAGCGCGCCAGCTGCAATGGCGGACTGAAGAGGCGTATCGGCACTGGGCAAGACGTTTTGCGCGTTGGCTGACGGGAAAACCGGTTGAAGAAGCGGATGGCAATGATATTCGTGGTTATTTGGAATATTTGGCGGTGGAGGGCAAGGTGTCGGCCAGCACCCAACGCCTGGCCTTGAACGCGCTTATTTTTCTTGTGCGTGAGACACTGGGGCGCGACCCTGGAGATTGTTCCGGCTATCGCCTGGCTCGTCCGACCAAAAGGATTCCGGTGGCGCTGAGTCAGCGGCAATGCCAAACATTATTCGCCCAACTCACCGGCATGAATCGGCTGATGGCGCAATTGATGTACGGCGCCGGACTGCGCCTGATGGAACTGTTGCGGCTGCGCGTCCAGGATGTCAATTTTGAGCAGGGAATCATAAGCGTTCGCCAGGGTAAAGGCGGCAAGGACCGGGTCAGTGTCCTGCCTGAAAGCCTGCGCGTTCCTTTACTGGAGCATCGAGAATGTTTGCAATCTCTGTTTGAGGCGGACCGACGGGACGCTCTGCCGGGCGTCTGGCTTCCACCTGCTGTGGAGAACAAAATTCCCACCGCCGGAACGCAATGGGCCTGGCAATGGTTTTTCCCGTCGCGGCAGCTGGCCGTTGACCCTCGTTCTGGCCTTCGGCGGCGTCACCATATTCAGGACGCCTCCTTGCAAAGCGCTATCCGCAAGGCGGCGCGGGCCGCTAACCTCTCCCAGCGAGTGACACCGCACACCCTCCGGCACAGTTTTGCCACCCACCTGCTGGCCAACGGCACTGACATCCGCACAGTGCAAGAACTGCTCGGCCATGCCGATGTCGCCACCACCATGATCTATACCCATGTGCTCAACCGGCCTGGACTGGCCGTGCGCAGCCCTTTAGACAATCTGTAGATTGTGACTGGCAAAATTGTCCGTTTCAAAGGATCAACAAACGAGATTTCGATGGCATAGTGGATAAATTTTGGCATCGAACAAAGACATGCTGATGGTTCAGAAAGGTCAGAGAATATGAGAATCCACATATGAAAGCGCCATTTCCCGCAAACGACGACATCCTCATCCGCCCGGCGGCGGCAAAGGATATTGAGGCCATGGCCGGTTTTCTGACCGCCTTGTTTTCAATCGAACAGGATTTTCATCCCGATATGGAAAAGCAGCGGCGCGGCCTGCGGTTGTTGCTGCGCAATCCGGCCGCCTGCGCGCTGGTCGCGGCAGCGGCGGCATCAGACAACGAGCCGGTTGGCATGGTCTGCGGACAATTACTGATTTCCACCGCCGAGGGCGGCTTGTCGCTCCTTTTAGAAGATATGTTTGTCGTGGCCGCCTGGCGTGGCTGTGGCCTGGGACGGCGGCTGGTTGATGCGCTTTTAGACTGGGCGCGGGCGCAAGGCGCGAGTCGAGCGCAACTGCTGGCCGATGCTGATAACGCCCCGGCCCTGGAATTTTATCACCGCGTCGGTTGGAACCAAACGCGGCTTGCCGCCTGGCGAAAAATGTTGAGGTAAAAATATGCCGCAATTGCAATCTCTTAGGCAAATACATGTCATGCCCATAGCCGACTGGCAGCTGTATCGTCAGCATGGCGAGCAGTTTCTGCGCACCGCCCAGGGCGCGTTTGCCAAAGACGACGGCAGATTCACCGCCGAAGCCATTTATAACATCTGCGCCATGGCTATGGAAAAGCTGGTCATGGCCTTTCTCATGCGGCGCGGCGACCTGGCCGAAAACCACACCATGGCCGATCTGCTACGGGCGCTTCACCGCCACATCCAAGTACCGGCGACGCTGGCCGAAGGTTTTGTATTTATTGATGATTTTCAGCGCATCTGCGATTTGGACACTCAGGTCAGACGCCGCCCCAGCCATGACCAATTGGCGCGGATGCTGGCGACTGCCGCCGCGCTCGCCGCCTTTCTCGCCTCGGACCTGACCGATTGACCCAGAAAAGAGGGCCGTTGTTTCGTGATGCGAAGGAAAACGAAAAATACCGATGACCGCGACATTACCTGATAAATTTTAGCAACTCAGGATAGGCGCGAAGGATATGAGCGAAGGCTTCGTTGTTGGCGTTGTTGACGCCGCAATTGATGGCGGCCAGGCTTTCCCGCTGGCTGCCGGAATAGCTTGGCGTGGCGGTATCGCCGCCAGCCACCGCGATTTTGACGCCATTCAAGGTCGCCATGGCCCAAAACCACAGGTCATCGGCGGTTGGGCAGATGCGCATAAAAATATCGTCGCGCGCCACGTCTTCATGCAGACAATGCGGCGGATACAGCACGCCGCCGACGCCGGTCGGCAGGTAACGAAACGACGCGGCCCGGCAAAACGGTTTCATCCAGCCGCGTATCGAATGCCATTTTTTGTATATATCGCCTTTGATATAGCGAACCCGGCGCGCGCAAACTCGATTCGTCGCCGATTGTTCGGGCGTCCGCATTAAATTTTCAATCAAATCATGTGGATAGATGGTGTCGTCGTCCACGGTGATGATTCTGTCATCCGGGAATTCATCGAGGGCCGGTATCAATTTCGTGAACGAACGAATATCCTTTTCGTAAAATCGCACTTCAAACCGCTGATTCTCCCTTCGCAATACCGACAACGCTTCCGGAATTCGCTTATCGGGAAATTGCGATAAAGTCAGATATAACACGACCTTATCCGCCGAAACGGTCTGGGCGAGCATCGTCTTCACGACAGCCGCCACAATATCAATTCTGGCCGGAAAAGAGGTCAGGGAAACAATGGTTTTCATGCCGTGATTGCGCTGGAGGCTCAGCAATCCAGGTCGGCGACGCGGTCGGCGGCGGTCATGGCCAGACGCTGCAAATTGGCAATGCGCTGGCTGAGAACCGCGCGAGTTTCTTCGCGTTTGCGCCAATTTTCGTGCAGGAAATCGGCTAGATGCGCCGCCGTCAGATCGCGAAAACTGATGCAGGCGTCGGCAATCCCCAACTGCTCATAGTAATGACGAACTTTCGGTTGATAAGCGATACCAGCGATGGGCGTGAGGGCTGACGAAGCCAAAATCATCGCGTGCAGACGCATCCCGAAGAGTAGACCCACTTTGGATAACACGCCTTTGACCTGGAAATGGTCGATTTCACGGTTGCTGATCATCTCCGCCGGTTTGTTGGGACGTAACGCCCACAGACGTTTCAGCAAGGTCCGCGTTAAGGCTTCGTCGCCGTGATAGGTGCTGACGAGTAGCGTCGGCGCTTCAATGCCTGATTGAATAATGCCCTGCGCCACCAACTCGATAAAGGCGCGGGCATCGATCTTTTCGCCGCGCTGATCCGCCCAGGTATCGAGATATTTATTGATATTTATTGCCAGAATATTGCCATTCGGGCGAAAGCCGATGCGCCGATAAATGGCTGATATTTCATCATTATCAGCCATTGGCGCGTTAAGGGCGGCATCGGCGGTGACAGCTACCTTGCCATGCGCCAGACCGAGGTCTTGCAGCAGGTCGGCGGAACCTTGTTCGCGGACGGTGATGAAGTCGCAGGCATCGCAGACTTTGGCCAGCATCTCGGCTCCGGCCTTGGTTTTGATTGGGCCAATGCCGCAGTTATACAGGCCGACCCGTCGCCCGGCTTGTTTCGCCTTCGGCAACAACCACGCCAACGACGACAAAAAATTGAACATCGGATTGTAGAGCGAGCGGTCGAAGAGCACGGCGTCAAAAACCAGCGACAAATCCGAACTCGTCACCGCTTTGTACGCAGGTAGCCCCATGAGTTTCACCGAACCGGTCCACGGCAAAACACTCACCGCCTCGACCCGATTGTGCTGATAGGTTTGCCGCACAAAAGCGGGCGACAAGGTAGGAATGCGATAGAGAAGTTGGCGACCAAGGCGCTGGTCGATCGCCTCCATGATGCCGGACATCAAAGCGGCGTCGCCGGCGTTGCGCCCGGAGGCCGAGCCGAGAAGACAGACGGTATTGAGCATGGCGAACAATCCTCGAAAAAAATTGCCGACCGGGTGCGGCGGGTCAATCCACCGCCGCCGCACCAAAGCGGATATGAGATGAGAAAAATCGTAAATGGTACCCGCTGAACCGGGTAATGGCAATTTTTTCGCCACGCCGCCACGCCGTCCGCAATGGAAGGCGCGTCGCCGCCATGATTTTATGCAAGCGCCGATGGAATTCATCTTGACACCGCCGTTCGCTTTCCGGTATAAAAGCCGACGTTTGCGACAGAATTGCTGATACAGGCGTGTAGCTCAGTGGGAGAGCGCCACCTTGACGTGGTGGATGTCGTGGGTTCAATCCCCTCCGCGCCTACCAGATAAGGCTAAGGAAAGAGGCGTGATGTATCGCTTCTTTCTTTAGCCTTTCTTTTTCTGCCTTTCTTTTTTCTTGAGCGGAGCGGTTATGGCGGATATTTCCGTTTCTCTCCCCGGCGGGGAGAGTGTGCGTGTTCCTCATTTCACAACAGTCGCCGACGCCTTGGCCGGACTGGTTTCCGGCAAACAGCGCAAGCGGATGGTAGCGGCGCGGACGGGCGACCAACTGTTCGACCTGCGGCAGCCGCTGATCGAAGACGTGACGCTTGAACCAGTCGCGCCGGAAAGCGAGCAGGGTTTGGAGGTATTGCGGCACAGCACGGCGCACATTATGGCGCAAGCGGTGCGCGAGCTGTTCGGCGAAGACGTTAAAGTGGCCATCGGCCCGGCCATCGAATCGGGGTTTTACTATGATTTTCAGCGGCGCGAACCGTTCACACCGGACGATTTCGCCCGCATCGAGGCGAAAATGGCCGAAATCGCCGCGACTAACGCGCCTTTTGTCCGTAGCGAAATGCCCAGCGCCGACGCCATCGCCCTGTTCAAAGAGCGCCAGGAGCCGTTCAAAGTCGAACTGATTCAGGATTTGGACACCGATACGGTCACGCTGTTTCAGGTCGGCGACTTTCTTGATCTCTGTCGCGGCCCGCATCTACCCGATACCTCGACCATTCGTCACTTCAAACTGTTGCGGGTGGCTGGAGCTTATTGGCGCGGCGACGAAAAACGCGAGATGCTGCAACGCATCTACGGCGCCTCTTTTTACGACGCCAAAGCCCTGGCCGCCCATTTACACACCCTGGAAGAAGCCAAAAAGCGCGATCACCGCCGTCTGGGCAAAGAGCTTGAGCTGTTCACCACCGAAGACAGCATCGGCCCCGGCCTGATCCTCTGGCTGCCGAAAGGCGCGCAATTACGGCGATTGATTGAAGATTATTGGAAGGATGAGCACTATCGCCACGGTTACGAGCTGCTCTACACGCCGCACATCGCCCGGCAAGACCTGTGGAAAACCTCCGGGCATCTGGATTTTTACGCGGAAAATATGTATTCGCCGATGCAAATCGACGAGGTGAAGTATCAGTTGAAGCCGATGAACTGTCCATTCCACATCGGCATGTATCTGAGTCGCAAACACAGCTACCGCGAATTGCCGGTACGCTGGTGCGAGCTGGGCACGGTCTACCGCTATGAACGCGCCGGCGCTCTGCACGGCCTGATGCGGGTGCGCGGATTCACGCAGGATGACGCCCATATTTTCTGCCGCCCCGACCAGCTTGAGGACGAAATCTTCAATATTCTCGCCCTGAATCTGCACATCCTGCGCACCTTCGGTTTTTCCCAATACGATATTTATTTATCGACGCGCCCGGAAAAATACGTCGGCAGCGACGCCAACTGGACGCGGGCGACCGAAGCTTTGAAATTGGCGCTGGAAAAGAAAGGTCTGGCCTACGCCATCGACCCCGGTGAAGGTGTTTTTTACGGGCCGAAGATCGACATCAAAATCAAAGATCAGCTTGGCCGCTCCTGGCAGTGTTCAACCATCCAGGTCGATTTCAACCTGCCGGAACGCTTTGGCATGAGTTTTGTTGGCGCCGATAATAACGAGCACCGACCAATCATGATTCATCGCGCCCTGATGGGTTCCCTGGAGCGCTTCATTGGCGTTCTGATTGAACATTACGCTGGCGCTTTCCCGCTCTGGCTCGCGCCGGTGCAGGCGCGGATTCTGAATATTACCGACGATCAGGTCGATTACAGCCGTGAAGTCGCTGAGCGCCTGCGCGCCGAGGGCGTCCGGGCCGAGTTGGATATCCGCAACGAGAAGCTCAGCTATAAAATTCGCGAGGCGCAGCAGGCGAAAATTCCGTATATGCTGATTGTTGGCGACAACGAGAAGGCGGGTGGTACGCTGACGGCGCGGTTGCGCGACGGCAAAAACCTGCCGCCGATGTCGATGAGCGAATTCGCCAACATGGTGCGGAACGAATGCCGCGCCGCACGGGGGTTCTGATTTTTTCCCCAACGGCGCATTTTATCGTGACCGTCCTGAAAAAAGAGGGTATCATCACGCGCTTTTTTCGGGTCGATTTTTAGAGGAAATTTGCGGGAGGAAGAACTATTAACACGAAACGAGGAAAACCCGTTCCTGTCTCACGCGGCGACAGCAAGACCGAGAACATCAACGAGGAGATTCGCCATCCGCGTGTTCGTCTGATAGGGAGCGACGGTTCGCAGGTGGGGATTGTCACCGCGGAAGCGGCGCGGGCGCAGGCTTTCGCTGAAGGGCTTGATTTGGTTGAGATTTCCGCCAATGCCGATCCGCCGGTCTGCCGGATCATGAATTATGATAAATTTCGCTACGAGCAGAAGAAAAAACAGCAGGAAGCGAAGAAGAATCAGACCGTTGTCGAGACCAAAGAAATCAAATTCCGCCCGAAGACTGAAGAGCACGACCTGAATTTCAAGGTGAAAAGCATCAAAAAGTTTCTGGCGCAGAAAAACAAGGTCAAGCTCACCATGCGGTTTCGTGGACGGGAAATCACCTATTCGCAATCAATTGGCCTTGAAGCGATGAATAAAGTCGCGGAAATGCTGGCCGATGAAGCGACGATTATTCAGCCGCCGAAGATGGAAGGTCGGCAGCTTGTGATGTTTGTCGGCCCCAAATAAGCCGAAAGCCCAACTGTCGCGCAAACGCGGTTGTTTTTTTAAGAGAGGAGTCAATATGCCTAAGATGAAGACCAATCGGGGAGCCGCCAAGCGCTTTTCCCTCACCGGAAGTGGAAAAATCAGGCGCGGCAAAGCCTTCGCCAGCCATATTCTGACTAAAAAAAGCACCAAGCGCAAACGCGGCCTGCGTCAGAACGGCCTGCTTGATTCGGCGAATACTAAAATGCTCAGGAAACTGCTTCCGTACATGTAAAGTTCGAGCGGGTCGTTTCTCGCAACAGCGGCCCACGCAAAGGAGTGAACGATGCCACGTGTTACCAGGGGCTTTAAGGCCCGCAGAAGAAGAAACAAGGTACTGAAACTGGCCAAAGGCTTTCGCGGCGGACGGTCGCGGCTCTATAAGAGCGCTACTGAGGCCGTTGATCGCGCCCTGGTTTATGCCTACCGCGACCGGCGGACAAAAAAGCGCGAATTCCGCGCCCTGTGGATCGCGCGCATCAATGCGGGTGCCCACATGAACGACATCAGCTACAGCCGATTGATGGGCGGCTTGAAAAAAGCCGGGGTCGAACTTGACCGCAAAGTGCTGTCCAACTTGGCCATTCTGGATGCCCCGGCCTTCGCTCGCATTACCCAGGTCGCCAAGCAGGTCAATTCGTAGCATTCGTTCCGGTTGTTCTCCACGCACGCCGGCGATGGTTCATCCATTGTCCGGCGCGTTTTTTATTTTGTCCTCATGTGTATCGCCATGGAAGAGGAATTACAGCGTCTGGTCGCCACGGCGCGTCAAGAGGCCGCAGGCATTGACGACGCGGCGCAACTAGAAGAATTCCGCGTGCGCTATCTGGGGCGCAAGGGAATTTTAAGCGGCATCTTACGCGGCCTCGGCAATCTGCCCGCCGCCGATAAACCTCGCATGGGCGCTCTGGCCAACGAGGCTAAAGCGGCGATTGAAGCGTTGCACGCCGAAAAGAACGCCGGGCTGGGTCATGACTGCGGCCAGATTCGGCGCGGCCCCGACCTGAGCCTGCCTGGGCGTTGTTCAGCGCACGGACGCCCGCATCCGATTTCCCGTGTCATGCGCGAAACCTGCGAGATTTTCGCCGCCATGGGTTTCGACATCGCCGAAGGGCCGAACGTCGAACTGGATTATTACAATTTTGAAGCACTGAATATCCCGGCGCACCACCCAGCGCGGGATATGCATGACACCTTCTATATCACCGATTCGCTTTTGTTGCGCACCCATACTTCGCCGATGCAGGCGCGCATCATGGAGGGGCAACAGCCACCGCTCCGAGTGGTCGCGCCGGGCCAGGTGTATCGTTGCGATTCCGACATTACCCATACACCGATGTTTCATCAGGTCGAGGGTTTTCTCGTGGACGAACAGGTCTCGTTCGCCGATTTGAAGGGGGTTCTGGCCCTGTTTGTCAACAAAATGTTCGGAAGCGGCGTCGGCCTCCGCTTTCGCCCTAGTTTTTTCCCTTTCACCGAGCCAAGCGCCGAAGTGGATATCGCCTGCGTCATCTGCGGCGGCAAAGGCTGCCGGGTCTGCAAAAAAACCGGCTGGCTGGAAATCCTCGGCTCCGGCATGATCAACCCGGCGGTGTTTGAAAAGGTCGGCTACGATCCCAAACGCTACAGTGGTTTCGCCTTCGGGCTGGGAATTGAGCGCATCGCCATGCTCAGCTATGGCATCGACGATATTCGCCAGTTTTACGAAAACGACCTGCGTTTTCTCTCGCAATTCTGACCGGGGCCTGCGCCATGAAGTTCACCCTCAATTGGCTGCGCGATTATGTGGCCGCAAGCGGCTGTGACGCCGCGAAAATCTCCGATATTCTCACCATGCTGGGGCTGGAGGTGGATAGCGCCGAAGCCCTGTATGAGCATTTGGCGCCGTTGCGCACCGGGCGGATCATCAGCGCCGAAAAACATCCCGACGCTGATAAGTTGCAGGTCTGTCAGGTTAAAATCGGCGACGAGCGCCATACCATCGTCTGCGGCGCGCCCAATGCGCGAGCGGGGCTGGCCGTGGTTGTCGCCCTGCCAGGCGCTACCTTGCCGGGCGACGTGAAGATCAAAAAAGCCAAAGTGCGCGGCGTCGAATCGGCGGGCATGATTTGTTCGGAACGCGAGCTGGGTTTATCGCACGACCACAGCGGCATCATGGAGTTGCCGGATGATCTTACTGACGGCCAGGTATTCATCGACGCCATGGGCCTGCGCGACACCATGGTCGAAGTAGAGCTGACGCCGAACCGTCCGGATTGCGCTTCGGTCATCGGTATCGCCAGGGAAGTGGCAGGCAAGCTCGGCGAATCATTGCGTCTGCCCACAGTCGCCATGCCAACGAATCCTGGTGTGAACAGTTTTCACGTTGACATCGAAGCGCCAGAACTCTGCCCGCGCTATGCGGCGCGACTTATTAAAAATGTCAGAATAGGGCCTTCGCCCTGGTGGCTGCGGCGGCGTTTACTGGCTGTTGGCCTGCGTCCGATCAATAATGTCGTTGATGTCACCAATTATGTGATGATGGAGTACGGCCAACCCTTGCACGCCTTTGATTTTGAGACGCTGGCTGACAGACGCATCGTTGTCCGCGCCTCGCGTGACGGCGAACGGCAATTTGTCACCCTGGACGGCAACCAGCGAACGTTGGACGCGCAATCACTGCTCATCTGCGACGGTGAAAAACCGGTGGCGCTCGCCGGCGTCATGGGCGGGCTGAACTCGGAAGTCACGGAAAAAACCGCGCATGTCCTCCTGGAAAGCGCCTGTTTCGCCCCGGTTTCCATCCGCAAAACCGCGCGTTTGCTCGGCCTTTCGAGCGACGCATCCTGGCGTTTCGAGCGCGGCGTCGATATCGGCAATGGCGTCACGGCGCTGAACCGCGCCGCCATGTTGTTAAGCGAAGTCGCCGACGGCGAGGCCGAACCCGGCTGGCTCGACGTTTATCCTGGTAAAAAAGAGCCGCTTTGTATTGAGATGAGCGCCGGGCGGACCTCGAATCTGATCGGCGTCGCCTTTTCGCCGGAAGAAGTCGCCAAGCTCCTGGACGGCATCGGCATCGGCTGTGAACAAATTGATGCGGATACGCTGCGGGTTTGGCCGCCGTCTTTTCGCGTCGATCTGGAACGGGAAGCCGACCTGATTGAGGAAGTCGCCCGCCTGCATGGCTATGACCGCATTCCCGCCCGCCTGCCAATGGTCGCCCTGAGTTACCCGAATCAGGAATCGGACAGAATAAAACGCTTGCGAGCCGCTGAAATCATGGTGTCTTCAGGCTGGCATGAGGCGATCAACTACAGCTTCACCACCTCGAAATTCGCCGACATGCTCTCTTTGGCCGAAGGAGACAGCCGCCGCCGCGTGGTGCGATTGCGCAATCCCTTAAGTGAAGACATGGACTGTTTGCGCACTATGTTACTGCCAGGCTTGCTTGAAAACATCCGCCACAATATCAGCTACCAGACCACATCCCTGAAATTGTTTGAAATCGGCAAGGTCTTTTTGCCGAACGCTCCGGACCGCCAACCCGACGAAAATATGCGTCTCTGCGGCGTCCTCACCGGCAACCGCCACGAAGGCGCGCCGCCGCTCCATTTCCCGGCGCAAGCGGTGGATATGTTCGACGCCGGGGGCGCGGTGGAATTTCTACTCAAAGAAATGGCAATTCTGTGTGGCGGCGCAGGCGGACTGCGAACGATTCATCCAACGTCAGACGGCATCGAACCCTTTGTTGAACCTGAAAGCGCCCTGCTCTTCTTTGTGGGCGATACGCTACTCGGCAAAGCCGGGATGATCAAAGCGGCGACCTTGCGCGCCTTCGCGATCAAACAAGCGGTTTGCTTTTTCGCCCTTGATTTTAACGCCATCTGCGCCCTGTCAACACAAAAACCGCGCTTCACGCCACTGCCCAACTATCCGGCGGTGACGCGCGACATCGCCATGCTGGTCAAAGAGGGCGTCGCCGCCGGTGAGATGGTGGAATCGGTGCGGCAAAGCGGCGAAAAGCTGATCGAATCGGTAGCGCTGTTTGACGTGTTTCGTGGCGACAGTCTGCCGTCAGGAACGAAAAGCGTTGCGATTTCCATAACCTATCGTTCATCTAGTAAAACGCTGACCGAAAAAAATATTGAAAAAATTCACGATAAAATTGTTCGCCTGCTCGCCGAAACCTACGACGGCAGTCTGCGATAAATGAGAACCGCCATGAACACGGAACGCCCAAACCTGACACGTAAAGAACTCGCACAATCCATCGCCGACCAGTTGGGTTATCCGTTAAGCGGTTGCGCCGACATTGTTGACAGCGCCTTCGCGGCGATGAAGCAAGCCCTCCTGAGCGGAGAAACCATCAAATTGGTGCACTTCGGCACCTTTTCCCTGCGTGATAAACGCCCGCGTCAGGGGCGCAACCCGCGCACCGGCGAATCGATCACCATCGTCGAGCGGCGAACGGTCAGCTTTCGCGCCAGCCGCAAACTGCGCGAGCGGGTGAATGTCTAACCAGCCATTGAGTAGCCAATGAAAGAAATACCGGACAAACAGTATTTCAAAATTGGCGAAGTGGCGCGGTTGCTTGATGAGCCGCCGCATGTCATCCGCTATTGGGAAAGCGAATTCAAGGCCATCAGACCCAAGAGAGCGGGCGCGTCGCAGCAACGTCTCTACCGCCGTGAAGATGTTGAACTGTTCGCCAGCATCAAGTCAATGTTACGCGAAAAAGGCTATACCCTGGCCGGGGCGCGGAAAATGCTACATCAGGACGACGAAGCAGACGAAGACCTTGGTGCAAAGACTGTGCCGGTGTCGCTGGGCGCCTTGCGCGGCATAAAAAAAGAGCTGGCGGCGATTCGCGACTCTCTGGCCGACAATGCAGGACTCTCTGATTGACTTCACCGCCGGAAAATGATAAAAGGCCGCGATTGTGACGGGATGTAGCGCAGTCTGGTAGCGCACCTGAATGGGGTTCAGGGGGCCGGAGGTTCAAATCCTCTCATCCCGACCAGAAATGACAATGGGTTAAACGGGTGCCAGCGCCCGTTTAACCCATTTTTTTGATGCAACGGCGACAGCCGCGCATTTCACCCATCTGATTTGCTTGAATTAGTTTTTAATCGACGTTGCAGTTCGCCATATCTCCGTTTTCTTCAGGTGATCCCGCAACGAGCTTTTTCGGATGAACTTTGTGACGTTCATCGTCGTCATATCAGACCAAAATCGCCGTAATGGCGCTGGCAAACACTTGGAAACTGCGTGAACTGTTACGATTCGGCTGCATATGCGCAGCTACCGACCGCGCCAACTCTATTTTGCGTAAGCCGCCGCTGAAATAACCCGCACGCTTGAGTACACGCTCCAATGCCTCCCAAGTCCCTCCGCCAATGGCATCGGGGTCACGAAAACCAGCCTTCTTGGAAATGGCCGCTGACACACGCGGATAGGCTGCCTGCACGGATGCCCAGTCGCCAAAGAACCAGGCTTCCAATTCCTCAATAGCGATGCGGTTAATCACCTGGAAATGCTGCTCCTGACTGGCGGCGCTTTTTGTCAGTAAGCCAGCCTTGGCAGCCATCTCTTCCAATTTTGCTTTCAGTTCAACACAATTGTTATCGTCCCGATCCACCAAGACCAGAATGCGCCAGCTATCCTTCAAACACGAGGCGTAGCCCTTGAGTCGCGCAGGCGCTTGTTTCAACAAGCATCCTTGCATTGAAACCGAATAATCTGGAACGTGGCATCACCCAGCATTTGTGGCAAGAGTAGCTCCAAGGCCGCTTCCATCGAAGGTTCTTCGACGAACACAATAAGCTTCTCCATCATTGACCACCTCCCTTTTTGGCGGTATGGGGAGCGCCCTGATTCACCAAGGGGTCTCCCAAGCCAAAAAGTCCCTCCATCCATAAATGCCCCAGCGAAGCGCCCGTTTTGATAAATTCTGGAATGCCTTGGATGTCGCAGGCACGCACCGCTTTGGTAAAGCCCTGTTCATTCCGATAGAGCACACGCGCTTCTTCCGCACGCATGGCGTTGAGTAGGAACGGAGAATGGCTGGTGATCAGCAACTGCGAGCGCTCCGAAGCGGCTCGACATTCCTCGGCCAACTCCGGCAACAAACGTGGGTGCAGGAAATTTTCCGGTTCTTCGATGCCAATAAAACGCGCGGGGTCTGGGTCGTACAAAACGGTCAGATAGGCCAACATCTTCATTGTACCATCGGAGGCAAACTTGGAAAGCACGGGCTGCGGAAACGGCGCGTCCTTGATCTGCAATAACAACCTGCCATCGGGCATCGGCTCGGCATCCACTCTTTCCAAACGAGGGATGCGCTTACGCAGCGCCGAAAAAATCTGTTCCAGACGTTCTGGATGCTGTTCCTTCAGGTACTGAATAACGTTAGGTAAATTCTCGCCGCCCTTGCTCAAACGCTCCTGCGGACCAGCTTCGGGTTGGCTACGGGTTTGCTCAATAGAGAGGTAAGAGACATACCAATCCGTAATAAATTCACGCAAAGCGGCTACGCGGGGATGTCCGGTAAATTGCCCCAGGGTATTTACCGCGATCAAATCAGGGGAGCGCAGGTTGGATTCCACCCGCACGTCATCCGCGTCGGGCGCATCGCCGCTTGTCGCTTTGCCCACTCCTCGTTGGAAGTCGAGAAACCGAAACGGCTGTCCTTTTGGCCCGCGTCGCCACTGCAACCACTCTTCCACCACTTCCGGGCCTTTTGCGCCTTCATCAATCGCCAAGTGGTACGTGATGATCGGGGTTTTAGGTTGTTCGCGGTATTTCAACTCGAAGACGATAGGCCCAGACGCGCCCCTGGACTTCAGTTCCTTGCCGCGCCCCCGCCGATCCCAGGCATGACGCAAGCCGGACTGAAAACACTCGGACAAAAAATTGAACACATCAAACACTGTCGATTTGCCGCTGCCGTTGGGGCCAAGCAACACTGTCATCGGCGTGAGCTTGTCCAGTTCAATTTTGTGTAAGGCGCGGTAGTTTTCGACGCGCAAGGATTCGATGCGGGGGATGCCTCGGGAAGGAGTGGTGGGGCGAATTGTGTTCATTGCGTATTTTCACTGTGGTTGCAAAATACAACCGGCCAGAGGCGGAATGCGCAAGGCGGCGCTGAACTCCGCTTGCCCCTGCGCTTTCTTTTCCGCTTTGATGATCCGTTCGTCACCCAGGCCCGCGCCGCCGAAGCGCTTGTCGTCCGAGCAGAAAATCATTTTGTACGAACGTCCGCTGGGCAGACCGATGCGATAATCGGCCAGTGTCTGCGGCGTGAAATTCAGTACCGCCACCAGATGATCGTCGCCCTGTTCCGCGAAACGGGCGAAGGAAATGACCGAATTCACGGTGTCGGAGAAATCCAGCCATTTGAAGCCCTGCCAGGCGAAATCGCGCTGCCAGAGCGCCGGTTGCTCCAGATAAAAGCGGTTCAGCTCGGCAGTAAAATACTGTAATTGTTTGTGTGGATTTTCTTGGTTGCTGCCTTCGAGCAGATGCCAATCGAGGCTAGTTTTGCAGTACCATTCCGACCACTGGCCGAATTCGCCGCCCATGAACAGCAACTTTTTGCCGGGATGCGCCCACATGGTCAGGAGCAGCAGGCGCATGTTGGCGAATTTCTGCCACAAATCGCCAGGCATCTTGTCGATCAGCGAACGCTTGCCGTGCACGACTTCATCGTGCGACAGCGGCAGGATGAAATTTTCCGAGAAGGCGTACATCAGGGAAAATGTCAGGGAATTGTGATGAAAACGACGATAAATCGTGTCTTTGGAGAAATAGGCCAGAAAATCGTTCATCCAACCCATATTCCACTTGAAACCAAAGCCCAGACCGCCCTGGTCAGCCGGTTTTGAGACGCCGTAAAAACTCGTCGATTCTTCGGCGATCATCAAAGTATTCGGGTAGTTGGCGAATATCACCGAATTGGCGTGCCGCAAAAATTCGATCGCCTCCAGATTTTCTCTGCCGCCGTAGCAGTTGGGAATCCACTCGCCGGCCTTGCGTGAATAATCGAGGTAAAGCATCGAGGCGACGGCATCGACGCGCAGTCCGTCGATGTGGTATTTGTCAAGCCAAAACAAGGCGTTAGCGATGAGATAATTGCTCACTTCCCGCCGCCCGTAGTTGTAAATCAACGTGCCCCATTCGGGATGAGCGCCGCGCCTGGGGTCGGCGTGTTCATAGAGGGCGGTGCCGTCGAAACGACTCAGACTGTGGCTGTCGCGGGGAAAATGGGCTGGCACCCAATCAAGAATGACGCCGATACCCGCCTGGTGGCAGCGGTCAACGAAGTCCATAAATTCTTCTGGCGTGCCATAACGACTAGTCAGGCTGAAGGTGGCTGTGACCTGATACCCCCAGGATTCATCGAGTGGATGCTCCATCACCGGCAACAGTTCGATGTGGGTGAAGCCCATTTCCCGCACATACGGGATGAGTTGGTCGGCCAATTCGCTGAAAGTCAGAAATCGTTCCGGGTCGTTCGGGTCGCGCCGCCACGAACCGGCGTGCGCTTCGTAAATCGTCATCGGACGCTGGTAGACCTGGCTTTCCCGCTTATGTTTTTGCCAGGCTTCATCCTGCCAGATGTGGCGGTCGAGCGGACAGACGATTGAAGCGGTGTTCGGGCGCAGTTCACCGTAAAACTGCAAGGGGTCGGCTTTTAAGAGGATATAGCCTTCCTGGGCGCGGATTTCGTATTTGTACAATTCACCCATGGCCAGGCCGGGGATGAACAATTCCCAGACGCCGGAGGCGCCGAGACTGCGCATCGGATGCACGCGGCCGTCCCAGGCGTTGAAGTTGCCGACCACCGAGACCCTGGCCGCGTTCGGCGCCCAGACGCGGAAAATTGTCCCGGCGATTTTGTGCAGCATGGTCAAGTGCGCGCCCAGATGGTCGTAGAGCCGATAATCGGTGCCGAAATTGAAGAGATAGCGGTCGAGTTCGCCGAGTTGCGGCAGCACTCGATAGGTATCGTTTATGGTCAGGCTATTGCCGTCGTAAAAAACTATTTCAAATTGATAGGTATAGGGGTCGAGGCCGGGGTCGGGAAAAAACGAGCGTGGCAGTTGAAGGGCGAACAATCCCTCCGGGCGGATGCGCTCCATCTTTTTTTTGTCGCCGCCGGAGACGAGATACACCGTTTCGGCGTGCGGTTGAAAGGCGCGGACGACGACATTTTCCGGACGGTCGCCGTCGTGAACGCCGAGCACCTGAAAGGGATCGTGGTGGCGGGCGGCGATGATGCGGTCGAAATGGTCGTTCAATTCGTCGATGTTCATGGCGGTCACGTGGGAGAAAGGAGGGAATGGGACGGAAAACGACTACTTCGCCATTCTAGGTCATGGCGCGGGCTTTGTCATGGAAAAGGCCGCCCGCCGTCGCAATGGCTTGCCTTCCGGCGGAAAGTACAGCATATCTTAACCGCATAAGCGGGCTGGATGGAAAGACCCGGCCAGTTTCGCGGGCAGAACTCGGCGGCTGGTTTGGTGAAGGAATACGCTTGTCGCGGGGGGCTTTGATCACAGATGTTTTTTCCGGAGATTTTTTTCATGGACGGCACACACGCTCCGACGCTTGATACGCTGACCGGCGCTTTTTTAGTCTCGACGCGGCGGATGTCCGACCCGCGCTTTGCGGAAACGGTCATCTACATGTGCGGCCACGGCAAAGAAGGGGCGATGGGCCTGGTGGTGAATAAACCCAGCCATAGCCTGACCATGGCGGAGATTCTGCACAGCGCCGATCTGCTGGTGTCGGATAAGCCGGAACTGTTGCCGCCGGTGTATATAGGTGGCCCGGTCGAGATGGCTTCCGCCTTTATTTTATACAGCTCCGAATACCGCGCCGACCATCAGCTCAGCGTCAGCCCGACCATTTCCCTGTCGCGGGACAAGCGTGTTCTGGCGGATATTTCCTTTGGACGCGGGCCGGAAAATTATCTGTTCCTCATGGGCTATGCCGGTTGGGGGCCGGGTCAGCTTGAACGGGAGCTGGTTGAAGACGGTTGGCTGCTGGTGCCCGCCGCCGACAGCATCATCTTCGACACCGACGACGACGCGAAATGGAAATCCGCCGCCCTGCGCTACGGGATCGACATCACTACCTTCGACGACGCGCTGGGTTATACGTAAATGGAGGCCAGCGATGAATCATGAGGAACGCGCCGCGTTAATCGGCCAAATTTTCGTTTGCGCCCGCTGCGGCTTCTGCTGCCACGGCGAAACCACGGTCTCCCTGAATGAGGATGACCAGCGGCGGATGCGCGATTTTTTTTGCCTTACGACCGCTGAAATGCGTGAGGATTACTGGCGGGTCACCGGCCGCGAAACCCAGATGCGCATTAAAGACGGCCATTGCATCTTCTATCGCGATGGCTGCCGCGCGCACGCGGCCCGGCCCTGGCGCTGCGCCCAGTGGCCGCTGCATCCGGCGATCTTGCTGGATGAGACCAACTTCACGGCCATCGCCGCCTCCTGCCCTGGCATCAGAAAAAATATCGGCTATGAACGCTTCAGGGCGATTCTAGTCGTGATTCTCGATGATTCCCCGGCGGTTTCCTGCTGAAAAAAACAAAAACATGAAGCACGAGTTGCTGTTTCTTGGCCGGGAAAAGGAAGGATTTCTGGCCGAGGGCGTGCGCGAATACGCCGCCCGCCTGCGCCATTACGCCGCCGTCGAGATTACCGTCCTGAAAGAAAAACGGAAATCCAGCCTGGATGAGGCCGCTCTTGTGACGCAGGAAACGGACAGGCTTTTGGCTGCGGTTCGACCGGGAGCGCTCCTGGTCGCCTTGGATGGCCATGGTGAAAGCCTGACATCTTTCGGGCTGGCGGATTTGCTGTCGCGCTGGGAACATCAAGGCGTGAAACTGGTGAACTATCTGATTGGCGGCCCTTTGGGCCTTTCAGAACATGCGCTGGCCCGCGCCGATGTTCGCCTGTCGTTGTCGCGTCTCACCTTCACCCACGACATGGCGCGGCTGATTCTTTTAGAGCAACTCTACCGCGCCTACACCATCAAAGCCGGTGAAAAATATCACAAGTGAAGCCGCAGATAGACATCAAAGCGGCTGTTCGGCATGGCAATGGCGTGTGACGGTTTTTGCGTCGCCAGCCACGACGCGCCTTTGGGTCGTTTGACGACGACACGCTCGGTTGCGGTCGCCCGTGCCACGGTCAAAAGGTCGGCGCTATCGTCGTCGTCGCCAACCACCTGCCGCAGGATGCGCATTTCTTTGCGGCGCAGGGCGCTTTTCTTCGGATGCGGGTACATCGGGTCGAGATACACGCAGTCGGGTGGCGGCGTGAGGCTTGGCAGAATCGTCCGCGCATCGCCCGTGATGAGCCGCATCCCGGCTATGATCGGCGCGGTTTCAGGATGGGCGGCGGCGCGAGCGAGGCCGTCGGCTAAAAGCGCCGCGACGACTTCTGAGCGCTCGGCCATGGTCACGCGGCAGCCGAGCGCGGCCAGAACGAAGGCGTCGCCGCCAAGACCGGCGGTGGCGTCGAAGATGCTTGGCCGCCGACCGTGGCCAATTCCCACCGCCCGCGCCAGCGGCTGATGAATGGTGCGGTTTTCGGCCAGGCGAAAGGCGTTTTTGCCGCCGGTGAAATCGACCCGCACCGGCTTCATCCGCCCGCCGCCTTGTTTTTCGCCGATCAAACAGCGTAGCGACAGGCCGCCTTCACCAAGCGAGAGCGCGATGACCTGACTCATATCGGCTGTCGCTATCGCGGCCTGGCCTAGCGCAGGCAAACGTAATTTTTCGGCAAGTTCCAGCGCCTTTTCGTGTAAAGTATCGCATTCGCGGGTAAGAACAATCGCCTTCGGCATGGTGGAACGGGGAAAAAGAAAAAAGAAAAAAAGAAAAAGGGCGTGGCCGGGCTTCGGCGAAGCGCCGCGAAATTTGGCATCATCACGGAATTGACGAAAATGCAAAAGGAAAAAAGACAGGTGGTTGGCATTATTCCCTCTCGCTACGCCTCCAGCCGTTTCCCAGGAAAACCGCTGGCGCTGATCGCCGGAAAACCGATGATTCAGCATGTGGTCGAGCGCGCCCGGCGGGTGAAATCGCTCTCGAAGGTGGTGGTGGCGACCGACGACGACCGCATCGCCCAGGCGGCGCGCGACTTTGGCGGCGAGGTGGTGATGACTGGGACGCGGCACCGTTCCGGCTCCGACCGCCTGGCCGAAGCGGCGAATATTTTAGGGCTTGCCGCCGCCGACATCGTGGTCAACATCCAGGGCGACCAACCATCTTTTCAGCCGGAAGTGGTCGAGCAGGTGGCGCGTCCCTTGTTGGATGACCCGGCTTTGCCCATGGCGACCTTGGTCTATAAAATCATCCGTAAAGAAGAAATCACCGACCCGAACCACGTGAAAACGGTTTTCGACCGGCGGGGCAGGGCGCTGTATTTTTCCAGGGCGACCATTCCCTACGTCCGTCATGACGAAGCGCCGCCGGATTATTACAAACATCTGGGCTTTTACGCCTATCGCAAGGATTTCCTCGATATTTTCGTCTCGCTGTCGGAGGGCGAATGGGAACGCCACGAAAAACTTGAGCAGCTCCGCGCCTTGGAGCACGGCTATCCGATTCAGATTGTGTTAACCGGACACGATTCCATCGAAATCGACACCGAAGAGGAAATCCGCCGGGTCGAGGCGCTTCTGGCCGCCGACAAGGCCGATAACTGACGCGGCCCGGCTTTAGGACTTGAGACTTGCCATGACGGACAGCACAAAAGAGGCCAGCTCGGTCGGCGAGAGCCTGACCGCTTTGCGTCTGCATCCATTTTCGGCGCTGGATTTATTACGGCACAGCGATCTGCGGGAAAAACTCATTGATTTGCGCTTAAACGGCGCGCCGGAGCACTGCTCGGTCGAAGTGCGCTCGTTGTTTGGCGAGCTGGCCTCGGCCCTTGACCGGAAAGATGTTGAAAACGCCAAAGTGGTGGTCTTCGGCGGTGGCACCGGTCTGTCGAATATCATTGGTGGCGACAGCCGCGCCTCGATTTGGGCGCGGCATCCGTTCCATGGTCTGAAGGAGATTTTTTCCCGCATTACTTCCGTGGTCTGTGTCACCGACGACGGTGGTTCGACCGGCGAGCTACTGAAAGATCTGCCGCTGCCGGCCATTGGCGATGTCCGGCATGTGATGCTTTCATCGGTCAGGCTTGGTGGCTTGCAGCGGACTTATCAGGTCGATTTTTCCCAGGCGCAGACCATTATTGCGGCCTTATCGCAGCTCTTTAATCTGCGTTTTTCCGAACAACCGTCCGGCCCCGCCGACCTGGTGGCCGCATCCGGCGCCGACATGAAGGCGTTTCCGCGCTCGCTTAGCAAATACCTGCTGGGCCTGCTTGACCATCTGTTCATCGACGCCCGCCTGCGCCGGGTGTTGGCGCGGCCGCATTGCCTGGGCAATTTGCTGGTCGCCGCCGCCATCTACCGGCAATTGCCCAACTACGGCGAACATCGCCGCCCGGAAGAATCGTTGTGGGAGGCCATTTTGGTTGGCCTCAGGGAAATCGCCGAGCGCATCGGCGCCGAACGCGGCTGCGTCTATCCTTGCACGCCAACGTCGGCGCTTTTGCGGGTGCGTTATTCCAATGGCGTTGAAATCACGGGAGAAAACAAATCCAGCACCGCCCGGCGCGGCTTCCCGATTGAGCGGGTCTTCGTCGATTTCTGCGGCCATCCGTATATCTATCCGGAAGTTAGGCAGGCGATTGCCGAAGCCGACATTATTCTGCTGGCGCCGGGCAGTCTGTACAGCTCGGTGATTCCGGTGTTTCAGGTGCCGGGCCTGGCGCAGGCGGTGCGCGACAACCGACAGGCTCTGAAAATCCTCGTCGCCAATCTCTGGGTGCAGGCGGGTGAAACCGATTTGACCCTCGCCGATCCGGAACGGAAATTCTACGTTTCCGATATGATTCGCGCCTACGAGCGCAATATCGCGGGCGGCACCAGGGATTTGTTTCATGAGGTGCTGTGTTTATCGCTTCAGGATGTGCCGGCCTCGGTTTTGCAGAACTATGCCGTCGAAGGTAAAGTACCGATCTTTTTAGATAAAGATGTGGTGCGCTCGCAGGGCTACGCGCCGGTTGAGTGCGATATTTATTCGCGGCGCATCCTGCGTGAGCGCAATGTGATTCAGCATGACCCCGCGAGCCTGGCTCAGGCGGTACAGACGCTCTATGTTGGGCGCGAACTGTTTGACCAAGCGAGCGGCGGTCTAGCCCCGACGCCGACGGCGGCGAGCGACGGCGGCGAGCAAGGGCGGCGCGTGTCGATTCCTTGTAAAAAACATCAGCTCATGAACGAGAAAATCGCCGCCTGGAATTTTCAGGATTGCGGCGAAGCGGCCGGGCGACATGGCCGCCTGCGCGTCGCCCTGGCTGATATTCTCTGGAAACACTACGACATCGCTCCCGCGCATCTGGCGACGATCGCGGGCGTTTTCTGCCATGACGGAGGAACCTGGCCGCGCGACCAGCGCTACGACAATATTTTTTCCTTTTATGCGCCGGAGGACGGCTGCTTGCATATCCGTCGCGAACAGTTCGACGACCCGTCGCGGCTGGAGCTGCCCGTTCTCATTGCCATTGGCGAATCGCTGCTCGGCAACTACGCCGCTGAAAAGCGCATGGAAAACGTCACGCATGACGGCTGCGTGGTCGGCAAAAAATACCACCTGCTCCTGACGCCGGAACAAGAGCGACGCTGTTATTTTTCCAGTGAACAAATCGATACATTTTTGCGTTTGGCGCGGATGACTCCCGTCACGGTCGGGCGGGACTATTGCCGCCTGGTCAATGGCGAGGAAGGTTTTACCCCGCCTGGCTTATTGATGGGTTTGATGTACGCCTGGTATCTGGAAAATCGCCTGGCCACTCATATCGAATACAAGATGTCAGCCTTACGGGTGCCGCGCTCGAATCTGATTCCTGAGCAGCGGCGCGTGGTCAACCGTCGCGGGCAATTGGCGCGTTTTTTTCGCGAAGTGGTGTTTCCCTGATTTGACATGCGTATGAAGAAGACCAGGCAAAGCGTCGTCGCGACGTTGTTCATGGCGGCTATGGCTTTGTCGCCCGCGATGAGCGAAGCCGCGTCCGTGGTCTTTGACGGCGACGCCCGCTTGCGAACGCAGGTCCGCGATAAGTATCGCGGCTTCAAAGAGACGGAAGAATCGTATTGGTCTTCGCGCTTGCGCCTCCAGTTAACAATCAACACGCCGGGCGGCGCTTATGCCGTCGGGCGGTTTCGCCTGGCCGACGGCGTTTGGGATGGCGGCGGCAAAACGCTGAACTACGGCGAGCGGAGCAATCTCTATGTCGATGTCGGCTATGTTGGCGCGGCGCTTGGAAAAATCACCCTGGAAGCCGGGACTGGATATAACACGATGAATGAGTTTTTTCGCGGCGACGATCCCTACGATTTCATCCGTGTCATGTATCGTGAAGATGCCCTGACCGTTGTCGCCTTCATGGAGAAAATTGATGAATTCGACGAGTGGCCAGGCGGCGACAACGACCCGTCGCGGTCTGGTTTGATTGTGGATGACGGCTATGCGAGCGATGACGACATCAATCACTATGGCCTGAACTTGGTTGAAAAAGGAAAATTCGCGGGCGATTGGACGCTGAACGGCGTAGCGTTTTTTTTGCATGACCGGCAACGCGGACGCAACGGTTTCGGCCTCGACGCGCAACTGCGCGGTCGCATCGGCCTGCCTGAGTGGACAGACGGCGTGGCGCTGATTGCCGAAGTGGCGATGAAAAACGCCGATTATCAGGACAGCGACGAGGCTGGCTTTGGCGGCTATGTCGGTTTCCAGAGCGATTTCGGCCTCTGGCGTTTGGCGGCTATCGTCGGCGCGACCGGTGGCGGTTTTACGGCCAGCGGCGATTTCGGCGGCAACGGCTCGCACGGCTACGCCCCCTTCGTCATGATCGGCGAAGCCAATGCTGAACGGCTTGGCATGATCAATTGCGGCGTCGTTTTGGGCAGCGCCACGGGCGACTCGACCTTCATCAACCTGGCGCCGTCGCTGCGCCTATCCGACAAGTTGATGTTGACGGTGGAAACCACCTATCTGCGCGCCGATATGGAGCGTGGCCCCGGCGATATTGTCGAGTTGGGGGCGATTGCCGAATATAAACTGATCGATGGCGCGACCATGACCGCTCTCCTTGGCTACCTCGATCTGGCCGAGGCGGAAAAAAATCCTCTAGGTTTCGGTTTGGCGCTTGACCTGCGTTTTTAATTTTCAGTTTTCAGTTTTCAGTTTTCAGTTTTTGTTTTCAGCCCGCGCCGCGCCTATCGGCCGAAAACCAACCAGTCTTTTTTCCTGGCCCATCCCTTTCTTCTCCCGCCAATCCGGAAAATTCCGTGTCTGCGGCTCCCCCCTTGTTGGCCTGGTGAATTTTGGTATATGCTGACTTTATTGGCCCGCGCCGAAAAAGTACCTGTGTTTTGTTCCTCTTCCCTCAATTTCAGAGTGGATATGGCGACGATACTGATTGTCGATGATGATCCCGATGTCTTGAAAATGCTGGGTGACGCTTTGCAACGCGCCGGACATCAGATCTGGCGGGCGACCGATGGCGAAGTCGGCCTGCGCGAATTTCGGCGTCTGCGCCCACGCTTAGTCATCACCGACTTGATTATGCCGAATAAAGAAGGACTTGAGTTAATTATGGCGCTCAATGCGGAACAGCCTCGACCAAAAATCATCGCCATGTCCGGCGGCGGCAAGCTGGCCCCGGAATCGTATCTGCCGCTGGCCGAGAAAATCGGCGCGGACGCCGTTTTAGAAAAACCTTTTCTGCCCTCGGCCTTGTTAGCGCTGATTAGCGGTTTGCTGGGCGGGCGCTAAACCAAACCGCCATTGACCGAAATCACCTGGCCGGTGATGTACGAGGCGTCATCGGATAACAGAAAGGCCACGACCTTGGCCACTTCTTCCGCTTTGCCGAGCCTGGCCATGGGAATCAGGCGGCGGATTTCTTCCTTGGGCGCTTTGGCGATCATTTCCGTTTCAATCAATCCCGGCGCGACCACATTGACGCGGATGCCGAGCCGCGCCACTTCGCAGGCCAAAGAGCGGCTGGCGGCGTTCAGTCCGGCCTTGGCCGCCGCGTAGTTGGCTTGGCCACGGCCGCCGATGAGCGCCGAGGCCGACGAAATCGACAGCACCGCGCCGCGTTTGGCCCGCGCCATTTTTTCAATGACCGGTCGCGTCACGTTGTAGAAACCATCCAGACTGGTATCAATCACCTTGCGCCAGTTTTCCGGCGGCATCAGCATAAACAGACCATCGGCGATGACTCCGGCGTTGTTGACCAGCATGTCGATGTCTCCATGCTGGTCGGCGAATTGCCAAATGGCGCTTTCGGCGGCCTGACCATCGCGAACATCGAACTGGATCAGTTCGCCGTCGCCGCCCGACTCGCGGACGAGGCGCAGGGTTTCGCCCGCCGCCTCGCGGCCATGAAAATAATGGACGCCGATGTAATGTCCGGCCTTGGCTAATTCAAGACAGATCGCCCGGCCAATGCCGCCGGAAGCCCCGGTAATCAGAGCGGTTTGTTGTTTCTCTTTCATGTTGTTTCGTTGGTTCGCAGTGGATTTATTTTTTTACGACCGGCGGCGTGTTGACGCTAGGTGTCGCGTCGCCGATATTTTTGCGCGGGCTGTAGCGAAAGATTGTATCCAGGTTGATGCGGCAGTCGGCAAACAGACTGACCGGCGCTTCACCGCTGTCACCGTAGGCGTGGATGAAATATTCATTGTCTCTCAGGATATGCGCCTCGACGAGTAAAATATCCGGGTCAACCGTCCAGTATTCCCGCACGCCGTGGCGGCGGTAGAGTTCGAGCTTCACCATTTTGTCATGTTTGATCGAGGAGGGCGACAGCACTTCGACCACCATGTCGGGCGCGCCGACGCAGCCATGCTCATCGAGTTTTTTCGGGTCGCAAACCACCACAATGTCGGGTTGCACCACCGTATCGTCGGCTTTTTTGGCGTTCAGCCGCACATCGAAAGGGGCGATGAAGGCCCGGCAATCTTTGCCCTCCAAATAATCGGCCAATTGGCGAAAAATTTCGCCGCAAATTTCCTGATGCGCTCGCTTTGGCGCGGGACTCATCAGATAGGCTTCGCCATCGATCAACTCATAACGCGCATCGTCCGGCCATGTGGCGTAATCGGCGTAGGTGTAGCTCAGTTGTGGTAATGAAAGCGGCATATTGATGCCTCCTGATTTTTTACGGATTGGCGGTTTGCGGCTGGTCTTTGGCCTGATAAATCTGGATGACGATTTCAGCGATGAGCTGGTCATTATGATACACGCGGCCAGTCGCCTCGCGGAACATATCATAAGAAAAACCGTTTTCCGCCCGGATGATCAGCTTGTCATGAAAATGAATTGTATCGACATGAAAGACGGCTTTTTTGATCGCCACCAACCAGCCGCTTTTGTTGGCCTTTTCGCCGTGTATCCGCATCAATCCCCAAACATTGCAGACGCCGACGGTTTGGGCGACCAGTTCGATGGCCAGCAGCGACGAGACGCCTTGCGGCCGCGCCGTCGGCCAGTTTGGCTGCGCCACGGCCTGGCAGACGGCATGATTGTCGTCCACCTCGATCACCGTATCGATCAGCAACATGGCGTCGCGGTGCGGCAAGACATCGACCGGGCGTGGCCAAGCGTTTCCTTCATTCACGGGCGTACACCGACGAAAAGATTGATACGAAGACGTATGCGGCTGGGATTACGAACGGAAAGCGGCTATACTAGCCGCTTTGTTCCGCTTTGCATCCATTTTTGCCGCCCTCTCTGATTTGGATTTATTATTAAGTCAGGGAAAAGTCCGATTTTCATCATCATCCCGTATGAGAGAAACCATGAACGCGCTTCTTGAAGAACTGAAGGAAAAATTGATAAGTTTGCTGAATCTCAGCGACATAAGGCCGGAAAATTTTGACGAAAACGCCCAGCTCGTCGGCGGAGAATTGGGTATTGATTCGATTGATGTCTTAGAAATGGTGGTGATGGTCGAAAAAGATTATGGCGTGGTGATCAACAATCAGGAAATCGGCAAAGAGGTGTTCTCAAGTCTGGCCAGCCTGGCCCGCTATATCGAAAGCCACAGGAAGATGGCGTGAAAACCGTGTATATCGTCGGCGCGGGCGTCATCAGTTCTTTGGCTTGCGGCTTGGAGGCGACGGAAGCCGCTTTGCGAACAGGGCGGAGCGGCATCGGCGCGTCCAGCCTCTTTTCTTTGCCGCTCGCGCCGGAATTGCCGGTGGGCCAAGCCTCTTGCCTGTCTGAAAAAAACAGTGATTCCGATGATATGCCGCGCTGCCATCGGCTGGCCCTTCTCGCCGCCGAACAGGCGGTGGCCATGGCCGGAGAAAAACCGCGAACGCTCGTGGTTGGCTGCACCACCGGCGGCATTCTGACGAGTGAGAATTTTTTTTGGCGAGACGATTTTTTCGCGCCTGAAAACGAAAGCGCCTCATTCAATGCGCATGTCAAGGCCAAGTACCGCCGCCATGGCCTGACAACTGTCGCCGAGGAAATCGCCCGACGTTTCGGTTGCCCTGGTCCAGCGCTGACCGTTTCCACCGCCTGTTCCTCCGGCGCGGCGGCCATTGCCCTGGCGCTGGCTCTTCTGCGTTCCGGTCAGGCGACGACCGCGCTGGCTGGTGGCGTCGATTCGCTCTCCCGCCTGACCTGTTTTGGTTTCCATTCGTTGCAACTGGTTGATGTCGCCGGTTGCAAGCCGCTGGATAAAAATCGTCGCGGCATCAACGTCGCTGAGGGCGCCGCCTTCCTGTTCCTGACTACGAAAAAACCCAGACAATGTTTAGGCGTGGTGGCCGGAGCCGGACTTTCCTGCGACGCCTACCACGCTTCCGCGCCGCATCCGCAGGGCTTGGGCGCGCGGGCGGCGATGGCGATGGCTATACAAGACGCCGGTCTGAAACCGGAAGAGATTGACTACATCAACCTGCACGGCACCGGCACAGCGGACAACGACGCGGCGGAAGCCATGGCGATTGCCGCGCTCTTTGCCGCGCCGCCGCCGCTTTCTTCGATCAAAGGCGCGACCGGCCATAGCCTGGCCGCCTGCGGCGGCATCGAAGCTGTGGTTTCGGCCTTGGCCGGGCGAAAAGGCTTCATTCCTGGCACGACCGGTTGCCGTGAACCGGACGCCGCATTGGGTATCAGGCCGCAATTATCGCTGCAAGAGGCAAAAATTACACATGTTCTTTCTAATTCTTTTGGCTTCGGCGGCAACAATGCGGCGCTTGTCATAAGTCAGGTTGATGAAGGCGCGACCGCGCTGGGCGATGCCCTGGCCGATGCCGAAAATATCGCGGATAATTTTCTCGCCGTCTACGAATATGCCGCCGTCAGCGGTGTCGGTTTGACGAAAGAAACGCTTTTATCACTACAAAGCGGCCAGCCGGTGGCCGGACGGATCGCGCCGGAACGGCTCTGCGCCGACCTGCCGCAAAGAGCTGTAAGGAGGTTAGGAAGGCTGACAAAACTGGCCTTGACCCTGGCCGAAGAAGCTGTGCCGGTGGCCACCAGCGGCATCGAGTCGATTTTCTGGGGCAGCGGTTGGGGCGCGTTAAGCGAAACCTATAATTTCTTGCGCGGCCTGGCCGAATCGGCGGGGCGTTTCACCAGCCCTATTGATTTTGTCGGCTCGACCCACAACAGCGCCGCCGGTCGGGTCGCCATCGAATATCAGGCTCAGGGTAAAAATCTGTCGTTTTCTGGCGGTGACGCTTCGTTTGAACAAGCGCTTTTCGCCGCGCAGACGATGATAGGCAATACGGAAAAGGCTTTGCTGTTGGCCGCCGATGAGGGCCACGACCGCTTTTCGCCGCTCTTCGACCCGTCCATTCACCCCGACGCCCCTTTGGCCGATGGCGGCGGTGGTTTTTTTGTCGGACGCGACCGACGTGGCGCGAAGTGTTTGATGCGTCTCGATTTTCTTGGTCATGATGATGAAACGCCGCTCGTGAATTTGTGCAAAAATTCCTTTGGCGTCGCTTGGCTTACTCGTTATTGCGCGGCGATTTTCGCGGGCATTCCGCAGGCGCGACAGGCGGAGGGCGAACGGCGCTTGAGTGAATTTCTCGCTGAATTCAATGACATGCCCGTCCTGCGACACCGGAATTTGACTGGCGAATTCGCCACGGCGCAGGCTATGGCCGCAGCCTTGGCCGTTTCATCCATTGAGGCGGCGCATATTCCCGGCGCTCTCTTTTCAGATAGGCGCGACGACACAATTTTGTCGTCCGGACAGGGAATTTTACTCCTTGGATTTGGTACGATGACCAGCATTGTCCGCTTGGTCAAAGTGTGATTTTGCTCGTGTGGCCGCGCCACAGAATCCGCTCCATGTCCCGCTGATTTTTTTCTCCTGCGCCTTGGCAAACTGTGAGGTATTCCATGCTTGACAAGAAGTCAGGCATGATTTACACAGCGACAGGCATAAGGAAACCTTGTTTCCTATACGAGTAAAATTCAGCGACGGAGGAAAGTATGTCATTGGTCAGTGTGTATCGACAGGGGATGGAACTCAACACCATTCAGGACTTGAACAAACGGGAAAAGGCCGCTAAGGATTTTTTCCATGCGCTAAATAAAATGGTTATGCCTGATACCTTCAATTGGGCAACTGAAATCTTTGAGGGCCTGCATATTCCTGAGCGGGGCGGTCAGGCGGCTTTGATCTGGGCCGATTTGGAAACCGGCGCGGAACGGCGCTTCACCTATAAGGAAATGGCAGCCAACGGCAACCGTTTCCTCAACCGCTTGCGGAAACAAGGGGTGGCGCAGGGTGATAACATCTACATGTTTACGCCGATCGTTCCAGAAACCTGGTTTGCAACTTTCGCTGGTCTGAAGGGTGGCATGGTGACAGTGCCGACGGCGACCAGCGCCACGGAAAAGGAAATCCGCTTCCGTTTCAAAACCTACAAACCCGATGTTATCCTGACAACAGAGACACTGGCCCCGACGGTTGACGAGGCCTTGGCCGAACTTGAGCATACGCCCAAAGCGAAAATTGTTTTAGGGCAAAGAGCCGGTTGGATCGCCTATGACGAAATAGCCGCCGAATCCGGCGAAGCGGCGGCGGCCACCGTGAAAAAAGACGACATGGTGTTTTGTTTTTTCACCTCCGGCACCACCGGTTTGCCGAAACGAGTTGGGCACAGCGCGGTTTCCACGCCGTTAGGCCATCTCTCAACTGCGGTTATTCAGGGCATCGAGCCGGGCGGCGTGCACCACAATTTGTCGGCGCCGGGTTGGGCCAAATGGGCTTGGAGCAGTTTTTTCGCGCCGCTGAATGTCGGGGCCACCGTGACCGGTTTCAACTTCACCGCTTTGAAACCTGACATTTATTTAGCTGCTGTCGCCAAATACAAAATCAACTCATTTTGCGCACCGCCGACCGCATGGCGGGTGTTTGTCACCCTTGACCTGAGCCGCTACGATTTATCGGCGATTCAATACTCCATCGGCGCGGGTGAGCCGCTGAATCCGGAGATCATCGACCAGTGGCGGCGGGCCACTGGCACGGAAATCCGCGATTTCTACGGCCAGACCGAATCGACGGCGATGATCGGCAACGCGCCTTGGATGAAGGGCCGGATGCGCCTCGGTTCTTTCGGTTTTCCCTCGCCGATGTACGACATGATTTTAATGAATGATGAAGGTCAGGAAGTAACCGCCGTCGATGAACCGGGCCGCATCGCCGTGCGTTTGTCGAACTGGCGGGCCATCGGACTTTTTCAGGGGTATATCGGCGATCCGGAACGCACCCAGGCCGCCTTTCAGAATAATTTGTACGATACCGGCGACAAAGCCTATCGCGACCAGGACGGGTATTGGTGGTTCGTCGGCAGGTCGGACGACGTGATCAAATCGTCGGATTTCCGCGTTGGTCCCTTTGAGGTCGAAAGCGCCCTGGTTGAGCATCCGGCCGTTCTCGAAGCCGCCGTCGTCGGCAGCCCCGATCCCAGCCGCTATCAGTTGGTCAAAGCCTATGTCGTGTTGAAAGAGGGGCATAAGCCGTCGAAGGACTTGGCGCTGGAGCTGTTCAAACACACCATCAGTGTGTTGGCGAAATTCAAAATTCCCCGCATTATCGAATTTGTCGATGAGTTGCCGAAAACCATCTCCGGCAAAATCAGAAGGGTGCAGTTGCGTGACCTGGAAGCCAAGAAAAAACAGGCCGCCGTCAAAGAGCCGGATGAATATTTTTATCAACAATTTCCTGAGCTTAGCTCGAAGAAAGAATAATCCGGCGCTGCCGGTTCGCGCCGGGCCTTGATCGCGTCCGGCTGTGAAAACGATGTTTTTTACACAAGGAAATCAGTCTATGAATTTTGACTTGACGGAAGAGCAGAAATTGATTCAGGAAACGGCCAGGAATTTCGCCCGCGCCGAACTGGAACCCAATGCGGCCCGCCTGGATAAAGAGCCGGATCGCCCGGCCTTTGTCGCCAATCTGAAAAAACTGGCCGAATTGGGATTCATGGGCCTGACTGTTGGCGAGCGTCATGGCGGGGCCGCCGCCGGGGTCGTGGCCTTCAGTTTGGCGATTACCGAAATCGCCCGTGCCTGCGCCGCCACCGCCGTCACGCTTTCCGTGACTAACCTGGTCGCCGCGATTATCGAGGCCGTCGGCAGTGAAGAGCAAAAAGCGCGCTATATTCCCAAAATATGCTCTGGCGAATACGCAGCTGGCGGCTTTGGCCTGACGGAAGCATGCGCCGGTTCAGATCCGGCGGGCATGAAAACGGTCGCCGCGCGCGATGGCGATTTCTATATCTTAAACGGGTCGAAAATTTTCATTACTTCCGCGCCCTACGCCGGAATTTTCGTGGTGTGGGCGGTGACGGACAAGGCGGCGAAAAAGGGCAAGGGTATCAGTTGCTTTTTGGTCGAATCGACCGCGCCTGGTCTTATCGTTGGTCGGGAAGAACACAAAATGGGCCAACGGGCCTCGGCCACCTGCGAATTGATCTTCCAGGATTGTCGTGTGCCAGCCACGGCGATGATGGGCGCCGTCAACGATGGTTTTCGCATCGCCGTCGCCGAATTGGCGGGCGGAAGAATCGGTATTGGTTCGTTGGCTTTGGGTGTTGGTTTGGCAGCCATGGACGCGGCCACCCGCTATGCGGCTGGGCGTGAGCAATTCGGCCAGAAAATCACCGCGTTTCAGGCCATTCAGTGGATGATCGCCGAGGCCTACACCGAATTGGAAGCCGCCCGTTTACTTCTGATGAACGCCGCCTTTTTGAAAGACTCCGGGCGCTCCTACGCCAAGCAGGCGTCGATGGCGAAAATGTACGCCACCGAAAGCGCCAACCGCGCCTGCTATAAGGCTATGCAAATGTTGGGCGGCTATGGCTACACCGAGGATTTTCCGATTGAGCGCTACGCCCGCGACGCCCGCATCACCACCGTCTACGAGGGATCCAGCGAGGTGCAGCGGATGATTATCGCCCGCGAAACCCTGCGCGAATTCGTCTCATAAATTGGAAAGGACACGCTTGTAATCAAGCAGGCGAGGCAATGAAAAGCCTGACCACATAAATTGTTATTTTTGCGGTCAGGCTTTTGTCGCGCTATTCATGGGGTGTTTTCAAACAATATCAGGACGATCTGCTGTCGTTGGTATCTATAGTCAGGTGAAAACTCTCTAATTAGCGTTTGCCTAACCTGCTGTTCTCCCCCTTTCCCGCTTGTGGGAGAGGGGAATTCACGTATCGCTTGTGGAGAGACTTCTGCTACAGACAGGCGGAATAAATCAGCGTTTCCATAGCTTCTTCGCCTGCCTGGCCTGTCCGCCGCTCCTGTTTGTAGCAGGCGCAGGGCGAGTGGATTATATCGGCGTTTCCCACGGTTGAAGACCCGATGCGAGGCGCAGTTCCTCGCTTGGTCGCGCCGCGCCCGGCGTGCGGGAGAAACGCGGCGTCGGCGTGAGCTGGTATGCGCCGTCTCTTTTGAAATACCCTCGGCGATGTTGCGTGTGCGGGTGTTTGACGGCTTCTTCCAGCGTCAGCACCGGCGCGAAGCAGGCGTCGCTTCCTTCGAGGATGGCCCGCCATTCAGCGCGGGTTTTTGTAGCGAAGATACGCTTCATGATGGCGGTGTATTCCGGCCAGTTTTCTGGGTCTTCGCGGCCTTGCCGCAGCTTTTCTGGCGCGTTTATTTTGTCCATTAATTCGGCATAAAATTGTGGCTCTATCGCGCCAACCGAAATTTCCTTGCCGTCTTTACAGGTGTAGCAACGGTAGTAGTGCGACGCGCCGCCGAGCGGGTTTCTGTCGCGCTCGACCGAAATGAGGCCGCTTGGCGTCAGGCCGGAAAAAAAGCTCATCAGGGAGGCCGCGCCGTCCACAATGGCCGCGTCAATTACCTGACCTTGACCGGATTTTTGTCGTTCGACCAGGGCGGCGAGGATGCCTATCATCAACAGCATCGAGCCGCCGCCGAAATCGCCGACCAGATTTAAGGGCAGGGCGGCGCTTTGATGCGGTTTACCCATGGCCGCCAACGCGCCGGTTAAGGAGATATAATTGATGTCGTGTCCGGCGGTTGTGGCTAGCGGCCCATCCTGTCCCCAGCCGGTGACGCGGCCGTAAATCAGCGCCGGATTACGCTTCAGCAAAATGTCTGGACCGAGGCCAAGCCGCTCCATCAAACCGGGGCGGTATCCTTCAATCAGCACATCCGCGCCGTCGGCGGCCAGCAAACAAAAGGCTTTGCCGTCCGCCGATTTCAGATCGACAACCACGTGGCGACGGCCACGGTCAGCCACCGGGTTCGGCCAACCGTTACCGCCTTGTCGGTTGATGCGCAAAACATCGGCGCCGAGGTCGGCAAGCATCATGCCGCAATGCGGGCCGGGGCCAATGCCAGCGAATTCCAGCGCTCGAATCCCCACAAGCGGCCCTTGATGGTCGTGTCGCGCCATGCTCTTCCCTCCCGCGCCCAGTTTGTCAGGCTATGTTCGCGCCGAATCAATAGCTGTAAAAACCGCGCCCGCTTTTCCGACCTAGCCAACCGGCTTCGACGTATTTCCGCAGAAGCGGGCAGGGCCGATATTTTGAATCCTTGAAACCGTTATATAAAGTCTCCATGATTGCCAGGCAAGTATCGAGGCCAATCAGGTCGGCCAAGGCCAGCGGCCCCATCGGATGATTCATGCCGAGTTTCATCACCGTGTCGATGTCCTCTGGTTTTCCGACTCCTTCAAAGAGACAATACACCGCCTCGTTGATCATCGGCAAAAGGATGCGATTGGCGATGAATCCTGGATAATCCGCTGCCTGCGCCGCGGTTTTGCCGAATTTTTCGCACAGATTCCAGGTGATTTGAAAAGTTTCGTCACTGGTGGCGATGCCGCGGATGACCTCGACGAGTTTCATTACCGGAACCGGGTTCATGAAGTGCATGCCGATGACTCGTTCCGGGCGTTTGGTTTGAAAGGCGATACGGCCAATCGGGATTGATGATGTATTGCTCGCAAGCATCACATGCGGTGGACAGACACTATCCAACTCTTTGAAAATATTGAATTTCAAATCCTCGCGCTCCACCGCCGCCTCGACGACATAATCGGCCGCCGCCATGTCGGACAAATTGACGGTTGGTTTGATGCGACCCAACACCGCCTCTTTTTCGGCGGCGGTCATTTTGCCCTTTTCAACATTTCTCGCCAGATTTTTGTCGATGACGGCCAGCCCCTTGGCGACGAATTCTTCCTTGATGTCGCTCATGATAACCTTGAGGCCGCTTTGCGCCGCCACCTGGGCGATGCCGTTGCCCATTTGCCCTGAGCCGACGACGCCGAATGTGAAAATGTCCATGATTTGTTCTCCTTATCTTGTGGGTTGTCGGTACAGGTCAGCGTTGAACCACTATAGCCACCGCTTCGCCGCCGCCGAGGCACAGGGAAGCCACCCCGGTTTTGGCGTCGCGCCGCTGCATTTCGTAGAGCAGGGTGATAAGAACCCGCGCGCCGCTGGCGCCGATGGGATGGCCGAGGGCGATGCCGCCGCCGTTGACGCAGACCTTTTCGATATCAAGTTCCAGCACCTTGTTAACGCCGAAAGAAGAGCCGGCGAACGCCTCATTGATTTCAAACAGATCGACGTCTTTTGTCGTGATGCCCTGTTTTTCCAGCGCTTTGGGGATGGCCATGGCCGGGGCCATGAGAACGTGCCGCAACTCAATGCCGGCGGAAGCCTGAGCGCCGATTTCCGCCATGATGCGGCAACCCATTGCCAAGGCTTTCTTTTTTTCCATGAGCACCAGAGCGGCGGCGCCGTCGCTGATTGATGAGGCGTTGCCTGCCGTGCCGACTCCATCTTTTTTGAAAGCTGGTTTCATTTTCGCCAGCGCTTCATACGAAGTCGGCTTGGCGCATTCATCGACCGAGAACATCCGGGTTTCTCCTTTTTTAGCCGCGACCGGCACTGGCATGATCTCATCGACGAAGCGACCATTTTCAATGGCGAGAAGGGCGCGACGGTAGGATTCCGCCGCCAGTCGATCCTGGTCTTCCCTGGTGATACCCCATTTCTCGCTGATCAATTCGTTGGACATACCCATATGAAAGTCATTGACCACGTCCCACAGGCCGTCATGCACCATGTGGTCTTCAATTTTTCCCGGCCCCATACGCATTCCCCAACGCGCTTTTTCCATATAATAGGGCGCGCGGCTCATGTTTTCCATGCCGCCCGCGACCACCACTTCGGCGTCGCCGCAGCGGATGGCCTGGGCGGCCAGCATCACTGCCTTGAGGCCGGAACCGCACACCTTGTTGACGGTCAGCCCCGATACCGCCTGGGGCAGGTCGGCCTTAATCACCGCCTGCTTGCCAGGATTCTGGCCGTAGCCGCAGGGCAGAACCATGCCCATGACGCATTCGTCAACATCACCGCCTTCAATACCGGCGCGGCGAACCGCTTCTTTAATCACCATACCGCCGAGATCGGTGGCGCCGATTGATGACAGACTACCGCCAAAACTCCCAAGCGGCGTGCGCGCCGCGCTGACAATGACCGCTTCCTTCATGATTTACTCCATAATGTTGATATTGAAACTTCGTTTCGTTCGCTTGCGGCAACGACCATAATTTTCACAGGGGTAGCATAATTCAAGGTTCAGTCAGCGCGATGGATCCGCTATACCTGGCGAATTTTTCCTGCACTGATCGCGAACTTTCAATTATTTTTGAAAGTTCTCATCATTACTTCTTGGATTGCTCCATTTTGTCAACACATTTTTCTCCCCGCCCAGGGCTTTGCCGCTCGCCGTCGGATGACGGCGATAAGTATTCGTTTGGCGGCTGGAGAGCCAGCGCCACGCCAAACCACTATTTGGCACAATGAAAATGGCAGGAAATTCTTTCTTCATGGGAAAATGCAAAATATAACGGGCTATGAATTGGTTATAAAAATACGTCTGAATTCAGTATAAATGATGAAAATGCGCAATAAATAGGTTTTGACCCGGCGAAATATTCAGGCGCGTCGTTTATTATGACAAACAATTTCTCTTGATTTTACCCGGTATTTCCTTTGAAACCAACGGTTCCGGCCGCCCATATAGCTTGGCCACAAATTCGTATTTTGATAAAAAAAAATTATAAAATAATCGTCGTTGGCACGGCGGAATAGGTTTTTTTTAAGATAAAAATGCTTGACGGAAGTCGCCGCTGTTTTGTAAAAGTCGCGCCACAAGAAATTCGGTTTCAAATATTGCCAGTAAATGCCTGTCCCCGCCTGCGCATTCCAGTGTAATTCGGGTTGTCCGCCGGTGAGATTGGCGACGGCTTTGTCGCATTCCCTGTCATTTTCGGCTGAATATTTGAAATAAGGTTTCTAGATGTAAACTGCCTGACGCGCGAGGCCGATGTGGTTCGCGGACGGGCGAGGGCGCTTCATCGCGTTTCATTTTTATCACACAAAAGGAGGTATTTGGTTATGGCAGAGAGATGGGAACACATAGAACGGGTCGCGACTCCGGCGATAGTCCCGCAGTTCGGCGCATTGAGCGGGGTGCGCGTTCTTCTCACCGGCAGTGTCGTCGCCGCGCCGTTCGCCGCCACTATCTTGGCTGAACAGGGCGCTGAAGTCATACATGTCGAGCGGCCGAATGTCGGCGATGCCTATCGCTTGCAATCTCCGCAGCTAATGTTGAGCGGCGATAAAAGCAAGCCGTTCATGCTGGCCGGGCCTGAAGTGCCATCCGATAAAAAAGTCAGCGCCGCCTGGGCCAACGAAGGCCGCAACAAGCTGAGTCTGGCTTTGGAAGTCAATATGAAAATTCCGGAATCAAAGGAGATTTTTCTTTCTTTGATTAAGAATTGCGACATCTGGCTGGAAAACATGGTCTGGACGGAGAAATTGGGTATTACCGAAGAGCTGGTTTTTCAGGTCAATCCCAAAATAATCATCGCCCATGTCTCCGGCTTTGGTCGTCCGCAATTTGGCGGTACGCCAGAAGACTGCGACCGTGGTTCGTATGACCCGATTGGCCAGGCCGAAAGCGGCTGGATGCACTTGAACGGCTGGCCGGATCGCCCACCCTCGTATGGCGGTTCATTCGTCAGCGACTATATGACGGCGATGTTCGCGGTGTCAGGCATCATGTTCGCCTATGTCGATATGCTGAAAACCGGTAAAGGTCAGGCCATTGACGTGACCCAAATTGAGAGCATGTCGAAAACCATGTGCGACACCTTTGTCAATTACAACACTTTGGGCATGGTCAAAACCCGTGCCGGAAACAAACTTCCCATTTTTCAACCGGCCGATTTATTCCAGTCGAAGGACGGCTATGTCTATATCGCCACGTTCGGACAGACGGTATACGAACGCACCTTGAGAGCGATGGATATTTCGCCGGAGGAATTCCCGTATTTTGAGGCTGGCGCTTCGCGTGAGGCGATCAACTCTGAATTGGGTCTTAAATTAGACCAGCGCGTGAAGGAATGGGCTTTGGCCCGCACCAGCGAGGAAGCCTGTGAGCATTTGAAAAAACACAAGATTCCTTGCGCCATCACCCGCACGGCCAAAGACCTTTCCGAAAGCAAGCACTACGCCTCGCGTGATAACTGGATTGAGTATAAAGACGAAACGCTTGGCCAAACCATCAAGGCGTTTAGTTTTGCGCCGAAGATGAGCCGCAGCAAACAGCAAGTCTGGCGTGGAGCGCCGATGCTTGGTCAGGATACGTCCCTGGTGCTGAACAAAATCGCGGGTTACAGCGACAGCGAAATCGCCGCCTTCAAAAGCAAGGGCGTCATTGGCTGATGGGTGGTTTTCAAAAGCCTATACCGCTCTGGTGGGCGATTGAAAACTAATGATTGAGGGATTGATATGCCAATGAAATATCGAAGTTGCTCGTGAACAAATCGTATTGACCATGGATTGCTTCGCTCCTGTTTGCGGTAGGCAGGCCAGGTAGACGAAGCAATCCATGTTTGGTCGTTCGGATATCCGGTTTCAGGCTTTAATTGGTGGATCAATCTTCTGCTCGTCCCTCAGGGCGGATTTTTTATGATCGGCGACGACGGCGACAACCTGTTTTACGGCGGCGCGGGCGCGGACACTTTGAGCGGTGGCGGGCGCTGGCAACGATGTCTTCCATTTCAAGATGGCCGATGATTCGCCCTTGGAGGCCAGGGATAGTATCAGCGATTTTGCGCGTGGTTTCGATACGCTGGATTTTTCCAAATTCGATACCGATTCGACTCAAAAGAACGTCCAGGGTTTTACCTGTGTCGTCGATGGTGAATTCGATCCTGAATTGTCCGGCGGCCAGTTGCGCTGTTCGTTTACGGTCTCAACCAATACCGGCGCGTTGTCTGGCCAAAGCGCCGACGGCGACATCATCGGCCTTGTCAACGCCACGATTTCGGCCCCGAATTCAGCGCCATCCCAGACCCAGCCCGACGGCTCGCGGTCTGAAATCGCCACCGAGGCCGACGAAACCACTATCGCTGAGCAAAGCGGTTTTCCTGAAAGCGCCGCGCAAAATATGGAAGATGCCGAAGTCGAGCTGGCCTGCGCGCGGCCGATGTTGATTTGATTTTGCTGTGATGAAACCGATGCTCAAAAACCGGCTCTTGATGACAAAATTCCAACATGCGACTAGATGCGACAGCTAAACATGGATTGTTTACAAGCGCTTTTAGCATTGAATTAGTGTATCAATAGTTATAAATGACAAAACATGGGCGATGAGTGATTTGTCGAAGCGCTTGTAAGATTTAATTGATGCGACGCTTTAATCTCCATGTCATTTGTTATTCCCACATGTGGTAAGCGGAAATCATGCGATAATGACAGGAAATGGCATGGAATGCTGTTCCGTATTCGCGGAAATGATCTTCAGTGAATTATGGATGTGATGTGGCTGAATGCGTGCCACTTTTTATGAATCTATTTTAAGGAGAATGCAGCATGGCTAAGAAAATTGAGACAGTCGGCATCATTGGTTTTAATGTCATGGGCGCGGCGATTGGTCTGAACGCCGCCACCTGCGGCTACAATGTCGTGTTCAAGGAATTGAACGATGATTTGGTTAAGGCGATGTACAAGCGTTGGGTGCTCGACGCGCTGGCCAAACGAGTTGAGAAGGGCAAAATGGCGCAGGCCGAGATGGATGCGGTCGCTGGGCGCATCAAGGGCACGGCCAATTATCAGGATATGGCTGATTGCGATCTGATTATTGAGGCCGCGATTGAGAAAATGGATCTGAAAATCCAGATTTTCAAAGAGCTGAGCGAAATTGTCCGGCCCGATACCATCTTGGCCAGCAACACATCCACTTTCCTCATCGAAAAATTGATGTCGCAGGTCAAGGGACAGGAGCGCACCGCCGGTCTGCACTATTTCTTCCCGGCCAACATCAATCGCCTGGTCGAAGTTATCCGTCAGAAAGCCACCAATGATGACACCTATAATGCGTTGATGGAGTTCTCGAAAAAGAACAGCAAGGTGCCGATTTCCGTTAAAGATTTTCCTGGCTTCGCCATCAATCCGGTCTTCATCTCCAGCTACATGGTGTTGACCGCCATGGGCGAACGCTTCAACGTCGCGACTTTGGACCAGGTTTCCAAAGAGGCGCTGGGGGTCAAATTCGGCATCATGTGGGTTCTGAACGGCTCCGGCATCGGTACTGCCTATCATGCTGCCTCCTCGATGAGCGAATACCTGAGTGGCAGCGATGTCGGCTTCCCGACCGTGCCTGCGACCTTGAAGGCGCAATTTGAGAAAAACCAGCCGTGGAATCTGGAAGACGGGGCGATAAGCGCCGACGCGGCGGCGGTGAAGGCGGCAAAAGAAGAATTGCTGGGCGCGATTTTCGCCATTTCCGCGCATCTGATTGATAAGGATGTCGTTTCGGTCGCTGATTTGGAACTCGGTTGCAAAACCGCGCTGGCCTGGCCGAAGGGGCCGTTTTCGATGATGAACGACATGGGCATGGCCGAGGCCGCCCGCCTGATTAAGGTGGCGGTCGATAAGGGCTATTTCAAAATGCCTAAATCGTTTGCGGGCGCCGTTCCCGCCAACTGGAAACTGTAAGAGTTTGCCCAATACTCCGGGCCGTTCCAGAGCCAGGAGGCGTTTCGAGGGGAGAAGCCTTCGGCTTTGGGCGGCCCTGGGCTTGCCGCAAAGCGCTAAGAAGAGAGGGAAGAGACACCGGCGCGGGGCCTGGGCCGTCGCGCTGAACCGTTAACGCAACCGGGAGAAAATATGTCTGAACCACAAAACAGCGGCGAGTTAGTGCTGGCCGCAACGCGGGATGGCATCGCCTACCTGACCATCAATCGTCCCAAGGCGCTGAACGCTTTGAATGAGGCGGTCATCGGCGAATTGGAAACGAAGTTCAACGCCGCCGAGGCCGATACGCGGGTTACGGCCATTGTCATCCGTGGCGCGGGCGAAAAGGCCTTCGTCGCGGGCGCAGATATTAAATTTTTCATCGACAACATCAAAAATAACCGCATTCCGGATACGGTCGCCTTCACCACCAGGGGGCACGAATTGCTGCGCCGCATTGAAAAGTGCAAGAAGATCACGGTGGCGGTTTTGGATGGCCTGTCTCTGGGCGGCGGCAGCGAACTGGCTTTGGCCTGTCAGGCAATTGTTGCCACTGCCGCCGGTTCGATGGGTTTTCCGGAAACGGCGATTGGCATCTATCCGGGTTTTGGCGGCATGTTGCGCAGCGCCCGGCAAATTGGTTGCCAATTGACCAAATATTTCGTCTTCACCGGGCGCAATTTGTCGGCTCAGGATGCCTATGATTTGGGTATTTTTACCAAATTGGTCGAACCGGCCGATCTGGAGAAAACCATTGCATCGGTGTGCGCCGGTAAGGCCCCGGATAAATACCGAAACCGCGAGATTCCGCCGCGTTTCAAAGAGATGGCTGAGGTCTGCTCGCCGGAAAACGTCAAACTGTTGCTGGCCGGGAAGAAACCTGTGGGCGTCGCCGATGAATTTGCTGAAAAAACCCTGAAGGCGGTGGCGAAAAAAGCGCCGCTGGCCTTGAAGATTGCAAACGAATTGATTGATGTCCAGGAACACGCCAGCATCCGCGAGGCGATGAATCTTGAACTGGCCAGGTTAGGCGAAATATTCGCCACGGAAGACGCCCTGGTTGGCTTGTCTTCGGTGGGTGGTAAAGAGCCGCCGAAATACCAAGGAAAATAAGCGCGATATTCGTATGCGGAATTGTCATTTTGGCTAGCGCTGGTTCGTCGCGCTCGATATTTGGCGCTTTCCTAAGAAAAATATTTTTTGTCGCGGCCCATTGTGGGCCGTATCGAATCATCACCCAATAAAGGAGATTTTTTATGTACACCAAGGCTTTTATTCCCTATGGCGGTTATTTTTCCAGCCCGTTCGCCAAATGGCAGGGTAGCCTCGCCAATGAAAACGCCATCACGCTGGGCGCGGCCACGGCCAAACGCTGGCTGGCCATGAAGGGTTGGGAACCGTCGGTTTTTGATTATACCTATCACGGACAAACCGTGGTTCAGGCCCGTTGTTTCTACGGCTCGACCTGGATCAATTCGCTGATTGGCACTGACGCCACGCCCGGCGTCACGGTTATGCAGGCCTGCGCCACCGCCACCACCTGCCTGAACATGGCGGCGATGGGCATTGAAACCGGCTTGCATCAGTCGCCCTTGTGCTTCATGGCCGACCGCCTGTCGAACGGCCCGCACCTGATCTGGCCGAATCCGAAAGGACCGGGCGGCGAAGTCATCCATGAAAATTGGGATATGGATAACTTCAACGGCGATCCGATCAATAAAAAACCGATGTTAGTCACGGCGGAAAACGTCGCCAAACGCGGCGGTTTCACCAAGTCTCAGGCCGACGAATTGGCCATTTGCCGTTTCGAGCAGTATCAGGACGCGCTGAAGGACGACCGCGCCTTCCAAAAACGCTACATGTTTCCGATAGAAATTCAGATCAGCAAGAAAAAAATCGTCACGCTTGACGCCGACGAGGGCATTCCGCCGACCACCGCCGATGGCGTGCGGGCGCTGAAACCGGTTATGCCGGACGGCATCCACTCGTTCGCCGCTCAGACGCATCCGGCCGATGGCAACGCCTGCATTCTTGTGACCACGCAGGAGAAAGCCAAGGCGCTCAGCGCCGATCCCAGCAAAACCATTCAGCTTGTTTCCTATGGTTTCGCCCGCGTCGAACCGGTGCATATGCCGGCGGCTCCGGTTCCCGCCGCCAAAATGGCCTTGGAGCGGGCTGGCATCTCCATCAAAGATGTCAAGGTCATCAAGAGCCACAACCCGTTTGCCGCCAACGACCTCTACTTCATCCAGCAGATGGGCGTCGATATGAAGGCGATGAATAATTACGGCTGCTCGATGATCTGGGGCCACCCTCAGGCCCCGACCGTCGCCCGCCTGGTCATTGAAGGCATTGAAGAAGCGGTCATGAAGGGCGGTGGTTATGTCCTGGTCACCGGTTGCGCCGCTGGCGACACCGGCGCGGCTCTCGTGCTGAAAGTATCCTGAAAATATTCTGAAAAAACCGGGCGTTGCGCCTTCTCTGGCGCGGCGCCCTGACTATTGCCATGCGAGAATGCGATGCAACTGGAAGAAAAACGTTGGCTCTATCTGGTGGTCGGCGCGGTCATGAACGCGATCATCGGGCAAACCTACGCCTGGTCGGTGTTCGCCAAACCGCTGGCCGAGCGTTTTGACTGGTCGCTTGCCGATACCTCAGTGGCCTTTGCGATATTTCATTCCATCTCGTGCCTGCCAATCATTATCGCCGGTAAGTTGCAGGAATTCGTTCAGCCGAAAATCATCATTCTGTTCGGGGCGGTGGTGTTTGGCCTGGGTATTTTAGGCGTTGGCTTTATTGATAATCTGACGTTTTTGTACCTCACCTATGGCGTCATGGGCGGTATCGGCATGGGGACGATTTATTCCGGCGTCGTGCCGAATATCGTTAAATTTTTTCCGGATCGGCGCGGTCTGGCCTCCGGCGTTCTGGCGGCGGGCATTGGTTTCGGCGCTCTTATCTGGGGGCCGATTGGCGCGGCGCTCATCGAACGCTATGGGGTGTCGCCCGCGTTTACGATTTTGGGCGTCTTGTCGCTCGTTTCGCTTTGCGTTTTGGCGATGCTGATTCAGACCGCGCCGGATGGCTTTATCCCGGCTGGCTGGACGCCCAGCGCCAGTCAACGGCAAAACCTGACGGCGCTTGATAAAAACTGGCGGGGGATGCTCGCCGACCCGCTGTATTACTGCATTGCTGCGGTCATCGTTCTGGGGGCGATTTCCGGCCTGATGATTATCGCGCAGGCTTCGCCGATTTTGCAGGCGGTGGGCGGCTATAGCGCCATTGCCGCTGGAACCTGGGTTGGCGTCCTCGCGGTCTGCAATTCCTGTGGTCGAGCTGGTTGGGGTTGGATTTCCGACCGCATTGGCCGGATGCCCTCGTTGGTTATCATCTACGCCATTTTAGGCTGCGCCATGTTCTGGCTTTCGGCCACGGACTGGCTGGTGGTCGCGCCGATTCTTTTGGTCGGCATGTGTTTCGGCGGATTTATGGGGATGCTTGCCTCGCTGACCGCTGATGCGTTTGGCGTCAAATACCTGGCGATGAATTTCGGCATTATGTTTTTGCCATTCGCCGTCGCCGCCTTCATTGGTCCCAGGCTCGGTGCGTCGATAAAAGAAACCAGCGGTAGTTATTCGCAGGCCTTTCTGTATGGCGCGATCCTGGCCTTTATCGCCATTGTCCTGGCTTTGGTCGCGGCCTTTATGATGCGGCGGCGCAGGCGAATATCTGGCTGATTTTGTCTGATCGGCGCAAGAGAAAAGTCACGGGAAGTCGGTTCCGCGCCCCAAAAAAACGAGTTCTGGCTATTGATACACCAATGAAATATTGAAGTTGCTTGTGAATAAACTGTACTGACCATGGATTGCTTCGCTCCTGCCAGCGGCAGGCAGGCCGCTAATAATGATGTGAAATAATTGAAAAAATTGTCACAAACGCGGAACCAAATGTCCTGTCTGCCGCCTGTCTGAGCAGACAGGACAGGCAGACGAAGCAATCCATGTTTGGTCGTCGGGTATCCGGCCTTATGATTTCATTGGTAGATAAATAATGGCGAAAAGGCGGCCAATGGTTTTAGCGCCTTAACCGAGTTCGATGACAATAGTGATGGTGTCATTGATGCCACCGATGAATTCTATGATGACTTGTTGATTTGGCGTGATTCAAATAGCGACGGGCTTTCCAATGTCGATGAGTTATATACCTTGAGAGAATTAGGCATTCAGCGCTTGAATGTCAGCTACACCGTATCAAATCTAATTGATGAGCAAGGCAACCAGCACGCGCAGACCGGCGCTTTTACCACCGATGACGGCGCGAGGCATACCATGACCGATGTGTGGTTTTTGGAGGATCCCGCCCGTACCGTTGATTTGAATCTTGTTGAAATTCCTGATGAAATCGCCGCGCTACCGGATGTGACCGCCTTTGGCAACGTCCACGATTTGCAGCAAGCGATGGCCAGGGATGAAAGCGGCGGGTTGCGGGCGCTGGTTACGCAATTCGCGGCGGAAAACGATGCCGCTATCCGTTTGGCGTTGGTTACGGAAATTATCTATCTTTGGCAAAGGTATCTACATATCTTTTAGGTACGGAATTGATATTACGAAAAAAAGGCTTGTATTTTTAAGAAATTGTACTAAATTTGGACGAATGACATCCCTATAAATATACCAGACAAGC
>JAITSS010000041.1 GCA_031287565.1 Desulfobulbaceae bacterium
AGCCAGTCAGCCAGTCAGCCAGTCAGCCAGTCAGCCAGTCAGCCAGTCAGCCAGTCAGCCAGTCAGCCAGTCAGCCAGTCAGCCAGTCAGCCAGTCAGCCAGTCAGCCAGTCAGCCAGAAAACTCTATATAGTCCTGTATCCTTCGGTCGAAGAGCTGACCAATCCTGACCAACATTATAGTTTCTTCAAACAGGCGCTGCTGGGCGCTGCGCAAGGGACTGCCGCGCAATTCTTGGAAGTCAGGAACAATCCGGATTGGCATGCCGGTTTGTATCGCGACGGGATTCACCCATCACCTGAAGGATATCGGGTACTGGCTCACATTCTCGCGAAGACCATTGGCAAAACCCGCGCAACGTCAACGCGCCAGTGACCAATCCCGGAAAACGTTGATTCGTTCCACCACAAGTTCGCTTCCTGCCTGACCGGTCACGATAGGCGGGCGGGTTAATCGGCCTTTTTCCCCGACGCCAGCCGCCCCATGGAAAAAAATATGCCGACAACGCTCAGTCCAGCGAACACCCACATCGCCGTCCGCTGGCTGGCGACAAATTCCAACACCGTCGCCGACCCAATTTGACGAGCGCCGAGAAACAGTTCCAGCAGCATGGTGGTAATGGTCATGCTGGCCAACATCCCCAGGGTGCGCATGGTGGCGATAACGCTCGACGCCATGCCGTATTCGCGTTGCGGCACGCTTTCCATAATCACCAGGTTGTTTGGGGCGGCGAAAAACCCAAAGCCCAATCCCATCAACACCAAAACCGGAAAAATCTGCGCCAAGCTTGAATCCGCTGTCAAAAAACCGGCGGCGGCGATGCCCAGGGCGCAAAACGTCATGCCCAGCGTCGCCAATTTGCTGGCTGGCAGGCGTTCGGTCAGGCGGCCCACCAGCGGCGAGCAGACGGCTTGGATCAGGGGTTGGACAACGAGAATGAGTCCGGCGCTCTTCGGACTCAGGCCCAAGGCGATCTGCAAATAGATGCTGAAGAAAAATGAAACGGCGAACGAGGCGGCATAATTGAGTAGTGTCGCGATATTACTGAAGAAAAAAATACGATTGCCGAGTATTTCCCTCACCGGCAACATTGGCTGAGCAGTCCGGCTCTCGTGGATGAGGAACATGACGAGGCCAAACAGACCGACCGTCGCCGAGAGATAGCCGAAGGGCAGGCGTTGGTGTTCGAGCACGCCGACAATCAGCACCGACAAGGCGGGCAGATAGAGCAAAGCCCCAAGATGATCGAAGCGTTCACCTTTGGCGTCGGCCCATTCGCCGCGCAGGCCGAAGAGGGCGTACAGAAAGGCCAACGCATCCACCAGGGCCGCGAAATAAAATATCCAGCGCCAGCTCAGATATTCGACCATGAAGCCGGCGACCAGCGGCCCGCTGGAAACGCCCAGATAGACGCAGGCCGAAACAATCCCCATGGCCCGCCCGCGTTTACCCGGCGGAAAGACCGAGGTGAGAATCGCCAGGCTGGTGCTGGTGATCATCGCCGCGCCAATCCCCTGCCCCAGGCGGCAGAAGATCAGGAAATCAACCGTCGGCGTGAAAGCCAAAGCCAGGGTGGCAAGCGTCATCACCAAAGCGCCGGCGACGAAAATCCTACGGCGGCCATGGATGTCAGCGAATCGCCCCATCGGCAGGAGAAAAAGCGAAATGCCCAAGGTGTAGGCCATCGTCACCAGGCCGAGCTGCACCGCGCCCGCGTTAAATTCTCGTCCGATAGCCGGTAAAGCGACGCCAATCGAAGAGAACATGAAGGGCGTGAGGAACTGGACGGCGGCGATGATCCACAGCGTGGCGATGTCGGACGACGGCCGCTTTTTCGCGGAATTCATGGATGGTGTTCGGGTAGAAGAGATGGGGGTAAGGCGCGGCTTTTTTTGTGGTGGCTGGACGCCCCGGATACGGTACAATGATGAGGTTTTTCATCATACTCAGATTCTTGTGGCGCGGAGATTATGGCATACATCCTGAAAAATCAACCGCAGGGCGGCGGCTCGCGGCGATTCGCCGCCTTCGTTGCTTTGGCCGGTCTCATCCTGACCATCGCCCAGATTGGCTACATTTCCCGTACCGGCAATGCGCTCTGCATCAATGGCGGTTGCGCCGTCGTCGAAAGCCTGACTAATCTGCCGCCGATATACGTTAACCTGCTCGGCGCTCTCTTTTTCCTCACGATGCTGATTCTCGTTCAGCTCGCGGGCGGCGGTAAAGGCGGTTGCGACGGCCACAATTTCTGGTCGCGGGCGGCAGGCGGATTGCTTCTGGCGGCCATGGCCATCGAAGGCGCGCTCCTGTCCTTCCAGCTCCAGGTGTCGCGGGTGTGGTGCTCCTATTGTCTGATGATTTTCGCCTGTGTGTTTCTTTTGAATCTCAGTCTTGGTTGGCGGCGCTTCCTGCGCGGCCTGACGGCGCTGGTCGCGGTCATCGCGGCTTCGGCCTCGCTGGATTACGCCTCTTCCACCACCATGTCCGACAGCGGAAGCGGCAGTCGCGCCGAGATTTCCCGACCGCAAGCGGCCATCCAAACGCGGCTGTATTTTTCCGCCGCCTGTCCGCACTGCGAAGAAATCATCGCCTCGCTGGATGAGAATATTTCCTGCGGCGTCGGCTTTTATCCGCTCGAACCCGTGCCGGAGTTGCGCATCGCCGAGGCGCGAAACAAAGCGCATTACAATCCGGCCGTCAACCGCGCCATGCTGCAAGGTTTAGGCATCCACGAAGTGCCGACGCTGATGGCGACGGAAGTCAATGAGATCCGCATCATCACCGGCAAAGACGCGATCCTCGCCTATCTCGAACGCTGTCGCCCAGCCGCCTTGCCGCTGAACGGACAATCTCCGGCGACAAGTGGCCGATCAATCATCGTGCATCCGGTCGAAAGCGACGACGAAAGCTGCCCCATTGGCGTCGCCTGCCCGCCGCCGACCAGCGCGCCTCGCTGATTCATTCCTCTTCATTTGTCGTCGTTGGTCGCGCCTCGTCGCGCATTCGTCACTTATCAACTCTTTTATAGAACAGGAACATCATGGCGGAAATCAAAAGCACTCTGGATATGGTTTTGGCGCGGGCGGCGCGGATCGCCGCCGAAAGCGACGCCGAATCGGACAGTGGCGAGGACACGACACGGGAAGGAATGCGTCTGGCCGCCGCCTATCTCAACCAGCCGGACGGCGAGCTGACCGCGCATCTGGCTGGACAAACGTCGGCGAAGCAGGCGGCGCTACGGCGCGGCATGGCGCAAACCCTGCTGCGCAACATCGTTCTGCCCCGCGACGAAACGCTGAAAGGGCGCAGCGAGCTAGCCATCAAGGGAATTCTCGACTTGTTGACCGCAAAAGGCGGCGCGGCCGTGACCACCGCCTGTTCTGAGCTGGGGCAGCTCCTCGGCCAGTACGGCCAGCATAAGGAACAGATGACCCGGCAATTGGAAGACGCCTTGCTCAATCAACTGGAGCAGCAGTACGCGACGCGCGGCATCCAGCCGCCGGCCAGGTTGTCGGCGGCCATGCACCCGAAATACAAGGATGAATTGGCGCGGCTGTTGCTCGACCTGAACGACCAGTACGGTCAGGCCATGGATCAGCGCAAAGAGATGATCGCCCGCTTGGTAGCCTGAGCATGGAAATTGATTATCAAAAACGCCTCGCTCGCATCAGGAACGAACTTGAACGCCTGGGACTCGACGCCATTCTGGTCGGCAATCCCTTCAACCGCCGCTACCTGAGCGGCTTTACCGCCCGCGACCACGGCATTGAGGAATCTTCCGGCCTTCTGCTGCTGCCACGGCGCGGCGAAGTCATGCTTCTCACCGATTTTCGCTACCGCCAGCAGGCTGAAACCGACGGGCCTTGGCTCACAGTCCGTTTGTACGATAAGGGATTAACCGCGTTGCTTGCGGAATTGCTCCCGGCTTTGGCGATACGCAGCCTGGCGATTGAAGCCGACTACACGCTGGTCAGCCAATATCGGGCCATGTCGGAAAGCCTGGCAAAAAAAGATGTGTATCTCCATCCACTTGAAGGACTGATAGAACAGCATCGACAATGCAAGGATGAAGCCGAATTGGAGCTGATTCACCGCTCGGTCGCTTTGAATGAACAGGTCTTCCAGGAAATTTTCGCGGGCCTCGCCCTTGGTCAGAGTGAGACGGACATCGCCCTGGCTCTGGAAACGCGAATGCGGCGAGCAGGCGCGGAGGGCGCGAGTTTCCCGACCATTGTCGCCTGCAACGCCAACGCCGCTTTACCACACGCGGTGCCGGGCCGTGAAACGGTGACGGCGGGTCGCCCTATCACCATCGACATGGGCTTGATTCTTGATGGCTACTGCTCGGATATGACGCGCAGTTTCGTTTGCGGCCAGGCCGACCGGCGTTACCACGAGATTCATCGTCTGGTCCGCCGCGCCCAGTTAGCCGGAATCGCCGTTTTGCGGGCCGGTGTTCGCGGCAAAGATGTGGACGCCGCCGCCCGCCAGGTCATTGCCGAAGCCGGTTACGGTGCCTATTTCGGCCACAGTCTCGGACACGGCGTCGGTTTGCAGGTGCACGAAGAACCGCGTCTTTCCAGCCGCGCCGATACGCTTTTGCGCGACGGCATGGTCGTGACGATCGAGCCAGGGATTTATCTGCCCGGTTGGGGCGGCGTGCGCCTCGAAGTGATGGCCGTGGTCCGCGAAGGCGGCTGTGAAGTGTTGGGAACCGATACAACCTGGCTAGATATTTGAGGTTTGCCATGCGCGTTCTGATTATCGACGAACTCTCGCCGATGGAGCGGGATAACATTGAATCCTGGCTGAAACGAAACCTTGCGCCCGGCCCGCTACCCGGCTTATTCTGGTTGGAAATCCCCGCCGAGTTGTTAGAAAAAAGTCAGGCGGAACATCCGGCGCACGGCCCCTTTCGCTTTTCTCTGGAGCTGGGCCGCGACAACCTGCGTCTGGAATTGCTTATCCGCAACAGCGCCGCGCTCCATTGCTCATGCACCGCCTACGCCAGCGTTCAGCAACGCCAGTTCGCGCTGGAAACCCTTGATCGGATGCTGGCCGAGGAAATGATCAAAGCGTAAGTGTCGCATTCCGCCTGTTTATAGACCTGTTTAACAAACAGATCAGGCTGTTGCGCGTACCATGATTTGAGTGCATCGATGGGGGATTGGTAGCCGATGGCCCGTTGCGGGATGAAGTGATTGTAAGCCTGTAGATAATTCATCAAGGTCTGTTCGAGTTC
>JAITSS010000047.1 GCA_031287565.1 Desulfobulbaceae bacterium
GGCGGGAGAGGGGAGAATTCATGTATGGGTTGTGTAGAGTAGGGACACGGCGCGCCGTGTCCCTACGACAGGCGCGGTGGGCCGCTACCGCCGTCATGCCCGCACGTTTTTAGCGGGCATCCAGAAGAGGATATTGCGCAAGCGACAATATGGATTCCCGCTTGCGCGGGAATGACAGAAGAAGGCGCGGGAATGGAATGACACATTCAGATTTTCGGCAAGTAATGACAGTGCTTCACGCGCCACATTAACGATCCCCTTGGCATGCCAGCTGACAAAGTTCATCAGCCATGGCCGTGATTTCATCGAGGTTTCGCCCTTCAACCATAACCCGGATCACCGGTTCAGTACCGGATAGCCGCACCAGGATACGCCCTTCCTCACCCAATTTAGCCGTCATTTTCGCCTGAGCGTCGCTGAAACCGGCGATATGCTCGACGGCGATTTTTGTGGCGGTGCGGACATTCTTCAGCACCTGTGGATAGCTCTCCATACAGAGTGCCAGTTCTGAGAGCGGTTTGTTCCGTTTGTTCATAATCGACAGCAGTTGCAAAGCGGCCAGGATGCCGTCGCCGGTGGTGATATGGTCAAGAAAGACCAGATGACCCGACTGCTCGCCGCCGAAGGAATATCCATTTTTACGCATACATTCAACAACATAGCGGTCGCCAACCGCCGTCCGGACTAAGCCGCCGCCCAAACGTTTCATCGCCACTTCCAGGCCCATGTTCGACATGACGGTGGCGACCAGCGTCTTTTTCTTTAACTGACGCTTCTTCATCAATTCTTCGGCGCAAATGGCCATGATATGGTCGCCATCGACAATCTGGCCGTGTTCATCGGCGACAATCAGCCGGTCGCCATCGCCATCCAGGGCCAGGCCGATATTCGCGCCGACTTCTTTGACCTTCGCGGCCATGACTTCCGGATGCAAAGCGCCGCAATCGCGGTTGATATTTTTGCCGTCCGGCTCGGCGGCTAAAACCGTGACCTTCGCGCCCAATTCCTCAAAAACAAAAGGAGCGACTCCGTAGGTCGCGCCGTTGGCGCAATCGAGGACAATGTGCATTCCGTCCAGGGTCATCTGCCGTGGGAAGGTATTTTTCAGGAAGACGACATAGCGGCCGCGGGCGTCGTCGATGCGCACGGCCTTGCCGACCTCTTCCGCCACCGGGCGCAAGGCCGCCATTTTCTGCGAGAAGATCAGGTCTTCAATATCCAACTCGGTTTCGTCAGGCAATTTGAAGCCGTCGCCGGAAAAAATCTTGATGCCGTTATCCTGAAACGGATTGTGCGAAGCTGAAATCACCACGCCGGCGTCGGCGCGCATCGAGGTCGTGATGAATGAGATGCCAGGCGTCGGCAACGGCCCAACCAAAAGCACATCGACGCCCATCGAGCACACGCCAGCGGCCATGGCCTTTTCAAGCATGTAGCCGGAAAGCCGCGTATCTTTGCCGATAACGATGCGGTGGCGGCGCGGCTTGTTTTTCACTAAAAAGGCGATGGCGCGGCCAACCTGCATGGCGATTTCAATGGTCATCGGGTAGACGTTGGCCACGCCACGAATGCCGTCAGTTCCGAACAGCTTTCTCATATTTTCCATGGAGTTCACTTTTTCTTGCTGTTGGAAGCGGCGTTTGGCGGCGGTGTTTTGCCGCTCGCCGTCGGCGCGACGACCAGCGGCGCGACCGGCGGCGGATGTAAGAGGCGAACAACCGAGGGGAAGATGCTGATTACTTCCACCTTCAGGCCGTTTTGTTCCTTCGGCGTCGCGGTTAGACGCGCCGTTTCTCCATCTGGATTCAGGGTGGCGCCCAAAGTGATCAACGAGTGCGGGTCAACCGCCTTGCGGACAAGCGCCTGCGGCACCCGCAACAGCACGTCCGCCCGCGCTGGACTGACTTTTTGCTTGACGCCGTCGAGAACCAGATTGATTTCGACGCCGGAAGCGACTTTTTCCACGGTCTTGACGCTGACCCGAATACCGGCGGTGACCGAGGTATCGCCAATCAATTCGACGATGCCGGGCGCGAGATCAAGCGGCGCCTGGATCTGTTTCGATTCTTTCAGGCCGGAAAGATCGATGATTTTCGTGCGCAATTCTTCTACCTGCGACAAAACCGTATCCGGCCCGGTGATGGTGATGCCGCTCGGCTCCATAGTCAGGCCATCGAGCTGAAAACCGGTGGCGACTTCGCCCTTGGTCACGGGAACCACCGGAAAATATTTCTGCGCCAGTTTATCTATGGATAAAAGGATGGAGGCTGGCTGCACCCGCAGCACGCTAATGCCGCGTGGCGCCGGAATCGAATCGGTATCGTTATTGATGACAAAGGTGCCGGGCTGGGCGTTGGCCAGGTTGACCTGGCGCGTGACCGAGCCGCTGGTCATCTTTTCAATGGCGACTCTGGGGCCGCTGATTGTTACTTCGATTTCGCGTTTGAACTGGCTGGCAATCACCAGGTCACGCGGCAGATTGAGCAACTCAACCGGCACCATGACGGTTTTATCCACCACATCCTCGCGCCCGACCATGTGCCACAGGCCAAGGGCGATAAGGACGGAAACCAGACGCAACAGCCACTCGCTGCGCCGCAGATGATAGAGCAGGCCATGGCCGGTCTTCATTTTATCGGAAACCAGTTTTTCCATGAGGATGACGACGGTTGATTGCTGATGAAAATGGCGCGCAGGTTGTTCATCAAGGTTACTTCATCACCCATGGTGGTCAACGCGCCATGGCGGACCAGGGAAATTTCCTGCGTTTCTTCGGAGACGACAACCACCACGGCGTCGGTCTCTTCGGAAATGCCAATGGCGGCGCGGTGGCGGGTGCCGTAGCGCTTGTTGATGTAGGGATTCTGTGTCAAAGGCAGGATGCAGGCCGCCGAATGAATCCGCCCTTTATTGACGATGACGCCGCCGTCGTGCAAGGGCGACACCGGCATAAAAATGGAAATCAGCAATTCTTTCGTCAGATGCGCGTCAAGGACGAAGCCGGATTCGACAAATTCGCTTAAAGCCGTGTCACGCTCCATGACGATCAAGGCGCCGATTTTGCGCTTTGACAGATACTGGGCGGCGCGGACGATCTCATCCAGGTCTTTTTCTAACACTCCAGTACCGCCATGAAAAGGGGTGCGGCCAACCTGGGTCAAGGCCCGACGAATGTCCTGCTGAAAGACGATGATGACAATTAACAGCAGCGAACTGAAGAAGGTCTGCATCAACCACATCAGCGTCGCCAGATCAAACACGCGGGCGACAAAATACACAACAATCAGGACGCAGATGCCAGCCAGCATCTGAAGCGAGCGGGTGCCGCGGACAATGCTAATCAGCTGGTAAACGATGAAGGCGACGATGGCGATGTCAAGGACATCCTGCCAGCGAAACAATTCGGTCAGGGTGGTCATGCGCGAATGGGGCGAGAAAGATGGGATAATCGGCAACAATCATTTGTTTTTTACGAATGTCCCACTGTACCGGCAAAAACCGAGGAAATGCAAATAGTATCGGGCGTCTTCGTCTGAAATCGACGCGGGCGACGCGGGCGGAAATCGTCTTGAAAAAAAGACCTGCCCAAGGCATAGTGGCGAACCTTTCCGTGGGCCACCGGTGGCCGTCCGCCGCCATCGCGCGGCACCTGTTTTCTCCCCCTCGCACGCAAAAATCACAATGCCCGAATCAAGCGGTAATCCTGACAATATTTCCATACACTCCGGCGCTTCGCAAAAAACCTCACCCTCGACGCTGGCCGAACGGGAGGGTCTTCAGCCGGAACAACGCGGTAAAAAATCAACGACCCGCAAAAAACGTGGCGAAGGCCGCGCCGGACATCCGCTCATAGTGGCGATTGTCGTTCTGATCGCGCTCTGCGCCGCCTATTGCCTGGCCGGTTTTCTGGGCGTTCCCTGGTATTTGCGCCACAGTCTGCCGGAGCTGTTGGCGCACGACCCGCGTCTGGCGCTTGATACGCCAAACATCCGCTTCAACCCCTTCACCTTCACCCTGGCGCTCGACGACGCGAGCATTCGCGACGACGGGCAACGGATGCTCACGGTCGGCGCGATCCAAGCCAAACTCGACGCCTTATCACTATTTCGCTCGCAATTTGTCTGCCGCGCCCTGCGCATCACCGAGCCGCGCCTGGAAGCGGTGCTGGGCGAGGACAACCGCTATAACCTGCGGCGTCTGTTCGGCGGCAAGACGGAAGCGCGACCGGAAAACGACCTCCTGAATCTGGCCGAATTGCCGTTTCGCTTCGCGCTGAACAATGTCGAAATCGACGACGGCCTGATCCGCTTCACCGATGAACGGCGGCAAAACGAGCATATTCTTGAAAACATCCGTTTGGATATTCCGCATGTCGCCAATATTCCGACCGAAGTTCAATCGACGCTGGAGCCGCGTTTTTCCGCCGTCTTCAACGGCAGTCCGATTGAGTTGAAGAGTAAATCCGGCCAGATTGGCGGCGGCAAGACCACGGAGTTGGCCTGCACCATCCGCAATCTAGAAATTAAACGCTATCTCAGCTACTTGCCGATACAATTGCCGCTAGCCGTCACCAAGGGCGGCGCCGAAGGCGACCTGCAACTGACCTTTGCGCCGACCGGCGGCGACCTGTCCATTGATTTTCAGTTAAAGCTCATCGACCTCGAATTGGCCGATAACGACAAGCTGGTGACGGTGACAGCGCCAACCAGTCATCTCGACGGCGTGCTGCGCCCGATGAGCGGCGAAATCGCCTTTCGCAACATCGTCACGCACGGTTTCACGGTCGCCACGCCGGACGGATTTCCCTGGCATCTGACGCGGCTGCTTTCAACACCGGGAAACAACGAGGAAAACGGCATATTTTCCCGGCTTTTGGTCAATAATGTCTTGGCTGACGACGGTTCTTTGCTGCGCCGCGGCGAACGAAAAAGCAGCAGCGAGTGGGACAGCATCGACCTGCGGATCAGCAACTATGCGCGGACAGGCGATGAGAAAAAAAATGCGGCCACCGGGAATTATGCGCTGGCCGCCCATCATGTCGAAACCGGAGCGCGGCTGCGCTTCAGCGGTGATTTTATCGGCGGCGCGATGACGGGCGGTGATCTGTCGCTTGAAGCGATCCCGCTTGCCACCCTCTGGCCGTGGCTCGACCATCCGGAACTGTCCGGCGAAGGCGTCGCCAATATCCAGGCGACCTTGCGCTTCAGCGATGAGCCTGACGCTAAAGTGAAGAACACCCGTCTGTTTGAAAACGGCCGTCTTGAGGCGAAAAAAACGCGGCTGGGAGACTGGCTCAAGGCCGAAAGCCTGAAATTGGACGGATTTTCCCTGCGGCAAGCGGAGTTTTCGCTGGGCAAAATCAGCATCGGCGGCGGCGAAACGACCATTGATGTCGCGAAAACTCCGGAAATTTTCATGACCGGTTTTCCACGGGTGGAAAACCTTGACTACGACGGCGTGTTGACGCTGAAAGATTCGCGGCGCAAATTGCCGGAGCTGCGCTTTACCGAGGTGAACATCCAGGCGTCCGACCTGCGCCAGGCCCAGCGTCCGACCGATAAAGACAATGTGCAGGTGCGGGCGAAACTGGGGGACAAGGGCCGCTTCAACGGCCGTGGCAATGTCGGCGTTTTCCCGCTGAAATTGACGCTACGCAGTGACTTCGACGATATGCCGACGGCGCGGGTTTTGCCGTGGTACAGCAAAAACTCCCTGCTGCTCGGCCTCGATTCCTCCTTCAGCGGCAAAGGCAACGTGCTCTTGCCGGGCGCGGCCTTTCGCGGCGAAATTTCCTTTGCCGCTGGTGTCCTGGCTGACAAAAAAACGCCGTATTTTTCCTGGGATGGTCTGGACCTGTTCGGGATTCGCCTCGACCGCGACAAGCATTCGGCGATCATCGGTGAAATGGCCATAAGAAAACCGCGATTAAGCGCCACCCTGGATGCCGCCGCGCCCGCCGCCCGCCTCGCCGCCTTCATCACGCGCATCAGTAACGAAGGCGGCAAAAAGGATGAGGCCACGGCCCTGGAAATCCAGAAAATTTCTGTCAAAGACGGCGCCATTTCCATCACCGACAATCGCCCGCGTCCAGCATGGTCCGGCGAAATCAGCGCGGTGAACGGCAGTCTCGGCCCCTTCATCACCGACAAACCGACGCAAGCCGCGCCGTTGCGCCTGACTGGTTCTCTGGCTGGCGCGGCGATCAATCTGAACGGTTCTCTGGCTTTGCTGAACGGCGGCCTTGGCGATTGGCAACTGACGGTCGCCGATGCGCCGATAAAGCAATTCACAAGTCAGGCAGGAGACGTTTTCGGCATCAGCCAGGACGGTCTCATCAGCCTGGATTTATCCTCAAGCGGCGAAGCGAACAATATCCGTGAAAACGCCGTCTTTCGCGGCAAAAATCTGACCGTCGCCTCGGCAAAATCGGAAGCCGCCTTGCTCGTGGCGCTTTTAACCAATAAAGATGGAATAATGACCTGGCGTCACGAGGCCCAACGCCCAGGTGACAAAGCCTTGCCGCCGGTGTTCGAGCGCGGTCTTTCGTCCCTGCGCGAGCTGATAAAAAAGGCGCAAACCGCGCCGTTCGCAGTGGCGGGCGAGGAAAACCTGACAAAAAACTCTGGGCTTGAATGCGCGCCCGGTCAAATGAAATTTACTGGCGATAGCCACGCCGTCCTGAGCGAAATCCGCGATTTTCTTGCCGCTCACCCGCTGTTGGCGCTGGAAGTGATTGGCTGCGCCGGTAGCCTTGAAGATAGTCAGGCATTAAAAAAAGAGCTGGAAGCCGAAGAAAAACGCCGGGTAGCGAAAGAAAACGCCCGCCGCGCCGCCGCCTGGCAGCAGGAGCTGCGGAAACGCGGCGCGGTCGCAACCGCCAAAGAAGAAGAAACGGATATTCCGCCGCCGCTACCGCCGCGATTCGCGCCGGTGAAAGCGCAGGCCGTGGTGGTGGATAACGCCATGCTGAAAGATTTGGCCAAACGCCGCGCCGAGTTGACGCGCAATATTCTGGTGAACGAACTGGCGGTTCCACCTGAGCGGGCGCTCGTCGGCGCGGCCAAAGTCGAAACCGGCAAAGGCGGTTCGCAGCGTCGCGTCATCTTCCACCTGACGCCGCTCGCCGCGAAAACCGCCAGCGCCGAGGCGAAAAAATAATTTTCATTCACTGCTGTCTCACGAGATTTACCAGAGAGAAAGTTGAGTGAAAACAGTTGATTGCGGTTTTGGCGCTTTAAGCAGTTCGCTCAAATTATCTTCCAGGAAAAGACCGGTCTGAACCCGGCGCAATATTCTGTATATCGGGAGGATACCGACTTTGGCGAGAAATGGAATCAGCGTTTCCTTGGAAATTTTCTGCCTTGCTTTCGGCGGCCGCCGTGGGGCGGGGCAGGGCGTGGGACAAAACAAGCGGCCAGCGTCACAAAAACACCGCAACAGGTCAGGAATAGGCCGACCGCGAAGTTTTGTGGCCTGTACACATAACGAACATGCGCCTGCCCCGACACCGGAATCGCCGGTAAAAATCCGAGATACTCCGATACCGTCACCGCTGCGCCGTTGACATAAGCCGACCAGCCAGGAAATCGCCGCATCGGCAACACCAGAAAACCGGCTTGGCCACCAGCGTATTCCAGGCGGAGGTCATGCGCCTTCTCCCTGACCGTTTTTATCTCGTCTTCACGCCAATCCTGGCTGGTCAGCGTCGGCACGAAATATGCGCCGCCGGGACAGTGACGGTTTTCAATGACCGAAATCGGCTCTTTGAAGCCGTTCCATATGCGATATTTTTGATGAGAAAGTTGCGGCGGGTCTTGGAAATAGCGCACGACCAGCGAAGCGTTGCGCTCCTGGCCATTGATGCGCAGCGCGTCGCCCTGACGCGGCGCTCTGGCGAGATGCAGTTTGAGCTGTTGTCCAGCCGCGCCGTCAAACAACACTTCCAACCAATGAATACCCGCCGGGATACGGACATCCTCGGCAAAATCCGCCAAGACATAATTTCGTCCGTTGATGGAATCGAGCGGCGCTACGCCCTGGCCTAAAAGATTCATATCTTGATCATAGAGCCGCAACCGTATCCGCGAGCCAGCGAGAGTATTTTTTTCAGGGAGCGGCGCCACTTTGAGATGGATGCCAGAAACCACCAGATCCTCATCGCTGAGAAAGGCTTGCCGGATGCTGGCCTCTGGCAAGGGTGGCGAGGAAAAATCTTGTTTACCGGCCCATGTCCGTAAAACAGTGTCGTTTTCGCTCAGACGCCGCACCAGAAAATAACGAATTCCCAATTGAGAAAACAGCGGTGAGGCGAAATCAATATCCTGCCGCAGAAATGACGCCGCCGTCGGCGACCTGTATGGATTATCGACAATCTGTCGCAACAGATTTTTGCCGTCGGCGTTCATAAAATCGTGAGCGAACCATTCGGGCAGGCCATAATATCCTAACGTTCCGGAGACCAAATAACTGTTGTCGGCGACCACGCTTTGAAAGGGCGAGATCGTGTGTTTTATGAGCGAGATGGCCTCGGTTTGCGGGTAAAAATTCTCTTTCTCGGCGACATTATTGAAGCTGTGAAAAACATCAATCTGCGACACCGCCTGCGAGCAAAACAAGCCGACAAGCACAAGAAACGCGCCGCGCCGCCACCAAATTGCGGCAATTTTCCGCGCCCAAATCAGCAATTGGGCAAAACCAAGGGCGGCAAGCAGACTGGCCGCGAAATCGATCAAAACCACCAGCCTATTCCATGGGTTTTTGCCGATAAACGGGATATGCCGAATCCAGTCATGCGGCATCAGACCGAAGGCGATGACCAGGCTGCATAGGGCGATGAGGAAGGAAGCGATGACCGGTATTTTGTATTTTTCGGTCTTGTTGCCGGGTATCCAGGGAACAATCAGAGCCAGCGCCGCGAGGCAAGCCGCCAATGGGCCGAGATAAAACGTTTTTCCGATATCGATTGAATCGGTGCCAACAAACAGGCGTAAATCTTTGGGAAAAGTGAGGTTCGTGCCGCCATGCCGATAGGAAATATCGGTATCGCGCAGGACATCCAGCAAACCAAACAACAGTGGCGCAGTGATCAGAGCGCCGCAAATAATAGCGAACGCGGCGCATATAAGCTTCCGCCCGGCATCGCGCTTGTTGTCGCTCAGGCAAAATTCCAGCAGCAGCCAGAGACCCGCCGCATACAATCCGTAGATGCTGACGGTCGGGAAACCACCAGTGATGAGCAAAACCGTGCTCAATACCGTGGCCGGGAAAAACCAACGGCGACAATCGCCGCTGTCCCATAACGACAAGGCCCAAAACAGCCAGGGAATGAATATGGAGGCGCTGACCTGCGGCCAGTAAAACCAGGCGCAGTGAAAGCCGCATAGGGCGTAGAGCGTGCCGCCGAAAAGCGCCGCCGCCGTCGGCATGTGACGTTTGGCGAACAGATAAAAACCGAATCCGGCAATGACTAATTTAGACAGACAGGCGAAATAAAAACCCAGCCAATCAGCCTTTAAAAGAGCGAACAGCAAAAAAGACGGAGTGAACACCGAACGAGTGACATCGGTGATGCCGATTCTGCCGCCCGCCGAATAGGGGTTCCACAAAGCGGGGTCGCCCTGGCGCAGCAGAGTTTTATATTCCTTCCACTGCGGCAAGAGCGCGTCAAGAATGTCGGAGCGCTGAGGGTGCCGCACATTTTCTTCGCTGATGTTGGCGTCGAAACCGGCAGCGGTACCCAAAAGGTCAACCGGCGCCGAGGTTTCTCCGGCGAAGGGATTGGCGCCCAAGGCGAGGACGGCGAGAACGATATAGTAGAGAAAAACAATTGGGTTTTTATATAAGCCTGCGAAACTCATCGTGATTTGTATCATCCTCTTCCGTATTCCCAAATCGGCGGCGCGCGGGTATCCTGTCCGGAAACATAATTTTTCAGCCGCCCATTATATGAGCGACAATCCATCTCGCCGCAACAAATTTTATGCTTAATCCAAACGAAATATCAGAGCGGATTTTATGCCGTCTCGTCCAGGGGCGGACATGCCTGTTCATTTCCACCAAAGAATCGGCATATATCCGTAACAGTCAGGAAACGCGACTCCTGAATCAATACGCCGCGTCGTTGGTGGTTTGCGCCAGTTCGAGCCGTTCCTATCCGCGCCGCCTGCTCCATGTGTATTCGTGGTTGCTGACGCATTCGCTCAAGGCTTACGATGTGATTTTCGTCGGTTTCGCGCCGCAATTGGCGCTGCCGCTGTTTTGGCGCAAAATGCGGGATAAGACTGTGATCATTGATTTCTTTATCTCCTTGTACGACACCTTTGTCTGCGACCGGAAACGCTTCGGGCCGGGCGGTCTCGTTGCCCGTTTCCTTAAATGGCTCGACCAAAGCACGCTGCGCCGCGCCGATTACGTGGTCTGCGACAGCAAAGCGCACGCCGAGTATTTTATCGAAGAATTAGGTTTGAAGAGCAAAAAGCGTATCATTTTGTATCTGCGGGCCGATACGGCGATTTATCATAGCGGTGTGGCGGCGGCGCGGCGGGGCAGGGCGACAAAGGTCTTGTATTTTGGCAGTATTCTGCCCTTGCAAGGGATAGATATTGTCATCCAGGCAATTCAGCTTTTATCCGACCGGAGCGACCTCGAATTCACTTTGATTGGTCCCTTGCCAAAGCGACAGAAAAGAGCGCTTACGGCGCTTGCGGGCGTTACGGCGTTCGATTGGCTATCGCAACCCGAATTGGCCAGGGAAATCGCCGGAGCCGACTTATGCCTGGCCGGTCATTTCAGCGCCGAAATCGCCAAAGCGAGGCGAACAATTCCCGGCAAAGCCTATATCTATCAGGCTATGGGCAAACCAATGATTTTAGGAGATTGTCCGGCGAATCGGGAATTGTTTTCACAAGATGAAAAGACGATATTTGTTAGCCAGGGAGATGGTCGGGAGCTGGCACGGGCGATCGGCGAATTCGCGGCGAACAGAAATAACCCGAACCAGGACAAATAGTTACGACGCCAGCTCGCCACGCAGCGCATGTTGACCGGCGTCGGTGATAACGACGGTCACGAAATCGCCAGGCTTTATGTCCCTTGCCGACAGGTGGTTAATATGGGTCAGATGATTGCTGGGCGTCCTGCCGGAACAACTGACCGCATCCACCTGTTCCAGTAAAATTTCCAGGCGCTTGCCAATATATGCGCGGTTACGCTCCAGACTGATTTGATCTTGCCGACGCTGGAATACTTGCAAGCGCTCGCCCTTAATTCGCTCATCAATTTTATCAGGAAAATTGGCCGAGGCCGTGCCGGGTCGGTCGGAATATTTGAAGGAAAATGAAGCGTCAAAGCGCAGTCTTTCCAGCATGTCCATGGTCGCGGCGAAATCCGCCTCGTCCTCACCGGGAAAGCCAACGATGATGTCGGTGGACAAAGCCATATCCGGTCGATACTGAAGCAATCGTTCCACCAGGGCCAGATAATCCTGACGGTCATAGCGGCGATTCATCCGTTTCAACACCGCGTCGGAACCGGATTGCAACGGCAGATGCACATGCGGACACAAGTTCGGCAATTCGGCGAAACAGCGCATTAAATCATCCGACAAGTCCTTCGGATGCGAGGTGGTGAAGCGCAGGCGGCGCAATCCCGGCAAGGCCGCGACGGCGCGTAAAAGCTCCGGAAATCGGCAAAGTCTTCCACCAGCTGAATTAGTCAGGCCATATGAATTGACATTTTGCCCCAACAGGGTGATTTCGGCGACGCCCTGGTCGAGAAGCGCCTGAACTTCTTCAAGAATATCGGATAGTTGTCGTGATACTTCACGTCCACGGGTGTACGGCACGACGCAGTAGGCGCAAAAATTGTCGCAACCCTGCATGATGGTGACGAAACGTGACACCGAACCGCTTCGCCGCCGGGTCGCGGCATCGGGAAGGAAGATTGGTATTTGATAGGATTTGTCGAGTGTTCCGGCGATGAGGCCGGGTTTTCGCCGCGCCGCCGCAAGCAACTCGGCGATTTGGTAAATTCGTTGCGTGCCGACAATCAGGTCGATGATCGGCATTTTTTCGCGCAGGGCCGCGCCATATTGCTGCGCGACACAACCGGCCACCGCGATAATGATGTCAGGTTTTTCTTTTTTTAACGGACGCAATGCGCCCAGCAGGCTGATAAGCTTATGCTCGGCTTTGGCGCGGATTGAGCAGGTGTTGATCAGGATGATGTCGGCTTCAGCCGCCGAAGAACATTCCTTATGCCCAGCCTGACGTAAAAATTGCGCCATAATTTCGCTGTCGCGCGCATTCATCTGACAGCCGAAGGTTTTTATATAAAATCGCGGCATAAATTTGTGAAATTGTGCGGAGGAGAAGAACAACAATCAGACCCACAGGGTGGGCGCGAGACTCGACAAAACAGCGAATATTTCCCGCTCGCGTTCCGATGGGTAGCGGACGAGCGCCCCATGCGGCGTGGCGGCGTCCCGCGACACAACCGCCAGATTGTCATAGCCTTCAAGGATATTTTTCAGCCAGGCAAAGCGGCTGGGGGCGATGCGCAGATAGAGAAGGCGCAGGCTGGGGCAGGGCGCTGCCACGATTGTTCGCGCTAGGCCAGTCACACGCTTACGGTGGCGTCGGTTTTCACGAAACAGTGGCGGTTCGCCTCCAGAAGCGGCTCAACTTCTTCGTCAAGAAATTCCAGAGTCTGCGCCGAAGCCCGGCCGGTAAACGAAGAAAAATCGCTCATGATTTCGCAGAGTTCGTTAATCGTGAATGGAAAGCGGCTGTCGCCGGCCAGTCGCATCAAGAGATCGTTTTCCTTGCCTTTTTCTTTGATTTCCTTGCCAACAGCCACCGAATGCTCCTTGATGATTTCGTGCATTTCCTGACGGCTTTCTCCTTTTTCCACCGCCTTCATCAAAAGCTGTTCCGTGGCCATAAAGGGCAGCTCGGCCTTGAGATGGCGCAGGATTTGTTTCGGATAAACAACCATATCGGCCGTAATGTTTATAAAAAGCTTTACGATGGCGTCGGTCAAAAGAAAGGACTGCGGCAAGTCCATGCGCCGTATCGCCGAATCGTCAAGGGTGCGCTCAAACCACTGGTTGCTGTAGGTGGCGGCGAAATTCTGCGGCAGATTGATGAGCTTGCGCGCCAAAGCGGTCATACGTTCGCTGCGCATCGGGTTGCGTTTATAGGCCATGGCCGACGAGCCGGTCTGATTCTTCTCAAAAGGTTCTTCCTGTACTTTCAGGTTTGACAAAAGCCGCAAATCGACGGCGAATTTGTGGGCGGTGGCGCCGATTCCGGCCAGGGTTTCGGCCAATTTCATATCGAGTTTTCGCGTGTAGGTCTGACCGGTGACGGCGAACACCTTGTCAAACCCCAATTTTCTGCCAACCAGCTCGTCCATCTTCCGCACTTTTTCGTTATCACCCTTAAAAAGCTCAAGAAACGTCGCCTGGGTGCCGACAGTGCCCTTGGCCCCACGGGCGCGGATGCGCGAAAGGAAGAAATCAACATGATCCAAATCAATGATAATATCTTGTAAATACAGAGTATTTCTCTTGCCGACCGTGGTCGGTTGCGCCGGTTGATAATGGGTGTAACCAAGAGTGGCCAGTTGGTGGTGTTTACGGCAGAAGACGGCCAGGTTTGAGATGACGTTCAACAGCGATTGCCTGATAAGGGCCAATGCCTTTTTCTGAATAATTAAATCGGTGTTGCACACCACATACTGTGATGTCGCGCCAAGATGAATGATGCCAGCCGCTTTCGGACATTTGGTTGAAAATTCATAGACATGCGCCATAACATCGTGGCGGATTTCCCGTTCTTTGGCGGCGGCCAGGTCATAGTCAATATTGGCGACGTTGGCGCGCATTTCCTCCAGCATCGCCGGGCTGATGATGTCGGTAAGCCCCATTTCATACTGGGCTTCCGCCAGGGCCAGCCAGCATTTGCGCCAGGTGCTGAAACGAAACTCATCGGAAAAAAGATACTGCATTTCTTTGCTGGTATAACGACTGACCAAGGGTTCCTGATAGACGGTATGTGAAGACATGGGTAATTCTCCCCAAAAAATTTTATGCCCGGAACAAAAAAGGCCCGCGAAGATACCACGAATAACGGGAAAAACAAGGCGGGGCGCTCTTTAGGCGCGGATGCGAAATGGTACATCATTCATGGTTCATCATTCAACGCCGATGTTTTATGTCGCATAAAATCAGTGAAAAATGAATGCGGTCGTCCAATTTATTGGCCTGGTTGGATAAAATGAATGGGAAAACGAGGGCATACAATCAAAATCAACACCGATATTTTATGTCGCATAAAATCAATGAAAGATGAATGCGGTCGTCCAATTTATTGACCTGGTTGGATAAAATGAATGAAAATCAACGCCGATATTTTATGTCGCATAATGTATATTATGTTTACTTAAAAGGCCGGAGCGGCAAATTCGACATTGAAGCCACCATACTTTGCGCATCTTTGGCAATTACTTACGTTCGCGCGATAATGCACATCGTTTCGTCGCACACCTTATTTCGTCCGGATGCTTTGGCTTCGTACAAGGCTTGGTCGGCGCGTTGCAGAACGATGTGGGCGGCTTCGCCGGATTTGTAGACGCCGCAACCGGCGCTGATGGTGATATGTTCGCCGTTTGGCAGAAGGATCGTTTCGGCGACATGGACGCGAATTCGTTCGGCGACGAAAATCGCGTCGCGTAGACCGTTGCCGACCAAAATCAGCAGAAATTCCTCACCGCCGTATCGACAGGCCAGGTCATTGCCGCGTGAGTTTTCCTTGATGATCCGCGCGACTTTTTTCAGCACTTCGTCACCTTCCAAATGCCCGAAGGTATCGTTGACCCGCTTAAAATGATCAATGTCAAACATCACGCAGGAAAAAAGCGAGCGTTCCTTGGCCTGGGTGCGCAAGGCCTCCTCCAACGCGCCGCGATTATATAAACCGGTCAGGGCATCGCGAGCGCCCCGCTCTTCCGCGATCTTTTTGGCCGTGGATACCTGCTTCAATTCGTCCTGCAAAGTGGCGATGGTTTCGCTCTGACTGGTTATATCGACGATAATACCTATCAATCCTCTAACGCCATCTGCTTGCGAAAACCCGCCGCTCCAGTACAAACAGGTGTGCATCTCCCCATCGGAAAATCGGTAGTGGAAAATGTGGTGGCTGGTTTGGCCGCGCCGCAGCATTTCTTGATCTTCGCGCTGATAAAATTCCCGATCTTTTTCCGGCAAATAGGATAAGTCGAGAACGTTTTTCCAGAGGACATCCTCTTTGCACACGCCGAACAAGCGCTCATACGCCTTGTTGATGAAGATGAAGCGCAGGTCGGCGTTTTTCAGAAAAATGGCGTTCGGCACGCTATCCAGAACGGTGAACAACGACGGAGTTGGTTCCATGGCGGCGCGGGAATGAAGGGATGAGAAGATGGTTATTTCACGACGCCGCAGGCAATCCGCCCTCCCCCGCCGCCCAAAGGCGCTGGAGTGTCGGCGTGGTTGTCGCCGCCCTGATGAATCATCAGCGAATGTCCGAGCAAATCGGCGGCTTTCAAACGAGGTGCCAGAACTGGCTGCGTGGCCTCGCCCTGATTATTGACATAGAGTGGCGGCAGATCGCCCAAATGGCCGTCGCCCCAGGGTTCGCCGTGTTTGCCGGAAGCGTCCGGGTCAAAATGACCGCCAGCCGCCAGCGCCGACGTCATCTTTCCGTCCTTTTCCAGCGCCGCGCAACTGGCGTTCTGGTGCACATGAAAACCATGTAAACCCGGCGGTAAGCCGTGCAAACGCGGGGTTAACACCAGGCCGTATTGGCTGTCGGCGGCCACAATCTCGCCGATGGCCGTGCCCTCGCCTTTATCGTCCACCGCATTCATTGGCACCACTGTTTCCGCCCAGGCATTGGATGCCAGAACGAGAGAGGCGAGTACCATGAGGGTCTTCTTTTGCATGGGATGCTCCCTTAGATTGAGGGCTTAAGAAAAGCGATCGTCTGGGTGATCGCCCGACGCGGCGCGAAGATGCGACCGAGTCTTTCTATTATGCCGCCGGGCGACGGTAAAAACAAATTTCGCGGGTTTTTGGCGCCGTGGCCAGGAAAAGCGACCGCAGTTCATTTCAGCCGCGATAAAACCATTGCCTCACTTCTTTGTGGCTGAATATCCGCGCCACTGGTCGGCCATGCGGGCAATGTGAAAACATATCCGCCTTGGCCATTTTTTTCAGGAGTTCGCGGATTTCCGCCTCGTTCAGTTCACGCCCGGCCTTCACCGCCGCCTTGCAGGCCATGCCGGCGAGAATATCCGTAAGTGGGTGGGAATGATCGCCCTTATCTTCGCTGAATTGCTGGAGTATTTGCAATAAAAGCGTCGCCGGGTCGCTGTCGGCGGCAAAAGCGGGCGCGGCGGTGATGATGTGGGTCGCGCCACCAAATTCCTCGATGGCGAAACCCAGGCGGCTCAACTCGTCGCGACGGTTTTCAAGAATCCGCGCCTGGCCTGGCGACAGCTCAATCGACAGCGGGAATAGCAAGCGTTGTCCGGCCAGTTGCCGCGCCTCATAGGCGGCCAATAATTCCTCATACAACAGCCGCTCATGCGCCGCGTGTTGGTCGATAATCACCAAGCCCTCGGCGTTTTCGCAGAGAATATACAGACTTGCCGCCTGGCCGACGACGCGCAGTCCGGCTAACTCGTCGCTGGCCGCAAACATGTTGGCGGGCGCTGGCGCTTCTTCGAGCGCGTCCTGAAAATTCATGCCGCCTGGCGGCGCGGCGGGCGCAAGGTGACGGCGAATTTCCGCAGATTCATCCCGACGCATTTCCGGTTCGGCGGTGGCAAGCGCCCTGCCCTCTTCCAGTTCGTCGCATTGATGCCATGGACTCACCGGGTGTTGGCCAAGACCTGGCGGCGACGCAAGCGGCCGGGCGCTCCCCTCTGGGCGCAAGGCTGGGCTGAAGATTCGTTCCTGACTGTGGCGCTGCTCTATCCGCATCGCCTGCCGCACCGCCTCAACAATGAAGGCATGCACATCCTGGCCGTGGCGGAAGCGCACCTCGTGTTTGGCCGGATGGACGTTAACATCGACATCGCCCGCAGGCAGGCTCAGATGCAAAGCGCCCGCCGGAAAGCGGCCCTTCATGAGAAAACCTGTCATCCCTTCGGCGACGGCGTGGCTGAACAGCCGGTCGCGCACCGCTCGCCCATTGACAAAAAGACGCAGCATGGTTCCGGCGGACGCGCCCAGCTCCGGCGGCAGCAACAGACCATTTATGGCCAGATTCTGGCTGCGCCGCGCCACCGCGATGAAGGCTCCGGCTCGCTGCAAGAGCAGACGCAAGCGTTCTTCCAGGCTTTGCCCCGGCGCAAGCGAAAAAACCTCGCGGCCGTCGAGGCGCAGGACAAAGCCTATTTCCGGATGGGCCAGGGCGTAAGTGCGGACAATTTCATCAATATGATGCAGTTCGGTGCGGGCCGAGCGCAAAAATTTGCGTCGCGCCGGGGTGTTGCCGAAGAGAAAGCGGGCTTCAATCACCGTACCCTTGCCGCAGCCGACCGCGTGCGCGGCGGTGAGTTTGCCGTATTCCACCGTGGCCTTTGCGCCCAACTCGGCATTCTGGGGCCGCGAAATAATGGAAAAACGCGAGACGGCGGCGATTGATGGAATCGCCTCGCCGCGAAAACCTAAAGTAGCGATGCCGTCAAGGTCGGCGGCTTGACGAATTTTTGATGTGCCATGCCGTTCCAGGCACAGCAACACGTCGTCCTCATCCATGCCGCAGCCGTTATCAATGACCTTCAACAGCTTGGCGCCGCCGCCTTCGGCCTCAATTTCCAGGCGGGTCGCCCCGGCGTCGAGGCTGTTTTCCAATAATTCTTTAATCACCGAAGCCGGGCGTTCAATGACTTCACCGGCGGCGATTTGATTGGCCAGATGCTCCGGCAGGATATGGATATTTGGCATGATTTTTAGATAGGCGAATGGGCGATGGTTTTTCGCGAATGCGTTTCTTTGGCATGAAACAGGTTCGGCGTCAAGGCGGCGCGAAACCTTGACGAAGCGGCTTTGGTATGGTAGCAGAACCGATTTTCCGTCGTCCACCAACCTTTTCGCCAGCCGAACACATGCCATGAAGTTGCTCAATCGCTACATCCTAAGCCAATATATCCGCCAGTTCGTCACCGTCGCCGTCGCCCTGACCGCCCTGTATTTGCTGGTTGATTTTATCGAAAAATTCGACAATTTCACCCAGGCCGGCAAATCCTTATCACTGGCGCTGAAATATTTTTCCTTCAATATTCCCTTCATCGTCGATCAACTGGGGCCAGTTCTGATTCTGCTCTCAGGCGTCATCAGCCTGGGTCTTCTCAATCACAATAACGAGTTGCGCGCCTTAAAGGCGGGCGGCATCCCGCTCAAACTGATTGTTCGGCCTTTATTGTGGGGCGGCCTCGCCTGCACCCTGATTGCGATATGCGCCGCCCAGTGGCTGCTGCCGCATACCATTTCCAGCACCAACGAGATTTGGTATGAGCAGGTGCAAGGCAAGGTGCCTTTGGGGATTTTTCGCAACGGCCGCTACTATTTTAAGGGGAAAGAAGGTTTTTATTCCTTTGAATGGCCGAATCCCAAGGTGTATGCCTTCAAAAATTTTTCCTATTCGCGTTGGAATCAGGCATTCGGCGTCGGCGCTTTGGTCGCCGCCAAATGGGCGTCCTGGAACGAGGAGATAAAACGTTGGGAACTGGGCGAGGCCCAAATGCAGGAAGAGCGACCAGACGGCGGTTTTCGCATCGTCAACATGCCGACCTGGCAAGTGCAACTCCCCGAATCTCCGGGTGATTTTCTGATCCCGCTTAACGAATCGGCGGAACTGTCCCTGACTGGTTTATATCGTGAAATCAGCCATAAGGAATCGGATGAGCAAAAGGCTAAGGCGTGGGCCGATTTTTTAGGGCGGATTTCGTATCTGTTTTTGGGAATGCCGCTTCTGCTGTTGGGCCTGCCAATTTTAATGCTCGCCTGTCAACGCTGGGGGCGCGATCTTTCCGTTGCGATTCCCGCGAGTTGCGGCCTGGCCTTCGTCGCCTGGGGCATTTGGGGCGCGATGCAATCCATGGCCGGCGCCGGCTATCTCAACCCGATTGTCGCCGCCGTCGCCGTCCATATCCTCTTTGCCAGTCTGGGCATCTGGCTGCTGCGCCGTCAGGATCAATGAGCGAAGACAAGCGCGTCGCCATCGTCGGTCAGCCACCCTTGGCAATCATCCGGCAACTTGAAGCGGAGCAGGCGGAAATCATCGACCTCGACATGCCAATGCCTGGCGTCCGTTTGGATGAGGCCGCCCTTTGCCTGCCCAAAGTCTATTGCGCGATTCTGCGGGCGGTGGCGGCCAACGCCGTCTGTTTGCGACCACGACGCATCTATATTGATGTCGGTCGCGGCAAATGCGACGGCGCGGCGCATCTGGCGACGATTTTGCGCCATGCCTTGCCGGAATGCGCGGTCATCGCCTGCGAAAACCGCGACGCCAAAGATTTTTCCACGCCGCGATGCCTGACGGAAATGCCTTTGGCCGACAAGATGCAAGCGATTTGCGCAAGTGTTGTCTCCAGCGCCGCCCATCCACTTTTTCCCGCCTGTCACCCAACCGTCGGATTCTGGGGCGTGCCGCCCAGGGATTTTTCCCTGCTCACTCTGTTTCCGGATACCACCCATGTTTTTGGCTGGGCGCGTTGCCTGGAAAATAAAACCCCTGATAACGACCGATTGGAAGCGCTCTTTGACCCGGAAATACCGACGGTTTTTTTCGCCCAATCCTTCTGCGCCAAATCGGCTTTGGCCAGGCATCTGGCTTCGCTGCACCGGCGCGCCCTGGCGGTGGACAGCGACGAGGCGGTGGGCAGCAGTGGCCGCGCTAAAATTCAGGCATTTCTCGAATTAAACGGCGTACTCTGATGCTGCTCGCTGATTTCGGCACTTCGTATGTCAAACTTATGGCGCCAGGAGAAGCCGCGCCGCGCCTGGTCGCCGCCAAAGACGCGGGCGGCATTCATGCCGATCTGGCCACCGGCCACAACGGCCAGAGGCATTGCCAACGCTATATCAATGAGTTAACCGCTCTCGCCAGGGGCGGCGGCCAATTGATTAGGGAGGATTCGTACACCCTGCTCGATTGCGGCAGCCGCGACATTAAATTTGTCCGTTATGCCGCGGGCTGCCTGCGGGATATGGGTTGGAATACCGAATGCGGCGCTTCGATGGGATTCACCATCGAACTTCTGGCCCGCTATTATCAGTTGGACTACCGCGAGATGGCGGTGCCGCGCCAGACCTTTTCCGTCACCTGCGGCGTTCTGGGCATGAGCCATATCTTTGACGCCGTGGTCGCGGGTGCAAGCGAAGCCGAAGCGGTGGCGCGTTTTGTCAAGGGGATTGCCCTCAACGCCTTCACCTTCGCCGGCTCTCCGGAAAAGCTGTATCTTTCCGGCGGCTTATGCGACAATCCCCTCTTCGTCCGCTCGCTGCCCTGCCAGGTTATCAGCTTGGGCCGCTTCGTCCTTTTAGAGGGGTTGAAAGCGTCCGTCGCCTGAAGGCATCATATCCGGACACTGCGGCCCCTGCCGATACCGTAATAAGCCAGGTCGTTTTCTTCCATTCGCTGTGGCTCATAGAGATTTCGGCCATCAAATACCACCTTGTCTCGCAGATGCTTCCGCCACAGGGCGAAATCGGGCACACGAAAATTTTTCCATTCAGTGACGATGACCAGGGCGTCGGCCCCCTGCAAGGCCGCTTCCTTGGTGCCCATCAGACGCAAAGCGGGCTGATCGCCATAAATCCGCTGCGCCTCTTCCATCGCCTCCGGGTCAAAGGCCTGCGCCGTCGCCCCGACCCGCCACAGGTTTTCCAGCAACACGCGGCTCGACGCCTCGCGCATATCGTCAGTATTCGGTTTGAAAGCCAATCCCCAGACGGCGAAGGTTTTGCCGACGATGTGACCGTCGTAGTGACGCATAATCAGATCGAAGAGTTTTTCTTTCTGGACGGCGTTGACCGCTTCGACCGCCTGCAATAAACGCGCCTGATAGCCAACTTCCTGGGCCGAACGCGCCAAGGCTTTGACATCTTTGGGAAAACACGAACCGCCGTAGCCACAGCCGGGGTAGATGAACTGATAGCCAATTCTCGGATCCGAACCAATCCCCAGGCGCACCTGTTCGATATCGGCGCCTAAAAGCTCGGCTAAATTCGCCATCTCATTGATAAAGGAAATCTTGGTCGCCAACATGCAGTTGGCGGCGTATTTGGTGAATTCAGCGCTGCGCACATCCATGAGAATGAGCTTGTCATGGTTGCGGCTGAACGGCGCGTACAATTCCTTCATCTTGCGCCGCACCTCGTCACTGTCGCTGCCAACGATGATACGATCAGGGCGCATACAATCATCCAGGGCCGAACCCTCTTTCAGAAACTCCGGGTTTGAGGCGACATCGAAGGCCAGCTCGACGCCGCGTTCGCTGAGCGCTTCGGCGATTGTGTGCCGCACCTTGTCGGCGGTGCCCACCGGAACCGTCGATTTGTTAACCACCAGCTTTGGCCCTTCCATGAATGAGGCGATGGTTCGCGCCACCGCCAGCACATAACGCAGATCGGCGCTACCGTCCTCGCCCGGCGGCGTGCCGACGGCGATGAAGATGATTTCCGCATAGTCGATCCCCATCTCGGCGTCGGTGGTGAAGAGAAGACGCCCCGCCGCCACATTTTCCCGCGTCATTGCCGCCAAACCCGGCTCATAAATCGGAATGACGCCGGTATTCAGCGCATCAATTTTCTTCTGATCGACATCGACACAGCAGACCTCGTGGCCGAAATCGGCCAGCACCGCCGCCTGCACCAAACCGACATAGCCAACACCAAAGACCGTAACGCGCATGAAAGCTCCATATTTGGGATTATCAGATTATTGAAGACTGAATTCCGAACACCATAAACGGAGTGGAAGCGATTTCCAAGTCTAGCCCGCCTGCCTGGTTCCCTGTTTGCTACAGGCGGGCGGATGAAATCGGCGTTTCCCTAAAATCGATGCGAAACCAGAGGCGACAATCAATTTCAGACTCAATTTCTGGCTGTCAGCCAGAACATTTCCGTCTTCGCCGAAGGGTGGGTGTGTATATCCTGAAATCCGGCGGCTAAAACCAGGTCGCGCATTGCGGCCAGATCGCGATAATAGGTGGAGAGGCCGCAGAGCCGCGAGCGCCATTCCTCAAAATGCCAGGCGAATGACGGCTTGCCCAGCGGGCGAATGACGAAGCGCATGGCCAATCGGCCACCCATCCGCGACAAGGCATGGCATCGGATGAAGGTCGCCAGCAAGTCGGCGTCGCTCAGATAATGGGCCATATCGAGGAGCAGAATCAGGTCGCAGTCGTCCGGAAATTCATCCGGCACATCCGGGGCGGCGCCGGTCAGCATTTGGCCCCGTTCTCCCACCGCCCGCTGGGCGAAAAACACCCGTTCCTGGTCAGGATCGCAAGCAAACACCCGCGCCGTGGGAACATATTCAAGCAGCCAGCAGGCCGGTACGCCATAGCCACAGCCGATGTCGAGAATTTTTTTGATATTATTTTCGATATGATTTTCGACCATTGGCCGCGAAGCCGCGAGCATCGTTCGCAGTTCGGAAAACAAGGTATCGCGGCGCAGTTTTTCGCGGGCGAAGAGGCGCGGCCAGGCTGGAAATGACCGATAACGATGCAAAACACGCTGGTCGATAGTGGCCTGGACAAGTTCCGTTGTTGGCGCGTTTCGCCACCTGAAATATCTGTCCAACAGCGGCGGCATCAGCAGAATCGCGCCGACCAGCGAATAGCCAAGACCGCAGAACGAGACCACGCCAATGCTGTTCAGAACGCTATGCCTGGCAAAAATAAGCGCTCCGAAACCAATCAACGTCGAGGCCGCCGACAGCAGCACCGCGCTTTGCAAAAGTCGATAATTCGGGTGGTCGCCCGCACCATAATATTGATAGCCGCAGACCAGATAGATGCTGAAATCGACGCCCAGGCCGAAGATGACGACCACCAGCATCAGGGCCGGAATATCCAGCGAGCGCCCCAATATATGCAGGGTGCCTAGTGTGCAAATCGAAGCGAACAGCATCGGGGCCAAGGCGATGAGCGTCAAGCGCCAGTCGAGCAGCGCGAAAAAAACCGCCGCGCCGACCAAAAGCGCGATCAAGGCCAATGATTCGCTGAAGGCGTTGAAGAGCAGATCGCCGAGCCGTGTGGCGAAATAGGTCGGGTCGAAGATGGCCAGGTTCTGACCGAAATCGGCGCGGAATTGCGCCGCATCATAGTTTTCGCCAGGTGTCGCCAGGATAAATTGGCGAGCCGGGCCGTCACCCTGGATGGAAAATCCCAAAAGCGGCCCTAAATCGACGGGTAGCGGCAAGGGCTTCGGCATGGTCGCCAGGGTGGTCAGTCGAGTGAAACCTGCAAAGGCATCGGCGGCAAACCCAAGTTGTTCCCCGGCCTCATCAAGCGCCCGTTTCAGCGCCGCCGCGCGTTCCGACGTGAAAAACGCCTGCCAGGCGGCGAAACGCCGCGCCGCCTCTGCCGCGCCGGGATAAAAAGCTGTGGGCGACAAAGCGCCCGCCAGCATTTTTTCTTTTTCGGCCACGGCGACGCGCTCGGCCAGGCGGTCGTTTTCGGCCCGCAAAGCGGTAAGCGAATCGGCGGTGGCCATCAAGGTGATTTTGCCCTCGCCCTGCCCCCACACCTCGGCGAAGCGCCGGTCGGCCTCGCGGGTCGCCGCCGTCATGCTATTCATATCGGCCAGGCTAATATGAAAATCTGGCTTGGCGAATAGCAGCATCACCACAGCGAACAGGCAGGCGACGATGCAACCCTTGCCGCCGGCGGAAAAAATCCACTTGGAAACCCGGCGCAGCGGCGGTTCGCCCCGGCGTTTGGCGGCGGGCATTCGCGGTAAAAGACGCGGGCAGATGAAGTGGATGAACAAAAAGGTGCAGATCATGCCCAGGGCGGTGAATTCGCCCAGGGCGGCGAAGACCGGGAAATCGCTTGCCGCCAGCGCGGCGAAGGCAATAATGGTCGTGAAGAGGGCCAAGGCGCCGCCTATCGACTGCACTTCCGCCGCCGCCTGTTTGCCGTGGGTGATCTGTTTGCGGTCAAGAAAGAGCAAATAGGTAATGCTGAAATCGTCCATCAGTGAAATGAGCGCTCCGGCGAAGCCCAGCACCATCACGGAAATGGAGGAATGGAATAACGAATAGATGAAGATTGCGCAGGCGGTTCCGGCAATCGGTGGCAACATCGAAAGCAGACTGAATAGCGGTCGGGGAAAGGCCAGCAGCAACAGTAAGGCGATGCCGCCGGTAGATAGGCTCAAGGCCAGTCGCACATCCTCGCGAATCAGCGTTTCGTTATCTAAAGCCGCCCGCCAAGCGCCGACCGGAGTCAGCCGCAGGTTGGGAAAATCAGGCCGTAGCGCCACTTCGGCCATCTGAAAAAAATCGCGCAGTTGCCGCGCCGCTTCGGTATCCGCGCCCGCCGCTCGTGGAGTGGCGACCACCAACATGTGCTGGCCATCTTCGGAAAGCGGATTGCCGCGATGGATGCGACTTTGCCCAGCCGGATTCAGCCCGACGAGTTTCGCCATAACGATTTGATGCAGATTAAACGGGTCAGCGGCAAGGCTTTCGGCCTGGCCGATTCCAGCCAGGCCCACCGCCTCGTTCATGGCTGTGGTCAGATGCGCGGTAATTTTATCCTGTCTTAAACGTGGCAGTACTTCGCGGTTCAATTCGTCGGACGAAAAGAGGATAGGCAGTTGCGCGATCACATCCCGTCGCAATTTCGGTAATGAAGCGGTCAGGCTTTCCATGCCAACCTCAGCGAACAGGCCGCTTTGCCGCATCAACGTCCGCAAACGGTCGGCGGCCGACGCCAAGGTGTCTGGTCCACCCGTGTCGGCCAGGTCGATAGCCAGCCGTTCGCGCATCGCGTGATGCGCGAGAATTGTCAGGGAATCACGAATCACCGGGTCATTCGCGGGCAACGAGCGGCTGAGATCGCTATCAATCGTCAGACGTTTCAGGCCGACCACGGCGCAAAAAATCGTCGCCGCGATGACCAGAATCAGGAGGGGATAGTGTATTGTTTTGCATGTATCTGGCATATCATTTCACGGAGTTATGAAGTATAGTCGCGCCTTTTTCGCTGCGAGCCGTTTGCTGGGCCAACGCGCCGCCGGTACCACTATGATTACGTCTCTGAAACGCGCTCTGTTCCTCGCCGCCGACACGTCCTTTGTCCGCGCCGCAATCCACGATAAGGCCAACCTCGCGCCGTTCAGGGAAAAGCCGACGCTGGCGGTTGTTGTCGGGGTTTTTTGCATCATTATCAGCTTTCCGCTGGGCTGGCCGGCGGTGGTGTTGTTTGGCTACCTGGCAATCCACTGGCAGAATCCGTGGTTGGCGGCGGTGGTTGGCCCGGCGGTGTACGCCTTTTCCCACCTGGTATTTCTCTTTGGCATGTGGCTCTCCGGCGCGACCTATACCCTGGTGCTCTGTCGTTGGCTGACTCGAATCGTCATGGAAGCGGCGCTGGCCCGCCTGGCTCCGGATGAACTGGCGAAGATTTCCTCCGGAAAGTAACTGGCGCTAGCCTGATGCCAGCGCGCGGTGGCGCAATCACACACCCAACAATTTATAGATTTTTTGCATATCAATTGCCTGCCGCGCCGTGTCGGCCAGGCGATCAAAGGCCGCTTCCAGGCCATAGGGCGCGAGCACGCGACCGACGGCGGCCAGACCTTTTTTTTGCCGCAGGTGATCGATGAACCAGCGGCGGAATTCATCTTGATCAAAAATTCCGTGCAGATAGCTACCCCACACCGGCAAATGGGTATGGCGAGCGCCGCACACCGAACCATCGTCGAAACGGACAACCGGCTCCTGCGCCGCCTCGTTCGTCCCCGTCGCTCTGGTGACGCCATGATGAATTTCATAGCCGCTGACCGGCAGGCCGGAGGCGATGTGAATTCCTTTCTGTCGCCGCAGATTTTTCACTCGCATCAATTCGGTGCTCACGGCGATGAGCGCCAGGCCCGGCGTTTCGCCATCCAATGACTCCAAACCCAACGGATCAATGATGTTTTCGCCCAACATTTGATAACCGCCGCAAACGCCGACCGTTTCCACGCCGCGCCGCGCCAATTCGCCTATCAAATCACTGAACCCTGATTCGCGGAGAAAACGCATGTCGGCTAAAGTGTTTTTTGTGCCAGGCACAATCACAGCGTCGGCGTTTTTCGCTGCCTCTGGCCGGTCGCAAATGACGATGTGCGCGTCCGGTTCGGCCAAAAACGGCTCGATGTCGGTGAAGTTGGAAATATGCGGCAGATTGATGACGGCGATGGTCACATGTTCGTCCAGCGGCGCGGGCCGGTTAAACAGCCCGGCTTTGAACGAGACCGAATCTTCTTCCGGCAGACCGAGACGCGGCAGAAATGGCACGACGCCCAACACATCCTTACCGGTATGAGCGTGGACATATTCATGGGCGGCGGCCAGAAGCGATGCCTGACCGCGAAAGCGATTGACGATGAAGCCCGCGACCAGCCGCCGTTCCCATTCCTCCATGACTTCCAGGTGGCCGACAAACGAGGCGTACACGCCGCCGCGATCAATGTCGCCAACCAATAAAACCGGGGCCTCGGCGTAGGCGGCCATCCGCATGTTGACAATATCGTTGGCCTTAAGATTGACCTCGCCCGGCGAACCAGCCCCCTCCAGCACCATGATCTGTTGTGTGGCGGATAACGAATCGTAGCAGGCGATGACGCGGCTCCAGCCTATCTGTTTATATTCGTCATATTGATTGACTGTCATGTTGCTGAGCGGCTGGCCTTCGACAATGATCTGCGAACCGGTATCCGAACTGGGTTTCAAGAGAATAGGATTCATACGAACGTCAGGATCGAGCCGCGCCGCCTGCGCCTGCATTACCTGGGCGCGACCCATTTCGCCACCATCTTTGGTAACAAAAGAATTGAGCGACATATTCTGCGCCTTGAAGGGCGCGACCGCAAAACCATCCTGCAAAAAGATGCGACAAAAGGCGGCGGTCAGGACCGATTTCCCAGCGTTCGAGGCGGTACCTTGCAGCATGATCGCTGGCGTATGTTTTTTCGATTTATTCTTCTTATTTATGCTTTTTAGCGGAAGTATATGCTCAATTTCTTTGAAAAAAATATCTTGTTCATTAAGCGGACGCACAGCCAGGCGGATGAAGCGATCGTCCAATCCCTGGTAAGTATCGCAGCGGCGAATCAGGATGCCCTGTCGTCGCAGCGCCTCGGCCAAGGCTGTGCCGCTCTGTCTTTCCGGCAGGTGGCAGAGCAGATAATTGGCTACCGACGGATAAATTTTCAGGCCGGGAATTTCTGCCAGCCTGTCATGAAAAATCTGTCGAAGATCGCGGCAGGCGGCGCGGCTTTTCTCCTGATAATCCTGATCGGCCAACGCCTTCGCTCCCACCGCCTGCGCCAGATGATTGACCGACCATGGCGGCAGATGTTCGCGCAAGGCCTCGGCTTTTTCCGCCGTCATCACCGCATAGCCCAAACGCAGGCCGGGAATGGCGTAAAATTTGGTCATTGAATGCAGCGTGATGATATTGTCGGCATACCCGGCCAGGCTGTCGGCGCCAGAGAATTCAAGAAACGCTTCATCAATGAGAAAGTCGGAATGCGGATGCGCCGCCGCCAGGGCTACAATATCCGCCGCCGCCACAAGCTGCCCGTCGGGGTTGTTTGGCCGTCCCAGAATCAGCGCGTCACCCGGTCGCAGTATGTCGGATAATAGATTGAAATCAGGACGAAAAGTATCAGATTCCGCTGTCGGAATCGCCATGGTCGCCAATCCGGCCAACCGCCCTGCCCTGGTGTATTCAAGATAGCTCGGCGTGTGGAAGAGCCAGCGTTTCCAGGAGAAAACACGCGGCATGAACGAGAGGAATTCACTGCTGCCATTACCGGCGATAATTTGCCAGGGATTCAGACTGTGACGATGCGAAACCTGTTCTATGAATTCTGTGCAATTTGCGTCAGGATAATGCTGGATGTTTTCCAGTTCGCGACTCACTATCCGTCGTAGCCAGGGCGGCGCGCCCAGAGGGTTGATATTGGCGCTGAAATCGTAAAATATTTTGTCAGGATTAGCCTGACGCAGAGCAAGAATGTTGCCGCCGTGCTGGACGTGTTCCGACATCGTGGTTTCCTTTATGAAAAGGTGAGGCTGAAAGCGAAAAGCGCGGCGAGTTCCGCCAATTCACAGGTCGCGCCCAGGGTATCGCCGGTAGCGCCGCCGATTTTTTCACGGCAATACCTGGCAAAAAGAAATGTCACAAGCAAGCTCAGAAGCACAACCGGGAAAAAGGCCAATCCATGGAGCAAAAAACCCAGAATCGCCAAAAGGACCAGGCCGACCAAGGCCGATTTTTTCGCCGCCGCCGAATAAAACAGACCGCCGATGCCGCCGGTGTCCTGGCGGGCATAGGGTAAAATCGCCATAGTGACGACGATGGCTGTCCTGCCGATGAATGGTGTCAGGATAAGGGCCGGAAGCACGACCGTCTCCTGGTCGGCAAGTGGGCGTATCGACGCGAATTTTCCCAGTATCACCAGGACCAGAACCGCCACAGCCATGGAGCCGCTGCGGCTATCCTTCATAATGGCCATCATCTTTTGCCGGTCGCGACAAGAAAGCAAACCGTCGGCGCTGTCGGCCAAGCCGTCCAGATGCAGAAAACCGGAAATGCCTGATAAATACAACACTGCGAACCAGGCGAGAACTGAGGCCGGAACAACACCGTATAGAAGCCAGGCAATCACCGCGCCGATCAGACCAATCAACAGGCCAACCACGGGAAAGGCAAAAACGCTGGCGGTGAACAACGCGCCGTCCCGCGCCTTGGCCCAGGGAATCGGCAGCACGGTTAAAAATCGCAGGGCGCAACAGAGCGCCGGAAAAAAACGAAAATCAGGCACGGTCGTCCTCAATGAGCCGCGAGGCGGCGGTGAGAGCGGCTACCGCCTCGCTTAATGATTCAGTGTAATCGCCGACGAAGGGCGCGAGTGGCCGTGTCCCCAGCCAGGTCAGCGCCCGGAGATGCAAGGGGCATTGCGCCGCCACGGTGAACAGATAGTCGCGGACGAACGGTTCAAGTTTGATCGCGATCATGGCGGCGGCGGACGAGGCGAAATCCGTGAGGAGAATGGCGCGGCGGCGGGCGGCCAGGGCCAGCATCAGACCGGCCGCGCCACCGAGGTCAAACCCACCCACGGCGGCCAACAGTTCCAGGCCAGTTTTGCCGTCGCAGGCGGTCGATAGAATGTCCGATACCCAGTCGGCCCGCGCATCGTTTGGCAGTTCAGACGCCTGGTATGCGCCGAGGAGGCGGGCACAAATGGCGCATGTCACATAGGCGACGCCGACGCTCTCGCAGCCGATGGCCAGAATCGGGTATTCGCGCAATTCGTCGGCCAAGGAAATGCCGTTCTCCACTGACTGCCTGGCTGCGGCTATGCTCATGGCCGGGCCACGCCCGATGTCATGGGTTGCCGCCGCCATCGGCCGCCGCAAAACTCGCGTACCCGGCGGCGCACTTTGGGCCTCCGATCTCATATCGACTAAATATGTCGATAATTCAATATGTTGTGATGTTTTTCCAGATATGTTCGAGCATGGTGTCTCTCTCTTCACCGCGATGCCGTGCTCGGCGGTGAAGAGGGCCAGCGCCAAGCCGCGCGGCTCAGCCTTTCCACGGTAAATTCCAGACAGGCGAGCGGCCGCCTCAACAACATCGGGTGAAGCGGACGGCGTCGCGGCGAGCCGCGTCCGGCAGGTCGTTTCGGCCACGCTATCCAAAGGAAATATCTGTCGCAGCGTTTCTTCAAGCGCTCTCATCTTCATCCTTTTATAGTCAGGGGAATGCCGCAGCAGACCAGAACAACCTCGTCCGCCGCCGTGGCCAAAAGGCGGTTGGCGCGGCCAATCAGATCACGATAGTGGCGGGCCAGGGCGTTTTCCGGCACAATGCCCATACCCACTTCATTGCTAACCAGAAAGACCGCGCCGTCGCGTTCACCGCAAGCGGCCAGCAAAGAGACGCACTGGATGTTCATATCGTCATCGCTAAATGTTTTGCCCAGGCATTCGGCCTCGTAGAGCAAATTATTCACCCATAAGGTCAGGCAATCGATGAGAACCACGCCTGGCCCGGCTTGCGCCATCGCTCCCGGCAAATCGCGGTGTTCTTCTATGAGCCGCCAGCCGCGCCCGCGCCGCTCCTCCTGATGCCGGGCGATGCGGGCATCCATTTCCGGGTCGGTGACAGGCGAGGTAGCGATGAAACAACGCGCTTCAGCGCAAGCTTCGGCGCGTTTGAGGGCGTAGGCGCTTTTGCCGGAACGAGCGCCGCCGGTGATGAGAACGAGGGATGGTTTCATATCAAGTTTGACCAATCGCGAATTGGTGGCGCTGGATGGAATTTCGCACAAGAAAAATCAGCGTCGCCCCAGATTGAATCCGGTGAGAACTCCTCCATCTCCATAAACAGAAACGGTCGTAAATCTACCGGCTTGCACGCCATAGTTCAGATAATTTCTCGCATCGTTGCCAAGCCAGGCGCAGAGCAGTTGCCGGATGACGCCGCCGTGCGTGACCAGGAGGATTTTTTCGCCGCCGCCTGCAGCGTCAAGCGCGGCGACGCGGCGGCGCAAAGCGGCGCAGCGGGCGAGAAAAGCGGCCATTTTTTCGCCGCCGGGGAAGGCGAAATCCCGCTCCCAGGCCGCAAGCCTGGCCATATCAGCCGGGTATTGTTCGATGATTTCGGCAAAGGTCCGCATTTCCCACTGGCCGAAATCGACCTCGCGCAAGTCGGCGACAATCTCCGCCCGCGCGCCGGGCAACACGATTTCCAAGGTCTGGCGGCAGCGCAGAAGCGGGCTACTCCATATCTGGTCAAAATGGATGGCGGTCAGCGCCTGAGCGGTTCGCCGCAAATCATCGGTCGCGTCAGCCGCCAGCGGCAGGTCGGTCGAACCGGCCAGGGCGGCGCCGGCTTCGGTCGCGCCGTGTCGTAAAAGATAAATTTCCGTCATGCCGCTTGTGCCAGCGCGTCGTGGTAAAAGGAAAAAATGGGGAAGAAAATGGCCACCGCCGACGTTAGCAAGCGACGCGATTTTTTTCCATAGCGAAACATGAAACGAAAAATCGTTTCACCCGCCGTTTTTTCTGGACACGGTCGGCCATTCCGTGAAAATGCCGACCGGCAGACGAATATTTCCATCACTATTTTTTTCAGGAGGAAGACATGCCCGACATCCATCCGGCGTCGCTTACGCGAGCGCTCGGTAACAATTTTCTCGGCGGCGCGCCACCTTGGTACAAACTGTCCATCATCGCTTTTCTCGTTCTCAACCCGATCATCATGGCGATCAATCCCTTTGTCGCCGGTTGGCTTTTGATTGGCGAATTCATCTTCACCTTAGCCATGGCCCTGCAATGCTACCCCCTGCCAGCGGGCGGTCTTCTGGCCCTGGAAGCGGTCATTATCGGCATGGCCGCGCCGCTCAGCGTCTACGATGAGGCCAAAGCCAATTTCCCGGTGATTTTGTTATTGATTTTCATGGTCGCGGGCATCCACTTCATGACCGATTTTCTGCAATTCACCTTTACACGGGTGCTGGTGCGGGTGCGGTCGAAGGTGAAGATTTCGTTGATATTCTGCGCCTTGGGGGCTTTTTTGTCGGCTTTTCTCGACGCTTTAACCGTCGCCGCCGTCATCATCGCCGTCGCCTACGGGTTTTACAACGTCTACCATCGCCATATTTCGGAGGCGGTCGAAGACAGCGGCCATAATCTTACCGATGACCGGCGGCTGGAAAGCGTGCAACGGCAAGAATTGCAGCAATTTCGCGGTTTTCTACGAAATATCATGATGCACGGCGCGGTCGGCACCGCTTTGGGCGGCGTCTGCACCTTGGTCGGTGAGCCGCAAAACCTCTTGATCGGCGAGCAGATGGGTTGGCATTTCGCCGATTTTTTCTTGATGATGGCCCCGGTGTCGCTACCGGTTGTGGCGGTCGGCCTCATCACCTGCTGGCAGGTGGAAAAAAGAAAAATCTTTGGCTACGGCTACGAGCTGCCCGGCAATATCCGCTCACATTTGCTGGAAACCGCTCGGCGCATGGAGGAAAAACGCGGCGTCAGAGGCCGGGTCAGACTCATGATCCAGGGACTGACCGGTATCTGGCTGATTCTGGCCCTGGCCTTGCATCTGGCCGAGGTCGGTCTCATTGGCCTGTCGGTCATCGTTATCCTGACCGCTTTTAATGGCGTCATCGACGAACACCGCATTGGCCGCGCCTTTCTGGAAGCGCTGCCGTTCACCGCCCTTTTGGTGGTTTTTTTCACGATTGTCGCGGTTATCCACGACCAGCATCTGTTCGCGCCGATCATCAACTATGTGTTGAGTAAACAAGGGCACGCCCAGTTCGCCGCCTACTACATCGCCAATGGCGTCTTGTCGGCGATTTCTGATAACGTCTTTGTGGCCACGGTTTACATCAGCGAAACCAAAGTCCATATGGTGACGACCTTGCACGGCATGGTCGCCGGTCTGGGGCTGAATGGCGGCGAGCTGATGGCGCGGCTCACCGACCCACATGTGGCCAGGGCCGAGGTCTTGGCCGAATTGGCACAAAAATCGCGGGAAGTGGCCGCCGAGGTCGCGGCGCTGATGCGGCAATTCGACCATCTGGCCATCGCCATCAACGCTGGCACCAATATTCCCAGCGTCGCCACGCCCAACGGACAGGCGGCCTTTCTTTTTCTGCTGACTTCGGCCCTGGCCCCGGTCATCCGCCTGAGTTACGGCCGCATGTGCCTGCTCGCCCTACCCTATTTCATCACCATGACGATCAGCGGCTTGCTGGCCGCCTTTCTGTTTTTGTAGCGGTTGGCGGCGGCGCGGCCACGGTGAAAATTGAGCGGCGGCGGCGAATGGTGTATGATAAATCGCTTTTGTGATGGGCTGGCGTATTCTCGGCAACATGACGGCAAGTTGTTTTATTCACTCAAGAAGAGAGGAGACTCATGAAGAAGAAAATTCTGGCGGTGGCGGCGGCGTTTTTATTGGCGCCGATGATGGCTGGTCTGGCGCAGGCCGATGGCGGCTATATGATCGGCAAGGCGGGCGTCTATATCCCCGATGACAGCGAAGTCGATACCGGCTTCAACGGCGAAATCGGCTATGGCTTCGACCTGCTGCCAGGACCGGGCTTGCTGGCTTTTGAAGGTTCGGTCGGCTATTTCAACGCCGAGCAGTCCGAGGATTACTACTACAACAGCGGTTCTCCCAACTACTACGGTTTCCAAGACCGCTATGAGATGGAGGCGCAGGCCGATGTCGTGCCTTTGTCGGTCAGCCTGAAAGCCGGTCTCGAATCCGGACCGTTCACCTTCTATGTCGGTGGCGGCGTTGACCTGTTTTTCGTGAGCATGGAAGTGAAATATCATAACAGCTACCGTGATGACTATTATTACTATGATCGGCACGGCTACAGTGATGATGATAACGATGTGATCTTCGGCGGCCACGTTATGGCAGGCACCACCTTCGACATCAATGACCGCATGTTTGTCGGCCTCGAAGCCAAGTATCTGGCCACCGACGATATGGATATGTCATTTTACGGCGGCCAGGATGTCATCACCGGCGACCTGAACGGCGTCACCGTCAGCGGCGTCTTCGGCTTCCGTTTCTAGGGAAGCCCTGATTATTTCTTCCACCGCCTGCCTGCCTGGGCAGGCAGGCGCAATGGTCTTGGCCGACAAAGACCGCGAGTGGATTGTTGATTTAATCCGCGAGCATCTGAAGGACAGGTGAGAAATCCCCGCTTCTATCGCCGTCATTGCCGCGTATGGCCCACCCTCCCGGCCTTCCCCCTTCCCCCTTCCCGGCCTTCCCCCGGAACGGGGGAAGGAGACTCTTCTCCCCTCTCCCGTTCCGGGAGAGGGGACGGGGGTGAGGGTGGGGGAAGGAGACTCTTCTCCCCTCTCCCGCTCCGGGAGAGGGGCCGGGGGTGAGGGTGGGGGAAGGAGACTTCTCCGAAACCCTTCATCTCAAAATCCGTCGGTAAAACCGCTATTCATAGATTCAACAGGTTCATTCCCCAACACCAACACCCGTGAATCAATATGGAAAAGCAAGTCATCTTTCGTGACCGCCAGGAGCTGCAATCAGCCGACCTCAACAGCGCCGAGGACTATATTGAGCTGAGTCTTCAGCATTTTGTCAGCGACGCGATCACGCCGGAACGGCTGTACACCGGCTTCATCATCACCTCGCCGTCGGCCACAGAAATCGCCGTGTCGCCTGGCCATCTCTGGGATGGCGTATCAGGCAACGTTTATGTCAAGGAAAGCGAGCAGCGCGAATCGGTGGTCGGCTATCTGCCGGTTACCGACAGCCGCTGGCTGACCCTATCGGTGAAAGGCGACAGCCAGGAAATCGACATCCAGCCGCGCGATTTTCTCATCGACCTGCAATCAATGCAGACCGAACCGCGCATGGTGGCCATGGTCGAAGCCAAAGTGGCGGCGCTGCATATCGTCAGCGGCCTCGAAAGCTCCAGCCCGCAGAAGGAAAACCCGCCAACTGGCTATACCCTGATCGGTTTTGTCCGCCTGACCCCGTCCGGGGTGGTGGAAATCGTCCAGAACGACGCTTTGCGCCTGTTCTCACTCTTTGCCTGCTGGCAGGAGACGCGGCGCAACCGCGACTGGATCGACGGCGCCGACCCGCTGATCGCCAGCCTGAAAAGCGATTTGGCCGCTCTGGCCGCCCGCGTCGCCCTGCTTAGCCCGAATTCGGCGCTTCTGACCGAAATCACCAGAGATGTGGCCAATCTCAAGGATTTGCAGAACCTGCCCGACACCTTTTCCATTTACGGCTCAGACTGGATTCTCGATGAGGGCGAATCCGACATCCTGGATGTCGATTATCACGCCCGGGCCGAAGAGGGCATCCGCTTTCCGTGGGCCAATATCACTGAGACCCAGCCCGGCCTCGACAACCCCTATGCCGATGAGGTGAAAAACCACGACGGCATGTTGCTGCCCGCCTATAACCAAGAAATCCGCCTGTCGTTGACCACTGGCTATGCCGGAAACCTGCCGATTGGCAGCTACCAGTACGCCACCCACCAGATGATCCAGGGCGAGCGCTCGGTGACGCGCATCCAGTACGGCCCGACTCGCGACGTCTGCACTAACAGCGCTCAGTGGGCCTGGCTGAAAGGCGCGGTGGTTGGCAGCGAGGTTGAAGGATTTTCCTGGCTGGGCGGCGATGGCAAGACCTACAAAGTCACCGGCCAGTGGTATGAGCACGGTGGATACTACATCTACCGCATCCAGGAATTCTGGCGCACCACGGTGAAAGAGAAATACTTGTATGAGGTGACAAATACCCAGACCATCGCCGGTTCGATGGTCGCCCAGACCTTTCTCGCCCATCAGAGCGGCTGGCTGTGCGGCATCGACCTCTATTTTGACGCCAAAACCGCCGAGGGCGACATCTGGATGGCCATTTGCGAGACCGAACTCGGCCAGCCGGACACCAGCCGGTCGCTGAGCAACGTCATGGTGGCGGCGCAAAATGTGAAAATCCGGCCAACGCCGACGCCGTTCACCTTGGCGCAACCGGTGTTTTTAGAGGCGGGACGGCTCTACGCCATTGTGCTGCTCACCCAGGGCGGCCATAAAATCGCCCTGACCGAGGGCACCAACTACACCCAGGGCACGCTCTTCACCTCGACCGACGGCGCCTACCACCAGGGCGACCTGACCAAAGACTTTATGATGCGGCTGCGCTTCGCCCGTTTCTTAAACCCACGCACCGTCGTCGAGCTGCAATCGCTGAACCTCGACGGTGGCATCGCCGACCTGGATTTTTCGGCCATAAGCGTCGAGCCAGCCAACACCGAACTGGCCTTTGAGTTTCGCAAGGAAGGCGACAGCGCCTGGTATCCGATGCAGGCGGGCGGCGGCGGCTCGCTTGTCGGCAAACCGCCGCTCGTCCATTTACGGGCGGTGTTTAAGGGCGATGAATACGTCATGCCCTCCTTTGACCTGCCCGGCTCAACCTTCCGCGCGGCCCGGCCCGCCGCCAGTTTCCGCCATATTTCCACGGCCAGAACCCTGCCCAGCCCCACCACCACCGTCACGGTCACGCTGCGCCTGGAAAACTGGAATGCCGACAAACACACCTGCGAGGTGAAGCTACGCCAAGCTGAAGGCACGGGCTTAACGGTCGCCGCCACGACCAGCGAACAGGACGTGCCGGGCGCGCCCTTGCCGACGGTGATGAAAAAATGGTCGTTCGCCCTGGCTCAGGCCGTGACCGCCTACCGTATCCAGGTGGAAGGCGGCTCCACCAACGAACTGGACGCCTTCCACGTTGCCTACCGCCACGATGTGGCGCTTTGATCGGCCAGGCAAAAGATTATGACCATCAAACGCCAGCAGTACAAATTCACCGACGGCAAAACGCCCTTGTCGTCCGATACGTTTAACGCGCTGCATTTTGATATTGACGCCCGCCTGCACGACCTGGAAACGCTGCGCGTTAGTTGGCAGCAGGCGATTATCGAACTCCAGAACTTCGGCGTCAGCCGCATCGATGTGGCGCTCCTGCCGCTTTTACAGCAGGGTGAACAGTCCTTGGCGGCGCTCAACGACCAGCGCCAGGCCTTTCTCGACTGGCAGAGTGACAAGCAGGCGGAAATCGACGGCGTTATCGCCGCCAAAGACGAGCTGGCGGCGATTGTCGCCGATTTAGGCGGCGACCTCCAGGCCCTATCCAACCTGCTGGCGCCGCCGGGCGTCATCTGCGCCTGGCTGCCGGGCTGGTTTACCAGCCAGGCAGGCGGCTTCAGCGGCGGCCCAGCCGACATCGCCGCCGCCAACGCCCTGGTCAATCCGCGTGGCTGGTATGTCTGCAATGGCGCGGAGCTGTTGATCGAGGGGCATCCGTGGTTCGGCCAGCCGGGGCGCTATCTGCCGAATCTGTCCAACTCGCGCTTCTTGGCCGGGACGGCGGCGGTGGCCAGCGCCGGACTCATCGGCCAGTTCAATCTGGCGCACAGCCACAGCGTCGCCGCCCACACCCATGTCTTGGGCGCGCACAGCCACACGGGGCCGTCACACAGCCACGGCGGCGTCGATCATCTGCACTCGCTGCCCTCACACCAACACACCGTCGCCGCCCACTACCATAATGTCAATTCGCACACCCACACCTATGGCAAGCCGACCTCAAACTACGGTTCCGCCGATACCGGCGCGGCAGCGCCGCCGACCAGCACCACGGCCGCCAACCTGGTCACGGCCTGGAGTGGCGCCTCCGGCGCGGCCGATCGGACGCTGACCACTGGCGCGGCTGGGACTGGGGCCACCGGCGGCGCCACTCCCACCATAACCAGCGTGGCCTTGAACGCGGCGGCGGCGGAATACGCCAGCCTGCCGCCCGATTTCTTACAGTGTCTGTATATCATGAAGGTGGTGTGATGAACGCATCCTACCGCGTCCGTTACCGCCTGCCAGGCCAGTGGTTCTGGCGGCGTGGCAAGGCGACGGCTGATGGCTTTATCCACGATGAGGAGGTACATCATCGCCAGGCGATTTGTCGCTATTTGGTGTTTGCCGACGGCGGCGTCATCTATCTGCCGACCGATACCGCCCTGTGGTTCGGCCCGGAACGGCAAAGCATAATAAAAGAGCGAATCCGCCAGGAGGCGGGGAGGTGAAGAATGGATATGCTACTGATGCAGGACGAGGGCGGCTTGGTGATCCAGGGCCAAGAGCGCGTCTATTTCGCCTCGCTCAGCGACTTTGAGCGCTACGCCGCCTGCCTGACATCCACGACAGACGCGCCGCTCGCCTCGCTGTCAGGCAAAACCTATCTCTGCTACTGCCCGGACGACAAAGTCCATATCGACCGCGCCGCAGGCCTTGAAACATGGCAAGGGCGGGTGGCGGGCTACGACGCCATCATCAACCTGGCCAAGGCGCTTTGGACGGCCAAGACCGATCCGTATTTCGGCTTGAGCGAGACGGAGCGGGCGGCGAAACGGCTGGCAGCGGCGAAAGCGGCCAAGCGCCAAGACTTGCAGGCCGCCTTCGAGGCCGCCGAGACGGCGCTGGTTGCAATCGGCGGACGCAGCTACAAGGGGGGCGCGGCTTCCGCCATGGCCATGGATTCGCAGCGGCGCATGATACTGGAATACGCTTCGCTCATGCCGGAATTGGCAATAACCACCGTCGATTTCTATGATGCGCTCGGCCATCCGGCCCAATTGCCGCTGAAGGACGACGCGGCCATCGACGCCCTCGATGTCTGCCTGGCCGTCGGTTCGGCGGCCTCGGCCTGTAATTTCAAATACGCGGCCCTGCGGCAACGACTGGAAATGGCCGAGACGGTGGCGGCGGTGGCGGCGGTCGGCTGGGTATGAGGCGGAAAACGAAAAACGCCTGGCCGGGCCGCTCTGACAAAGAAGAAAGAATACTGACCTGACAATGCTTTGAGAAAAAAATGGCTCTTTTCCAAACCGGATGGGTAAAGGGTTACTGTAGAGTCTTGGCCCCCGCCTTGCCCTCCTGACAGGAAAGCTTCAACCTGCAAAAAGTTATAGTAAACGGCATAAATAATCGTG
>JAITSS010000005.1 GCA_031287565.1 Desulfobulbaceae bacterium
ATTGCCGCGAAACATAAAGTCGGCGCGATTTTGCGCTATCGCCTGCGTTTTCCTAATTTAGAAGTTCGCTACAGTTTGATGAACGCGCTTTTGCGTCGCTGCACGCCTAATCCTGGCGACGCGCTGGCGGGTACGGCTCGTCTGCTTGATTTACTTTTGGCCAATGATTTCACCGGTATCCATACGCTCATCAACGCCATGTTCGCGGGCATTCCGGCTGACTGGCACCGCAAAAACAATATCGCCGATTACGAAGGATATTGGGCCAGCGTCTTTTACGCCTATTTCGCGGCGATCGGTTTAGACGCGACGCCGGAAGACTCAAGCTACGCCGGGCGTTTGGATATGGCGGTGAAATTTAATAATCAGGTCTATCTTTTTGAATTCAAGGTGGTGGAAATTGAGCCGGAAGGCAAAGCCTTGCAGCAAATTAAGGATAAGGGCTATGCCGATAAATACAAAAGTCTCAATCAATCCATTTACCTAATTGGTATCGAATTCAGCCGCGACCAGAAAAATGTCGTTGGCTTTGAAGTGGAGGAAGTTTCCGATCCACGCTAAAATAGACGATATATCACATTGATAGCGCCGCGATAACGCCATAGAGATCGAGCGTGGCAATATGCAATCAATGCATCTCATTATTACCATATTGATACACACTATGTCAGATTTATCCGGTTTTACTCATTTGCACGTACACAGCCAGTATAGTCTTTTGGATGGCTCGATTCGTATCTCGAATCTGTTGGAAAAATGCCAGGAATTCGGCATGGATGCGGTGGCACTGACCGACCACGGCGCGATGTTCGGTTCGTTGGAATTTTACGTCAAGGCGAAAAAGGCTCATATCAAACCGATTGTCGGCTGTGAATTCTATGTCGCGCCCGGCAACCGTCGCGACAAAAAGGCCGTCAATGGTCAGACTGCTTTTCATCTGGTGCTCTTAGCCATGAATGCCGACGGCTACAAAAATCTGATGAAACTAGCCTCAATCGCCCAGACCGAGGGGTTTTATTACAAACCGCGCATCGATATGGAAATTTTGCGGGAATTCAGCGACCATCTTATCGCGCTCTCCGCCTGTTTACACGGCCACGTGCCTTGGCTGATTAGTCAGGGCGATATAGCCGGGGCAAATGCCAAGGCGCGGGAATTTCAGGATATTTTCGGAGACCGCTTCTATTTCGAGATTCAGGAAAATGGCATCGCTGAACAGCGCATTGTCAACGATGGTCTGCAAGAATTAGGCAAAGAATTAGGCGTAAAATTGGTTGCCACCAACGACTGCCACTATCTGTTGCGCGAAGAAGCGCACGCCCATGAAGTGCTCTTGTGCATTCAGACCGGAAAAACAATCAACGACCCGAAACGATTCAAATTTTCCACGGACCAGCTCTATTTCAAATCGCCGGATGATATGCGGAAAGACTTCGTCTGGTGTCCAGAGGCCGTGGCCAACACCCAGGAAGTGGCGGCGCGTTGCGATCTCGATTTGAAAATGGGCGACTACCACTTTCCCAATTTTCCCGTGGCCGAGGGCGAAAGTCTCGACAGCATGTTTACGAAAGCCTGCCGCGATGGCCTGAAACGGCGGCTCGACAAAATGCGCCAATTAGGTGCGTACAGCGAAGAACTGGCGGCACAATACCATGAGCGCCTGGAGTACGAGATCGACGTTATCATAAAAATGGGTTTTCCCGGTTATTTCCTCATCGTCGCCGACTTCATTAACTGGGCGAAAGATCACGATATTCCGGTCGGACCTGGGCGCGGCTCCGGCGCGGGTAGCCTGGCCGCCTACTGCATGCGCATCACCAATATTGACCCGATTCCATTCGGCCTGATTTTTGAAAGATTCTTAAATATCGAGCGGAAATCAATGCCCGATTTCGATGTTGATTTTTGTCAGGATAGGCGCGGCGAGGTCATCGACTACGTGCGTGGCAAATACGGCGGCGCTTCGCATGTGGCGCAGATCATCACGTATGGGACGATGAAGGCGCGTGGCGTCATTCGCGATGTTGGCCGCGCCCTTGATATTCCGTTCGCCGAGGTGGACGCCATCGCCAAGCTGGTGCCGGAAAGCCTGCACATGACCCTGGAAAAAGCCCTGGCAGAGGAGCCGAAATTGGCCGAAGCCGCCAAAACTGATCCCAGGGTGGCCGAATTGTTGAATGTGTCGAAAACCCTGGAGGGTTTGGCGCGGCACACTTCGACCCACGCCGCCGGTGTCGTCGTCTCGCCCGGCCCAATGACCGATTATCTGCCGGTTTGTCGCGGTAATTCGGACGAGGAGACCATCACCCAGTATGACATGAAGCATACCGAGATGACGGGGCTGATCAAATTCGACTTTTTGGGTCTGAAAACCCTGACCGTCATCGACAAGGCGCTTAAACTTATCAAATCCGATACCGGAAAAGAGCTGGATATTGATACCATTGCCCTGGACGATCGCGCCACCTTTGAGCTGCTGCGCCGGGGCGACGCGCTCGGTATCTTTCAGCTTGAAAGTTCCGGAATGCGCGAACTTCTTGTGAAAATGGCCCCGGATTCGATCACCGATCTGGTGGCCTTGGTGGCCTTGTATCGTCCCGGCCCGCTGGAATCGGGGATGATCGACGACTACATCAATACCAAACATGGTCGTTCCGAGGCCAAATATCCGTTGCCACAGCTGAAAGAGGTGTTGGACGAAACCTACGGCGTCATCGTCTATCAGGAACAGGTTATGAAAATCGCCAATATTCTGGCGAGTTACAGCCTGGGCGACGCCGACAATTTGCGTCGCGCCATGGGCAAAAAAATCCCTGAGGTGATGAACGCCGAGAAGGAAAAATTCATGACCGGCGCTCTGAAAAACGGGCATCCCGCCGACAAGTCTGAATACATTTTCGACCTGATGGCGAAATTCGCGGGATATGGCTTCAATAAATCCCATTCCGCCGCCTACGCCCTGGTTTCGTACCAAACAGCGTACCTAAAAACTCACTATCCGGCCCAATTCATGGCCGCGCTGTTATCATGCGACATGACCAACACCGATAAGGTAGTGATGTATATTAACGAATGTCGAGAACATAGTATCGAAGTTTTGCCGCCGGACATCAACGAAAGCCAAAAGGATTTTTCGGTTATCGCCAACCGGGTTCGTTTCGGTCTCGCGGCGGTGAAAAACGTCGGTGACAGCGCCCTCGATTCGGTCATTGAAGAGCGGGAAAAATCAGGTAAATTCACATCCTTATGTAATTTCTGCAACCGGGTTGACAGCCGCCGCGTTAATTCCCGCGTCATCGAAAGTCTGATTAAGTCGGGATCCTTCGATTCTTTAGGATACAATCGCGCCCAACTCATGGCCATTCTCGACAAAGCAATGGAGCAGGCGAAGGCGGTGCAACGCGATAGCCAGAGCGGTCAAAAGTCACTTTTTGACCTGATGCCGAAGGAAACGAAAACGCCCACGGCCACGGAAATCACGCCGCCGCCGCTGGCGGAGTGGGATGAACGGCAGCGCCTGGCCCTGGAGAAAGAAACTGTCGGTTTTTATATCACCGGTCACCCGCTACAAGCGGCGATGGAAGAGATACAAACCGTCGTCGATTGCGATATTCAAAACCTCGCCGATTGGCCGACCGACCAGCCCGCGCGGGTGGGCGGACTGATTCATTCGGTGAAACGCCTAAAAAGCAAAAAGGGCGATCCGATGGCCTTTATCAGCCTTGAGGATATGTTTGAATCGGTCGAAGTCGTGGTCTTTCCGGAAACATACTTAAAATGTCAGGAAATTCTTGACGGCAAAGAGCCGGTCATCGTGCGAGGAACGGTGCAGAAGGATGAACGCGGCGCGAAAATCATCGCCGACGACATCTGTTCGCTGCCGGAGGCCAGGGAGCGCTATACCCAATCGGCGGCGCTGCATCTTTATGCTGATAAAATAGACCAGGAAAAACTTGAAAAGGTGAAGAAAATCGTGCGGGAATTCTATGGCCCGTGTCCATTTCTCATCACCATCAATTTTCCGGACGGCGGCCAGGTCGATGTGGAAACCGGCAGGGAATTAACCATTCGCCCGTGTCGCGCCCTGGGCGAAAATCTGCAACGAATTTTGCGGCACCCGGCCATCAGCTACGAAAGAAAACCGCTCGCGCCAATTCGCAAACAGGGCTGGAAACGTCGGGAAACTGCGTAAATCATAGCAGTTTTATGCCGCATTCAGAGCAATGCGCGTCGCCCGGCCCGGCCAAAGCGCCGCAGGCCGGGCAGCTTGCTTCGGCATCGTAGACGACTTCTGTCCTGGCCTTGTCTGGCACGCCACTGATTTCACAGTCATTTTTGCCGATCGCTTCTTGCGCCGCCGCCAGGTTTTCGATGCGAACTTCCAACTGGAAGTCTGGCCCGCCTCAGCCGCCGCCGCAACCGCCGGGGGCGGCTGAAATGCGAAAAGCGATGCCCGACGCCGATACAATCGTGCCCGCCGCCTTCAGGTCGCGCAGTTTGCCGATTAAGACCCGTGCCACCACGTCGGAGGCGGTAATTTCGCGGCCACGGGCGCGGCGCTCTTCATCCTGGCTCTTCCATGCCGCTATTCGCGCCACGCCGGAGATCAGTCGCGCGCCGCAGTCGGCGCAGTGGCTGATTTCCGCGCGGTATTCGGTATCGCAGGCCGGACAATAACGCGATTCGACATCAAAATTATGTTTTTTGGTATCCATCTTATCGCCGGGACCGAAAATTTTTCGCCAGAATCCCATTTTTCCCCTCCTGGTTGTAAAAAGAGCATTGGCAGTGATTGTACTGTCTTCGTCGTCCCGCCGCCAGTGTCGCTGGCCAGTTGAAGGTTGAAGGCGACTGTCGGCAATGGTACTCTGACACGTTCCCAAACATGATTCATCCCCGTTTCAGGCCGCCGAGAACAGCCGCCTTTCCCGCAACCAGCAAACCCTATGCAGACTTCCGACGCTCCAGGCGCCGACGCCTCCAACCACGAATTTTGTTTTGATAATCCCGAACGCTCGGTTTTGCGTCGGCAGATGATGGCGGCAATCATCGACGGCACCCCGTTCACTGTCCTCAGCGGCCCGGCCGGGGCTGGAAAAAGCGCGTTGATTTCCCGCCTTATCGCGACTTTACCTGACACAACAATAGTTATTTTTATAAGTCAGGTATTGGGTGACTGCCGTCGCTTTGAGGATGTGCTCCTCCGCCTCTGCCAAGGCATTGAGCCGACCACATCCTGGGAAAGCCATCCCAACGCCGAACAAATCCTGCATATTCAGGAAAAAATACGGCAATACCTGGCTAAAAATGGATTGAAATTGCTCCTGGTGCTTGACCAGGCCGAGCAAGCCTTCCTCGCCATGCTGGAACGGGTGCGGAAGATGCTTGACACGATGAATGGCGGCGCGCTTTGTATGCAGCTTGTTCTGGTTGGGCAAGAAACCCTGTTGACCGACCTGGAGCGGCTGCGGTTGGTGCATTTTCAGGAAATCGAAGAGCGCTATTTTACCTTGCCATTGTTGGATGAAGAGGATGAGCCTGACTTTTTACGCCAGTGGTTGCGGTATGTCGGAACCGGCATAACTGCCGATGCGGTTTCGCCGCGTGTTTGGAAAGCACTCCGCACGGAAGCGGCGGGGCGGCCTGGGGCGCTGGCGGCGCTCCTCGCCGAGCGAATTGACACGCTATCCGCTAAAAAAATCGGCCAGGTATTTCGCGCCGCCGATCCGGCCAAACCGTCATTTTTACAGAATGCGCAAAAAAATATCGCCGGGCTTTCTTTATCAAACCTATCGCGAAAATTGCGTGATACGCTGCCGGGGCCGCCGACCTTGCCGCGATTTCGGCTGAAACGACCAACAAGCCAGGCGATCAGCGTAAATCGGGCGAGCAGCGGGTCGGCCAAGCGGCCAATCACCACGCCACACGCCGTCCGTCGCCGCGCCGCTTCGCTCAGACGGTTGCGGCGAAAAAACGCCATCTTTTGGGGCAAACTGAACCGGTGTTTTCAGCAGATGGCCCGTGGTTTGGCCCGTGGCTTCGCGGCGATTCTTCATGGCTTGGCGACTGCATTTCGTGGTCTTGGCGCTGGATTTGCCGGATTAGGGCGATTGATTGGCCAGGCATTGGCGGCGATTCTTCATGGCTTGGCGACTGCATTTCGTGGTCTCGGCGCTGGATTTGTCGGATTAGGGCGATTGATTGGCCAGGCATTGACGGCGATTCTTCATGGCCTGGCGACTGCATTTCGTGGTCTTGGCGCTGGATTTGTCGGCTTAGGTCGATTGATTGGCCAGGCGTGTGCGGCGATTCTTCATGGCTTGGCGGCGGTATTTCGCGGTCTCGGCGCTGGATTTGCCGGTTTCGGTCGATTGATTGGCCAGGCACTGACGGCGATTCTTCATGGCTTGGCGACTATATTTCGTGGTCTTGGCGCTGGATTTGTCGGCTTGGGTCGATTTATTGGCCAGGCGTGTGCGGCGATTCTTCATGGCTTTACCCATATCGGCACCGCCAGTCGCGGCGGAGTCGGCGGCGTTTCGCAGACCGCGCGGCGGGCCAGGTTGCCGCGAACGCCGAAAACCACCGCGCCGCCCTCACGTTTTCTGAAAAGAACGGTCATCTCGTGCGCCGCCTTGGCGCTGGTTGCCGGGGTCGCGACGGCCTTGTGGCAGGGACTTTGGCAATTTCCGCAAGGAGACCAGAGGCGCGAAAACACACCGGTTGTCACCGCGATACCAGAGCCACAAAAAGAGCAATCAGAGCAGGCGCCCGCGCCGCAAACCGAGGCCAACGACGAGGCCACGGAAAACGTGGCGCAACTCGACGGGACAAACGAAGCGACGACACTGACTGAGCCGCCACACGGACCGATTCCCAGCACCGTTGTCGAGATTCCTATGCCGACCGCGCCGCCGGAGCCAGCGGAGCGGTTGGTAACAAAACCAAGGCCGGAACCGGAAGCGCCGCCGGAGGTGGTGAAAATCACCGCTGATAAATTCAAGAAGGAAATTGAACCGCCACCGCCACCGCCAGCGCCACCGGAGCCGGTCAGGCCGATTCGCATCGCCCGCGCCGTGGTGGTCGAAAAGATCAAACCGCAGCCGGTCATCGCCAAACTTGAGTCGGAGCGGATTAAAACCGTAAAGGTCGCCCCACGTGACCAGGCCGCGCCCATGAAAACTGTCGCCGCGCCGAAAGAACAGCAAGTCACGGCTCCAGCGCCAGCGCCGCCGAAAAAGGAAAAGGAAAAACGCGGTGAAACGCCGGTCGCCAAAACCGAGCAGGCGAGCAAGGCGGCCAAAGTCGAAAAACCGGAGAGCGCCGACCGCGTCTACAACGCCGGTCTGTCGGCGGGTCAACGCTGGGTGGGCGGCAAAAATAACGGCAAATACACGGTGCAAATTCTGACCACCAGCGCCAAAGATGCGCAGACGCTGGTTTCCTCACTTCCGGCCCAACACGCCGGACGCCTGACCATCGTTCCGGCTGGTTCAGGCCGGGTGACCCTGTTTTACGGCGATTATCCCTCGATGACCGAAGCGCGTCAGGCCCGTGGCTCTCTCCCGGCGGCGTTGCGTCGCGGCAATCCTTACGCCATCTCGGTTGACGGCGCGATGGGCCGCATCAACGCGCGCTGAAGCCGCCCCGGATGAACGCGGACGAGCGACAAGCTGTGTTCGTCGGTCGCATCCGCAACATTATCGCCATATCGCCATAATTGATAACAGGGCGTAGGCGCACAGCCAGATGCAGGCGCAGGCGCAGGCGGCGCGACGATGCGCTCCGGCCAGACAGGCCAGCGCCGCAAGCAGAACGGCGGGAAAACCGATACCGGCCACAAACGTCGGCGCATAGCGTAGCGCTTCCTGAATCCCCAGAAAGAACCACGGCCCGCTGATCAGAAGCGAGCTGGGCGACGTGGCGTCGAGCGGTGCCGCGACCACGGCGCAAAACAGCGCCATGCCCCCGATCAGCCACAGATAATCGCCGCTTTGCACGCGATAACGATGCAAATGCCGCCAGACCAGCAACAGCAAAATCAAGCCAAGCGTCACCATGTGGTGCAGAAAGATGCGTCCGAGTCCATGGGTGGCGATGGCCACGAACAGATCGCCCAGGGAATTTCCGATAAATGGAATAGTCAGGATGATGGATTCGGCGATGCGCCCGGCGGCGGCGCCGGTACGGTCGTCGCGTAGCACGTAGCCGGTGAACAGGAGCAATACCGACAGCGGCAAGGTGGCGGCCAGTCGCCAATATTCGCCGCGATCCATCTCGTGAATATGTGTGAAAACCGCCACGAAATGGCCAATCAGCAGGAGGAAAAAGACCTGGCTCGAATAAAAATGCAGCGAACGGGCGAAGGCGCCGCCGGGCGCGAGTTGGTCAAGCATCACAACAGATTGATAGGCGTTTTCCGCTTGGTATTGTAAGGCGACCACGATGCCGGAAGCGAGCGAGACATACAGGCTGATCAGAGCCATTGCGCCAAAGGGCAGGGCGCGGAGGCGGAAAAGAGAATTTTTAAGCCAGGTATTTCCTTTTTCGTTTTTGTTTTCAGACGCCATGATCAGTCATCCACGGCGATGATATAGGCGGGCGGCTCTTCCTGCCTACGGGCCTGATAACGTGGCAATGCCCGCGTCGCCGGGCCGCGCAACACCTGGCCATCGGTGGCGAAGCGGCTTTGGTGGCAGGGGCATTCGAGAATGTCTTCGATTTCGTGGTAGTTGACGACGCAGCCGAGATGTGTGCAACGTCGCGACACGGCCCAACAACTGCCGTCACGCTCAAAAAGCACGCAGTCGGCCAGTACCAACACGCCGTTCCGCATGGCTCGCGTCGGCGCTTCGATAAACCGTTTGCGGCGCGGCGGACGAAATCCAGCCAGACGGGCGACCAGCGCAAACAGGGTGATGCCGCCCAGCGCCAGCAGGAGACGCCGCGACAGCGATTTATACGGCATTTTATGTCCAGGCAAATTTCTTTTTCAGGGCGATTTGCACGTGCGGCGCCACCAACTCGCCGACATCGCCGCCGTGTCGGGCGACATCGCGCACCACGGTTGAGCTGATGAAAATCCAGCGCAGGCCGGGCATGAGGAAAATCGTGTCAATTTCGCGGTCGATTTTGCGGTTGACCAGGGCCAACTGCATTTCATAGTCAAAGTCAGAGACTGCCCGCAGGCCGCGGATAATCGCGCTCGCGCCGCGTCCCGCCGCATATTCGACCAATAGGCCGCAGGTGGTATCGACCTCGACCCGCTCGGATTCGTCGAGGAAGCATTTGCGAATCATATCTTCGCGTTCTTCCAGCGAAAACAGCGGCGTTTTGTTCGGATTTTTGGCGATGGCGACGATTACTTTATCAAAAAGATGCAGCGCTCGGCGCACAATGTCGGTATGGCCGTTGGTGATTGGATCGAAGGTGCCGGGATAGACGACCAGGGTTGGCCGACGTGGAATGAGTATGCTCATGGCGCGGGGAAGTTTGACAACGGTATTTTGTGGATTGATTTGCCGCCATTTGTGGAGCGGCAGCGGCGGTAAAATGGGGTTGGCGAAGGTAATAAAAAGGGCGCGGCCTGTCAATTCCGGGCCGGGCGCTGGTTCCGTCCAGGCGCGAGCCGTCTTCGCGGTTTCCTGCCGTCAAGTATGCAAGTCGTTATTTTCTGCTCTCATTGGCGCAATCGTTTTGACACCAACCAAAGGCCGCTGCAATGGCCGCGCCGCGAAAATTCATTCCCATCTCTGGGCTTTTGTCATTGCCGTGCAAGCGGCAATCCATGCCGCCGCATTTGCAATATCCTGCCTGGATGCCCGCCTGCGCGGGCATGACGGCTGTAGACCGCGCTTTCTTCCGTCATCCCCGCACTTTCTTCCCCGTCATTCCCGCGCAAGCGGGAATCCAGACTGCCCGTTTTTCGGTATTTTTTTGATGCCCCTGGATGCCCGCTGAAAACACGCGGGTATGAGACGTTATGGGGCATTGCCGCGCTTTCTTCCGTCATTGCCGCGAAAGCGGGAATCCATGTTGTCGCATTTGCCATATCCTGCCTGGATGCCCGCCTGCGCGGGCATGACGGCTGTAGACCGCGCTTTCTTCTGTCATTCCCGCACTTTCTTCCCCGTCATTGCCGCGCAAGCGGGAATCCAGACTGCCCGTTTTTCGGTATTTTTTTGATGCCCCTGGATGCCCGCTGACAACACGCGGGCATGACGTTATGAGGCATTCCCGCACTTTCCCCGTCATTCCCGCGCCAGCGGGAATCCATGCCCGGAGATGGGAACGGAACCGGTTCCGATTGTGAC
>JAITSS010000068.1 GCA_031287565.1 Desulfobulbaceae bacterium
TCACTTCATCCCGCAACGGGCCATCGGCTACCAATCCCCCATCGATGCACTCAAATCATGGTACGCGCAACAGCCTGATCTGTTTGTTAAACAGGTCTATAAACAGGCGGAACTTGACACCCGCATAATAACGGCTTGAATATATGACTGAACAAGAACAAGCGCGAACGCCGGAAGCGAAAAACGCCGCCCGCATCCTGGTGGTCGATGACGACGCGTCGGTGCGGATGCAGGTGTGTTTCACGCTGGAAAACGCCGGGTACGCCGTATACGAGGCTGAGGACGGCGCGGGCGCTTTGGCGCTTTTCCAAGAGCATCTGCCGGAGCTGGTCATGCTCGATGTCGTGCTGCCAGACACCGACGGCATGGAAATCTGCGCCGCGATCCGCGCCCTCCCAGGCGGTCTGCACACGCCTTTGGTGATGATCACCGGCCTGGAAGACATTGACACCATCAACCGCGCCTTCGACGCTGGGGCCACCGATTTCATCAGCAAACCGATCAATCTGCTGATTTTAAGCTACCGCGCCAAATACTGGCTGCGTTCCGGCCAATTGGTTGGCGAACTGCATGAGGTGCAGAGACGGCTGTTTTCGGCCCAGAAAATCGCCCGCCTGGGCCATTGGGATAAAAATCTCGATACCGGCTTGTTTCGCCTTACCTGCACCGAGCCACGCATGTTGGGTTTGACGCCCGATTGCGATTATGAAGCGCTCTTCGCCGCCATCGACGCCGATAAACGCGATGAAGCCCGCCGCCAGATCGAAGACGCCTGCGCCGCTGACCGACCGTTTTCCACCCATTATCCGGTGCGACTGGCGACTGGCGACACCCGCATCGTCCTGAATCAGGGCGAAGTGATTTATGAAGAGTCGCGGCGGCAGCGCCTGGCCGTCGGCATTATTCAGGATATTACCGAGCTGAAACAGGCCGAGGATCGCATTCGCTATCTGGCTTTTTACGACAATCTCACCGGACTGGCCAACCGGTCGTTATTTCGCGAACACTGGAACAAGGTGCGGCCTTTGGCCAGCCGCAATGGCCGCATGGTGGCGGTCTTTTTTGTTGACCTCGACCATTTCAAACGGATCAACGATTCACTCGGCCACCCGGCGGGCGATCGGGCGCTGGTCGCTGTCGCCGAGCGGATGAAGCTGATCTTCCGTCATTCCGATGTCATCGCGCGGGCCGGTGACGAATTTGCGCCGCCGTCCCTCATTTCCCGCGTCGGCGGCGACGAATTCACTATTTTAGCCACCGACATGGTTTCAACCGAACATATCGCGCACTTGGCCGAGCGCATCAACGGCCTCATGTGCGAGCCGGTGCGCATCGAAAATCAGTTGGTGACGCTGACCGCTTCGGTTGGCATCAGCGTCTATCCAAGCGACGGCGACGATATCGACACGCTTCTGAAAAACGCCGATACCGCCATGTATGAGGCCAAGCGGCGCGGTCGCAACAACTATCAGTTTTATCAGCACGCGATGAATGAAGAGGCCAGGCTCAGGTTCCATCTCTCAAACCGTTTGCGTCAGGCCATTGAAAATCACGAATTGATTCTCCATTATCAACCGCAATTTTCCACGGTGGATGGACGGCTCAGTGGCTGCGAAGCCTTGGTGCGCTGGCAGGACCCGGAGCGTGGTTTGGTGCCGCCGTCCGAATTTCTGCCCTTTGCCGAAGAGAGCGGTCTCATTCATCTGATTAACGAATTGGTGTTGGAGGACGCCTGCAAACAGGCGGCGAAATTGGTCAAAGCCGGGATGTTCGCCGGTTGCCGCATGGCCGTGAATATCAGCGGCAACAACATCGATTTTTCGATCCTGCGCCGCAATATTCTGCGCCTGCTCACCGAAACCGGCCTGGCCCCGGAGTACCTGGAAATCGAGCTGACCGAGCGGGTGATGATGGAAAATGTCAACGAAGCCAGGGAAATTCTGCAAGACCTGAAAGACCGCGGCATTTCGGTGGCCATCGACGACTTCGGCACCGGCTATTCGGCCCTGTCGCATTTGCAGGTCTTCCCGCTGACCACCCTGAAAATTGACAAGTCCTTTGTCCAGAATATGGATGCCTCGACCAACGGCCGCGAATTGTTGCAGGCGATTATCTATATCGCCAAATGCTTTGATCTGAAGGTCATCGCCGAAGGGGTCGAAACCGCCCGCCAGATGAGTGAGCTGGAGCAGATGCAGTGCGACGAGTTGCAAGGCTTTTACTTATCGCGCCCCATCACTGTCGCGGCGCTGGAGGAACGTTTGCAGATGACCAGCGCTTCCGTATGATTGCCAGATTGCGCCGTGACCCTACAATGGAACAATTCGGGAAGCCTGTGCCTGGCTCGTTGCCCACCATTATCCGGTCGTTCAAATCCGCGACGACCAAACGCATCAATGAATTACGCGGCAGGCCCGGCGAAAAATTCTGGCAGAGGAACTACTCGGAACATGTCGTCCGCAGTGAAGATGATTTGCGAGATATTGGTCGATATATCGAAAATAATCCGTTGCCATGGGAATTGGATTCCTTGAATCTGGGCAATTCGCGTTTTCCGGTATGAATAAAGCAGGTGTTCTTATGCAAGCAATTGACGAAATTCCCCCGGCGATTGACCCGGCGGCTTTGGCGGTGTTTGGCGACGATCCTGATAAAATTCTGCGGCTGATGGTGACGTTTTGCCGCGTCAGCCCTGGTCTTCTGGCCAACATCAGGCGTGGCATTGCCGAGCATGACGCCGAGAAGACCCGACAGGCGGCGCATGCCATGAAGTCGTCGAACGGGATGATCGGCGCCAAGACCATGGCTTCTTTGTGCCAGGAATTGGAGATGCTGGCCCGGATGGGGCAGTTGGATGACAGTGAGGCGCTGATGGCCGAATTGGATGCCGAATTTGTCCGGGTTGAATGCGATGCGGCGACAATCATGACCACCTGGCAACATCAGCGTGGCGCGCGCATGGCGACTTTTTCATGATTGACGAAGTGATAATGACGAAATGGAGTCAGCACGGATGGAGGCGCGGGTGCGGTTGGGGGAGGGCATAGAGCTTCGCAAAGTCGCGGTGATTTTCTGCGCGGTGGTGTTTTTGGCGCTTTTGGCCAACGGCGTGTCGTCGCTCTACGTGCGCCACCTGCACGAGCGCACGCTTCTGGCCCAGGAAAATCGTCAGGAATCCTTGCAGCTTACCGAAAGAATTCAGCGCGAGGCCCAGAGCCGCTCGTGGATGGTGCGCGCTTATACCAGCTCCGGCGACAATCGTTTTTTGCGCTACTATTTCGCCATTCAAGAGATTCGTGACGGCATCCGTCCGACCCCGCCGGATTATGACTATGACGACACCTTCTGGTCGCGGGTGGTGGCTGGTGAGCGGCCATATGACCCGCAAACGCTGTCGCCAGAGGGAGAAAGGGGCGTTTCCGTTCGCGAGCGCATGAAGCGGTTCGGTTTTACTCCGGAAGAATTCAAAACCCTGGACATGCTCCTGAAGCGCGCGGAAACCCTGGCGCAGCAGGAGATTATCGCCTTTCAGGCCACCCAGGGTTTGTATGACCCGGACACCGGCAGCTTTTCCGAAGACGGCGTGCCCTTGAAAGATTTCGCCCACCGCCTGGTCTACAGTCCGCAGTATCTGAAACTTGAAAGCGCGTTGATGCAGGGCATCCAGGAATTTGTCCGCATGACTGACGAGCGTACCCGTGACCAGGTGTTGTCGCTGTCGCGGCGTCTCGCCCAGAGCATTATTGTCTCAAATATCATTTTGGCCCTGACCATCGTGCTGGTCATCGCCTCGTTGCTGTTTCTGCGGCGCATGGTGCTGTCGCCGATACAGGATTTGTCGCACACCGCCTTGCGACTCGGCGAGGGCGACTATAGCGTTCGCTCCGATTATCAGCGCGGTTGCAGCGAATTGCGCACGTTGGAAAGCACCTTCAACCTCATGGCTGAAAGTATCGAGAGCGACATTGCCCAACGTGAAAAAATCCAGGCCGAATTAAAGGTGGCCACCGCCCGCGCCGAGGAACTGAGCCGGGTTAAATCGCTCTTTTTAGCCAACATGAGCCACGAAATCAGAACGCCGATGAACGCCATCATCGGCATGACCTATCTGTTAAGTAATACCCAGGTCGATGATCGGCAGCGTGATTACACCGACAAAATTCAACGGGCGGCCCAGTCGCTTCTCGGCATCATCAACGATATTTTAGACTTTTCCAAAATCGAGGCCGGAAAACTTGATCTGGAACGGGTGCCGTTCAGCCTAGAAGGCGTTATCGACAACAGCCTGACTCTTTTGCGCCAGCAGGCGCTGAAGAAGGAAATCGAGTTGCTTTTGGATATTCGCGACAGAACGCTCATCGGCGCCGACGGCTGGTTTTGGGGCGATCCGTTGCGTCTTGGCCAGGTTCTGACCAATCTTTTGTCGAATGCCGTCAAATTCACGGAAAAAGGTCAGGTTCTGGTGCGGGTCGAAAATGTTCAGCAGGGGGAAATCTGCCACCTGACGCTGACCATTTCCGATACCGGTATCGGTATGACGCCGGAGCAGGTGCGAAAACTGTTTCAAGAATTCACCCAGGCCGACGGCTCGACCACGCGGCGGCACGGCGGTACCGGTCTTGGTTTGTCGATCAGCAGGCGTTTGTTGCGGCTGATGGGCGGCGATTGCGAAGTGCGAAGCGAATTCGGCAAGGGCACCGATTTTATCTGTTCGTTGCCGCTTACACGGGCGCCTGGTCGCGATGAGCGTGATGAGACTGGCGCTTTGGGGCGCGGTTTGCGCGCCTTGGTTGTCGATGACCAGGCGACGGCGCGGGCGGTTTTGCGTGAGCTTCTGACCATCTTCGATTTGGACTGCGTTGAAGCCGAATCCGGCGCCGAGGCGCTGGCTCATCTCACCGCGCCTGGCGAGCGCTTTGATGTGGTGTTCATTGATTGGATCATGCCGGAGATGAACGGCGAGGAATTGATCATCGCCATCCACGACATGAATATGCCGGTCGAGCCGCTTCTGGCCGTGGTTTCCGGCTATGACCTGGAGCGCATCAACGCCATATGCAATGAAATGGGTGTCTGCCGCTATATGCCGAAACCGGTCTTGCCAAACGAGCTGCGCCAGGTCATTCGTATGCTCAAAGGTTTGGACAATGAAGCGTCGCCGCCGCGCGAGTTGGCTGATGTGGCGCTGAAGGGGATGCGCGTGTTGTTGGTCGAGGACAACCTGATCAACCAGCAAATCGCCATTGAAATGCTGCAACCCTATGGCGTCGTCGTCGATGTGGCTGGCAATGGCCGTGAGGCCCTCGATATGCTGGCCAAACGTTCGCCCGCGCATTACCACCTGATTTTGCTGGATATTCAGATGCCGGTCATGGATGGCTATGAAACCATCGGCCATATTCGCGGCGACCAGATCCTCGCCCGTCTGCCGGTGGTGGCGATGACCGCGCACGCCATGCGCGAAGAAAAGGAGCGCTGCCTGGCGCTTGGCATGAACGGCCATATTTCCAAACCCTTCAGCATTGATGAATTGCTGCGGTTGCTTGGCTCCTACTATCAAAATGATGCAAGCGATGAGGGCGGCGGCCAGGTCGTTGCCAGCGCGAAGACGACCCCAGCCGCGTCTGGGGTGGAAGAACTTGCGCTTCCCGGCGTCGATACGGCGAAGGGACTTGAACACTGCGGCGGGAATACCGTTTTGTACGCCAATGTCTTACAACGTTTCGCCGAAAGCCATGCCAACCTGGGCGCGCGTCTGCGCGCGGCGCTTGCCGCCGGGCGTTTTGAAGAATTGCTGATGTCGGCTCATACCGTCAAGGGCTTGTCGCGCACCATCGGCGCGACTGTTGTCGCCGACATCGCCGAAGCCATTGAATCGGCGGCGGAGCGTCATGCGCCGACGCTTGCGCCTTTAATTGTCGAACTCAATTGGCATATTTCGCCGATTCTCGCCGCCTTGAATGGGCGTTTCGCTGTCGAACACGAGGGCGTCATGAGCGCTGTCGCGTCGCCTGCCGCCGAACCCGAACCTCTTGCGTCGCCATTGGCTGAGCTGCGCGAGTTGCTGGCGGCCGCAGATATCGCGGCGCAGGATTTCTGGCGCGCGCATGAAAAAAGCTGGGTCAGACTCTTTGCCGCCGATCGGCGCAAAAAGCTGGCTGCGGCCATCGACGGCTTCCACTTCCATGAGGCCCTGCGGCTGCTGGAAACGAAAGACGAATAAGCGGCGGGCGTCTGCGCCACGAAATACCCGCCTTTCCAGTTGACGCCCGGACACTCGTCCGGGTATTGCTTGCGCCGATGGCCGGTTTGTCGATGAGAGAAACGCTGATTTTTTTCCACCAGTTCGGATTGGAAGGGCGCGCCGCGCCCCTATTTCCGCGCATGGTAAGAAGGCAAGGGGAAAACATGAATTTGGAGTCAAAAGCCCGTGGACGGACCGCAGGCGGCAGGATGAAAAACGCCGCAGTTTCCGCCTTGGCCGTCAGCCTTTTGACTGGCCCGGCCTGGGCGGAGGTGGAATGGGACGTTTCCGGCTTTGGCACGTTGGGCGCGGTCATTTCCGACAGCTATGTCCATTATCAAAGAGATATTGATGATCATGGCACATTGCTGCGCGATTCGCTGGCGGCGCTCCAGGTTGATGTTAAAATCAACGATAAATGGAGCGCAACCAGCCAGGTGATGCTGGCGGAAGCGCTTGACGAAGATGATCAGTTCGAGCCGCAACTGAAATGGACCATCCTGTCCTACCGTCCGTCGAATGACTGGCTGATCCGTCTGGGCCGGATGAGCCTTGGCGGTCTGCTCTTTCAACAGAGCATGGATGTTGGCGTTTCTTATGACATGCTCCGTTTACCGGCTGAGGTCTATTCGGCTTCCAGACTCTATGATTTTGATGGGCTGTCGGTGGCCAAGACCTGGGATACCACTGACTATGAGATTACGCTTGATGTCAATTCCGGTTTTCAGGACAGGGATTACCGCACCTATGGCTATGGCAGTCAACAGCCGATTTTTTATGGCGCCGACGCCTTCGCGGTCGGCATGGTGCTGACAGTCACCGATTACGGCGAGAGTATGTTGCGCGTCGGTTGGAACTATAACCAGGTGAAGACGGACCGGCTGATGGGCGGCTCGCTTGGCTTCACGCCCATAGGCGACGATGCCTATACCTTGGGGGCATCCGTTTTTACCGATACCATCAGGGTGCATACCTTGTTTCTGGGGCTGCGTTTTCCGCTGGGCGACTACATGTTCTTCTTTGAGGCGATGGCCGGCTTGCCTGAAGACATCGATGTGTTTCCACCGGCGTATGCTGGATATGTCACTGCGTCGCGGCGGTTCGGTCAGTGGACTCCCTATCTGACCTTGGCCATGGTGTATTCCGACGACCAGGGCGGCGTCCTGGAAAAACTGCGCGGCGCCACGCCGGTGCCACAGCTTGGTGTCAGCCAGACCATTCTTGACGACCTCTACGGCACGTCTTCGTATTACGATCAGCAGTCGGTGATGCTGGGATTGTCGTATGCGCTGACGGTGCGGCAGAAGCTGAAAGCTGAGATTATGCTGACACATGTTGGAGAAAAATCGCTGATGTTCGATGAACCAATCAGCCATGAAAATGTGATGATTTATTCATTGGCTTACAGTTTTATGTTTTAACTGGCGCCGCCGGGAAAAAACGATTCCGTGGCCTAATTTGAAATTATCCCTCCAAAGCGCCGCCGGGATAAGACGACTGACGAGAAGAAAGACGGTCCATGAATGAGAGAATTCTCTCGGTCCCGCGCCGGAAAACCTGACGAGGGGCATAGGATTTCACTTGATGTGGAACATTGGAGACGGAAAAAGGTGAGGAGAAAAATGAACAGGAAAACAACGCGCATAAGCGGAAAATATTGTGGCAAGAGCATGAGATATTCAGCGATTCTCGCCTTATCGGCCAGTCTGCTGGCGTCTCCGGCGCTGGCGGAAGTTGAATGGGATATTTCCGGATTCGGCACATTGGGCGCGGTCATTTCCGACAGCTACGCCCATTATCAGCGGGAAATCGATGATGGCGGCACCTTGTTGCGCGATTCCCTGGTCGGCGGCCAGGTCGATGTGAAATTTAACGATAAATGGAGCGCCACCGCTCAAGTGATGCTGGCCGCCGCCACTGATGAAGATGACCAACTGGCCCCCCAACTGAAATGGACGCTGGTCTCCTATCGGCCATCAAACGATTGGCTGATTCGCGCCGGTCGTATGAGCCTGGGCGGTCTCCTCAATCAGCAGAATATGGATGTCGGCGTTTCCTATGACATGCTGCGCCTGCCGAATGAAGTCTATGCCGTCTCGCAGTTGTACGACTTCGACGGCCTTTCCGTCGCCAAAACCTGGAACACCACCGATTACGAAATCACCCTCGACGTTTCCGGCGGTTTTCAAACCCGCGATTACCGTTCTTACCGGGCGGGAAGCGATGAACCGTTTTTTTATGAGGCCGACATCTGGGGCAGCGGTCTGGTTCTGACCGTCACCGATTATGACCAGAAAACTCTGCGTCTGGGCTGGCATTACAACCGGGTGAAGCCGGACGCGCCCGGCTTTCTCGACAAATTGAACTTCGTGCCGCTGGGCGACGGGCGCTATACGTTTTCTCCAGCCACTTATGAAGACACCGCCAATTTCAACACGTTGTTTTTGGGCCTGCGTTTCCCCTTGCAAGAGTTCATGGTGACGATGGAATTGACCTACGTTGATTCCGGTGGCTCCGATATCGCGCCGCCAAATCTGTCAGGCTATCTGAATGTGGCACGCAAATTCGGTAATTGGACGCCCTATGTCACCTATGCGCAGATGTATTCCTTTGATGACGATCCCCTCAATAAAGTGCGTGGCGCGACGCCGATGCCAATTCCTGGCCTTACCCAGAGCGATATTGATAACCTGTACACCTCAATTGCTTACTACGACCAGCAATCGGTGATGCTGGGGACATCCTACGCCTTTACGCCCAAGCAAAAGCTAAAAGGTGAAATCATGTTTACTCATGTCGGCGACCGCTCCGCGATGTTTGACGAACTCATTGAGAATGAAATTGTCAGTGTGTATTCGTTGGCCTATTGCTTCATGTTTTAGCGGCTAGCAGGATTTTGCGTACCTGAAATCGATTTCATCCGCTGTTTCGGCGGCGGAGCCACCGGGGAGGTTTGAATCTATTTATGTGTTATGCCCCCCCCTCACCCATATGGCTCTTTGTGATTGCGAGGCTGAGGGATTGGCTCATTTGTGCGTATTACATGTTAGGTTCGATGGATGAATATCAAAGCGACAAAACGGCGCGTGTCGGTGAGGAAATGGGGAAGCTTCCCATGGCTTGTCGTTGCCTGCGCCGTTTTTTGCGCCACTATGTGTCAGGCCAGCGTGGTGGTGATCTGCCATCCCGGCCTGAGTGGCTTTGACGCCAAAGATTTGAATCGCATTTATACCGGGCGAGTGGTGCGGGTGGGCGGCGAGGCGGTGCGTCCGGTCAATCTGAAATCCGGTTCAAGCGTCCGAGACGTCTTTATGCGCGATGTGCTGAAACAAAGCGATGACGATTATATCTCGTACTGGATTGTTCGCCGCGCCATCGGCAAAGGCGCGCCGCCGCCGGAGATCGACAATCCAAACGAGCTTTTGGATTTTATCCGCCACAACGCCGGCGCCATCGGTTATCTCGACAATACCGGCCTCGACCTGACCGGGGTCACGGTGGTTCTGACCGTCGGCAAATGAGCGGCGCGTCGGGACTGAATTGGTCTTTTTCAAGCAATCCAAACGATTGGACGTTTACATGGATATGGGCAATCTTTTGCAACAAGCGCGGCAGATGCACGAAAAGATGACGAAAATTCAAGATGATCTGGCGCTGAAAACCATCACCGGCGAATCCGGCGGCGGCATGGCGCGGGTGACGATAAACGGGCGGCGGCAGGCGCTGTCGGTCGAGATTGAACCGGCGCTTCTGGTCGCGAGCGAAAAGAAGATGCTGGAAGATTTGCTGGTGGCGGCCATGAACGACGCCCTGCGCAAAGCGGACGAATTAAACAGTCAGGAAATGCGGCGGCTCACCGGCGGTATGACCATCCCTGGCCTGAGCAATCTTTTTTGATCATGCGCGTCCTTCCCCCGGCCTTGGAGCGCCTGATTGAGGCATTGTCGCGTCTGCCCGGCATTGGCAACAAAACCGCCACGCGGCTGGCCCTGAACATCCTGCGACGACCGCGGGCGCAGGCGGCCGAGTTGGCGGCGGCCCTCGAGGCGTTGCACCAGTCAATTCGCCTCTGCTCACACTGCTTCGCCTTTTCCGAAGAAGACCCCTGCGCCATCTGCGCCGACCCGCGCCGCGACAGTGGTTTGATCTGCGTGGTCGAAGAATCGGGCGACCTTCTGGCCATCGAAAAAACCGCCAGCTTCAAAGGGCGTTATCACATTCTGCACGGCGTGCTGTCACCGATTGACGGCATCGGGCCTGACGAATTAAAGATTAAGGAACTGGAAGCGCGGGCGAAAAGCGGCGCGATTGACGAAATCCTCATCGCCACCAGTTCGACGGTGCCTGGCGAGGCCACCGCTTCCTATCTGCTCGATCGCCTGGCCGACGCGCCGGTTCAATTGACCCGCCTGGCCTGCGGCATTCCGATGGGCATGGACATTAAATACGCTGATAAACATACGCTGGCTAAAGCGATTGAAAGCCGCGCCGTCGTCCGATAAGGCGCCGCTTCGAGATGTTTGTGTAACTATTTATTGCCAGGCAAAACGCCATTCACTTTCACCCAACTGGAGATACGATGAACGAACGAGGAACAACATTGAAGCCGCTGTATCAAGCCGTGTTGCTGCTTTGCGCCCTGTTTCTGGCTTCCTGCGGCGGGCGGGCGAGCGAAGAAGGCGGGTTGGAGGTTTCTGATCCGAAATTGGATGCGATTTACCAGAAAATACTGGTGCTGCCGGTTGAAGTCGCGGACGAGTTCGTCAAAGACTATCCCTATGCCAGTGGTGATTGCCGAACTGGTTTGATCGCCGGATTGGAAATGTCGAAGCGTTTCCGGGTCAAATTGATCGATGAGCTTCCCAGCCAGAAAGAGCGCGATACCCTGATTGTCCGCTTGAAAATTGACGACATGCGGATTGCCTCCAAGGTGGCCCGTTCTTTGGCTGGCGCTTTCGCAGGTAGCTCATACCTCAACGTCAAAATGACTTTGACCGACGGTCATACGCGGCAGGTGATCCGCGAGAAGGACTTTTCCACCCATAACAACGCCTTTGCCGCTGCCTGGACCATGGGTTCCAACGACGATTCCATTCCGAAGGACATGGGTAAAATCATCGGCGATTACATCACGGCGGTAGCGCCGCGCCCCGGTTTTTGAAAAAAGCGCGATCCTGGCCCGCGCGAAGGGCATGAAAAAAGCATGAAGAAGGGCGTGGCGTTTGGCCGCGCCCTTTTTTGTTTCTTTGTGTCTTTGTTTTCAGCCCTGGCGGCGCGGACGCCTGCAACCTGATTCCAATTTGCGCAAAATATACTGGTCAGGGCTAACAAGCCGCCGGGAATGTGACGCGGGCGGACCGCCAGGACGAACGTTGCGACCGATGCCGCCGAGGAATCCAGCGTCACAGAACGTGGCGAGCGCAATATTGAAGATGCCGAAGTCGCGCTGGCCGGTGTACAATCGCCCGCCATTGATGATTTGCTTTTCCAGGAGGGAGCGGCGCGGCGGCAAACATTTTCTGTTTTCTGTTTTTTTGTTTTTTGTTTTCAGGAGGGATTATGCAACGTTTTCATGGTGCCTATACGGCGCTTGTCACGCCATTTTCAGGCGAGGATTGCGGGCGGGTTGATGAGCAGGGTTTTATCGACCTGATCAACTTTCAGATTGAGCGAGGGATTCATGGTCTGGTGCCCTGCGGCACCACCGGCGAGACGGCGACGCTCAGTTTTGATGAGCATAAACGGGTCATCGATTTGGCGGTGGCGACCGCCGCCGGGCGGGTGCCGGTGATCGCCGGAACCGGCGCTAACTCGACCAGTGAGGCCATCGAATTCAGCGAAAGCGCGAAAAAAAGCGGCGCCGACGCCACGCTTTCGGTGGTGCCCTACTACAATAAGCCTAGCCAGGAAGGGATCTATCAGCATTTTCGGAAAATCGCTGAACAAGTTGATATTCCAATGTTTATTTACAACGTCCCTGGCCGCACTGTCGCCGACATCGCCCCGGAAACGGTGGCCCGGCTGGCCGAAATACCAAACATCATCGGCATCAAAGAGGCGGCGGGCAATCTGGCGCGGATAAGCGATTTGATTCGCCTGTGTCCATCGGATTTCATCGTCCTGTCGGGTGATGATTTCACGGCTTTGCCCAGCGTTTGCATTGGGGCCAAGGGGCTGATTTCCGTGGTGTCGAATATCGTTCCCGGTCGCACCGCCCAGTTGCTGGAATCCGCCCTAAACGGTAAATTGAGCCGGGCGAACGAACTGCATTACCGTCTCCATCCCTTGATGAAATGTATGTTTGATTACCCCAGTCCGGCCCCCGTGAAAATGGGCGCGCGTTTGCGTGGCATCATACAAAACGATATGCCGCGCCTGCCGATGGATCGTCTGACCGAAGACAATCCGACCTATGGCAGACTGACAGAAGCCATGCGAGGCTTGGGAATCATCTGAAAAAAGAGAAGGCCGCGCGTCGGTTGTGGCTGGATTGCGACGCGCTTTGATGCAATTTTTATCTGGAATAACGAGAAGATGGTTAAAGTCATCGTGGCCGGGGCGACCGGGCGGATGGGGCAAAGGGTCGGCATGATGCTGAAGCGGCGGACGGGTCTGTGTTACGCCGCCGCCTTTGAAGCGCCGGGACATCCGGCGATTGGTCGCGACATCGGCGAAATCGTGTACGGCGAAAAAAACGGCGTCGCGGTGGCCGAGAGCCTGGAGGCGGTCATCGACCAGGGCGATGTGATTGTCGATTTCACCTTCCACACAGCAAGTCTTGAATTTGCCAGGCTCGCGGCGCGGCGCGGCGCGGCGATGGTTATCGGCACGACCGGCCTTACGGCGGAAGAAAAGGCGGAGCTGGCGGAATTAGCGCGGAATTTTCCCTGTGTCCACGCGCCGAATATGTCGATCTGCGTCAACGTTCTTTTTAAGCTGGTGAAAAAAACCGCCGCCGTTTTGGGCGATGGTTTCGACATTGAAATCATTGAAGCGCATCATAAGCAAAAAAAAGATGCGCCAAGCGGCACCGCCATCCGGCTGGGCGAGCTGGCCGCCGAAGGTGTGGGTAGGCATTTGTCGGAATGCGGCGTCTTCAGCCGCGAGGGCATCATCGGCCCAAGAAAACCAGGAGAAATCGGCATCCAGAGCATTCGCGCCGCCGATATTGTTGGGGAGCACACGGTCTATTTCGCCGGGCCGGGCGAGCGCATCGAATTGAGCCATCGGGCGCACAGCCGCGACCATTTCGCCCAGGGCGCGGTAGTGGCCGCCGCTTGGCTGGCCGGGCGGGAAAACGGCTTGTACAGCATGTTTGATGTGCTGGGGCTGGGGGATTTCTGAGTGGCGGAACGCGACCTGCGGATTTTCATCGGCCTGGGTTCCAATGTCGGTGACGGGATGCGGCAGTTGCTTTCAGCCTGGGATTTTTTAGGAGCCGCGCCGGGCGTCTCGCTGATCCGCCTTTCCAGCCCGTATCGCAGCGCCCCGGTCGATATGGCGAGCGCGAATTGGTTCACCAACGCCGTCGGCGAAATCCGCACCGATATGTCGCCGTTGTGGCTGCTCCGGCATTTGCTGGCGATTGAAGCGGTCATGGGTCGCAAACGCGACCCGGAACAGCGCGGCTATCAGGATCGACCGCTCGACCTGGATTTGCTTTACTATGACGGTCTGGCTTTGGAATCGGCCCGTTTGTCGTTGCCGCATCCGGCCCGTCGCCAGCGCCTCTTCGTGTTGGCGCCGATGGCGGAAATCGCCGCCGATTTTGTTGATTGCGAAGAGCATTGCCCGGTGTTGGCCTTGCTTTCTGATTTGCGGCGGCGGCAAAAGGCCCTGCCAGCGGGCGAGCGCCAGAAAATTTATGTTGATTCATGGCCGCCGCCGGAACCAGGCTGTGGCCGGGTGGCTTGCCCTTAACATTTCGCCTTCTTGCCTATATACTGAATTCGTTCGTTTTTTTTATTGTCGGGCCGTCAATTGTCCGCTCGGCTCATCCATTTTTTCAGGAATCAACAGGAATGCCATGAAATTTTTTATTGATACCGCCAACATTGATGAAATCAAAAAAGGTCAGGCCTTCGGCATGGTGGATGGCGTTACCACCAATCCGTCGCTGGTGGCCAAAGAACAGCGGCCATTTCTCGATATTCTCCGTGATATTTGTCAGGTGGTTTCCAGCCCGGTCAGCGCGGAAGTGATCGCGCTTGATGCCGATGGCATGGTGAAAGAGGGCGTGGAGCTGGCGAAATTGGCCGATAATATTGTCATCAAGGTGCCGATGACCACCGATGGTCTGCGGGCCACCAGCCGCTTGGCCGCTGAGGGCATCAAAACCAACGTCACCTTGGTCTTTTCGGCGATGCAGGCGATGTTGGCCGCCAAGGCGGGCGCGACGTTTGTCAGCCCCTTTGTCGGGCGCTTGGATGATACCGGCGTTAAAGGCATGGATATGGTTGAGGAAATTGTCACGATCTTCGACAACTACGGTTATCAGACCGAAATCATCGTCGCCAGCGTCCGCAGTCCCCAGCATGTTCTTGATGCGGCATTGATTGGCGCCGACATCGCGACGATTCCGTACAAAGTCATTGAACAACTGGCGCGGCATCCGCTGACCGATTCTGGCATGACTCAATTTCTGGCTGATTGGGAGAAGCGCGCGAAATAATTCACATAGGGTATGAGGAAAGCGTATGCGCTGTGATGGAACACCTTTGGCTGTCCTGGCTCTGGTCGTTTTGCTTGCTTCTTGGGTGAGCGCCGCCCCGGCCTGGGCGGATATGTATCAATGTCGTGACCGAAAAGGCGGCAAGTATTTCAGCAATGCGCCGAGCGACCGCACCTGCCGCTCAGTCTCTTTGGGCAGCGCCCGGATGACCGCGAGCGCCAGCTTTCGCTATGGCGACCGTTATGATCGCTATGACCGTTTTGATCGCTTTATCGGCCCCGATACCAACACCTTCGACCGCTCAATCAATTGGGCGGCCGGGCGCTACGGTCTGGATCCGCTTCTGATCAAGGCGATTATCCTGACTGAATCGGCCTTCAATGCGCGGGCGGTTTCACGGCGCGGCGCCCAGGGTCTGATGCAGTTGATGCCTGATACCGCCCGTGAACTGCGCGTGCGCAATCCCTTCGATCCGCACGAAAATATCGCTGGCGGTAGCCGCTATCTCCGCTCGTTGCTCGATACCTTCGATGAAAATCTCACGCTGTCTCTGGCCGCTTATAACGCCGGGCCGGGCGCGGTGCTGCGGGCTGGCGGCGTGCCCAATTATCAGGAAACGCGGCAGTATGTGGTTAAAGTGCTGAAGAAGTGGCGCTTGCTGCGCCAGAACGAGCGCGGCTGAATGATGCGCGCTCGCGCCCTTTGTCCCTCTCTCGACATGTCGCGTTGGCCTTCCCTCGCCAGCATGTTCCCGCCGCTGAACCAAAGGTGGATGTGTGCGTAAAGTCAGGGATTACTACGCCGTTAAGGCGAAGAAGGCCGAATATCCGGCGCGGTCAGTCTATAAGCTGGAGGAAGTCCAGCAAAAATATCGCTTGTTGCATCCGGGCGATTCGGTGCTGGATATTGGCTGTTTTCCCGGCAGTTGGTCGCTGTTCGCCGGGGAAACCGTGGGCGAAAGCGGCCTGGTGGTCGGTGTTGACCTGCAACAGGGCCGACAAGCGCCACGGCTGGACAGCGCCGCGATCCACTGGCTGTGCTTTGATATTCGCCAGCCGGAGTTCCTGGTCGCGGTCAGAAAAATCCGCCCGGCTTTCCGGGTTATCCTTTCCGATATAGCGCCGCGCACCACCGGCAACCGCTGGACCGACGCGCAGCAATCCCTGCGCCTGGTGCGAACCAGTCTGCGCCTGGCTGAAACCCTGCTTCTGCCCCAGGGCAATTATCTGACCAAGGTCTTTCAGGGTGAGGATGTTCCGGCGCTCGTGCAAGAGTTGCGCCGGGCATTCGCCCTCGTTAAAGTGCTGAAGCCGCGCAGTTCGCGGGTTGAGAGCCGGGAAGTGTTTATCCTCGCCATGGGCTATCGCGGCGGCGAAATCATCGCCTTAGACGACGACGCGCCGCCGGATGCCGCGCTCTGAACATGTATCGTTTCTTCGGCGATACGTGACGACCACTATAAGTATAAACAATAAGGGAATTTTATGTCCGGACATTCAAAATGGGCGAACATCAAACGCCGTAAAGGGGCGGTTGACGCCAAAAAAGGGCGTGTTTTCACACGCTTGATTAAAGAAATCATCATGGCGGCGCGTTTAGGCGGCGGCGACATTGACGGCAATCCGCGTCTCAGAGCGGCGGTGGCTGCGGCCAAAGCCGAAAACATGCCGAAAGACAACATCTCCCGCGCCATTAAAAAGGGCACCGGCGAGATAGCTGGCGAGCTGTACGAAGAAATTCTCTATGAGGGCTACGGGCCGGGTGGCGTCGCGGTTCTGGTCGAGTGCATGACCGATAACCGCAACCGCACCGTTGCCGATGTTCGCCATTTTTTCGCGAAAAATAACGGCAACTTAGGTGAAAGCGGCTGCGTCGCCTGGATGTTTGAGAAAAAGGGCCAGATTCAGATTGAGAAAAAGGGCGTCACTGAAGAAGTCCTGATGGATATGGCCCTTGAGGCTGGCGCCGACGACGTGATTGAAGATGATGAAAGCTTTCAGGTGTTGACCACGCCGGATTCCTTTGAAAATGTGCGCGAAGCCCTGGAAAACGCCAAACTGACCATCCTGGACGCCTCGGTCGCGATGATCCCGCAAAACACCGTCGAAGTGACGGAAGAAAACATCGCTCGCTCGCTGATGAAGCTGATGGACAGCCTGGAAGACCACGACGACGTGCAGAACGTCTACGCCAATTTTGATATTGACGATGCCTTAATCGAGCGGATTTCCTAGCTCTTGGCCTGTTCATTTCTCCTTTGCGACGCATTTTAGGCATAGACCCCGGTTCCCGCGTCACCGGTTACGGCGTCATTGACGCCGCGCCGGGGCGTTTATCCTTTGTCGCCTGCGGCGTGATTCGCGTCACCGACCAGGAAACTTTCGTGGCGCGGCTGGACGCTATTTTTTCCGGCATCAACGAAGTGATTCAGATTCATCAGCCGGATGTGGTCGCCATTGAGGAAGTCTTCCTCGCGGAAAATCCGCGTTCGGCTTTAAAACTTGGACACGCCCGCGGCGCGGCGGTGGTGGCGGCGACGCAAAATGGCCTGGCCGTCCACGAATATAACGCCAAAACCATCAAACGGGCGGTGACTGGTTATGGTCAGGCCGAAAAGCAGCAGGTGCAACATATGGTGCGGGCGCTTTTGGGCTTAAACGCTTGCCCCAGTTCGGATGCCGCCGACGGTTTGGCGGTGGCCATTTGCCACGCCAATCAATGTGATTTTGGGGTGCTCGCATGATCGCTTCTCTGACTGGCCTGGTGCAATCGACGCGCTCTGACCGGGTGGTGTTGGATGTCGGCGGCGTCGGCTACGAGGTGTTTCTGGCCGCCGACGCCATTGCCCGCCTGCCGGAGCGCGGCGAGGTCGCCTTTCTGCATATCCACACCCAGGTGCGCGAAGACGCCATCGTCCTGTTCGGTTTTTTGCAAGAGGCGGAAAAAGAGATGTTTCTGGCCCTGAAAACCGTGTCGGGTGTCGGCCCGAAACTGGCCCTGGCGGCCTTATCTGGGATGCGGCTCGATGATTTGAGCCAGGCCATTGCCCAGGGCGATGTGAAACGCTTAACCTCGTTGCCGGGCATCGGCAAACGGACCGCTGAACGGATCTGTGTTGAATTAAAAGGTAAAATATTTTCTTCCGCATCCGCCGCGATTGCGCCGCGCCGGGAGGCCGCCTTCTCCGCCAGGCCATCGACGAGCGTCGCCATGGATGCCCTGTCGGCTCTGGTAAATCTTGGCTACGCCGATCCGGTGGCGCGAGAGGCTCTGGGCAAGGCGCGGCTCCGGCTTGGCGACGAGGCATTCGCCGCCCTGACCTTTGAGGAAATCATCCGGGAATCCCTGAAGGTTCTGGCGTGAATATCGAAGAAGACCTGCAAAGCCGCGTGCTCAGTCCGGAGCCGCAATCGCCGGACCAGTTCGCCGAACCGTCGCTGCGACCGCGCCGTCTTGTTGATTATATCGGTCAGGAACAGGTGCGGAAAATCCTCGGCGTCGGCATTCAGGCGGCCTTGCAGCGCCGCGAACCGCTCGACCATGTGCTGTTCCACGGTTTTCCCGGTCTGGGCAAAACCACGCTGTCACACATCATCGCGGTGGAAATGGGTGTGAACATCAAAGTGACGTCCGGCCCGGTCATTGAGAAGCAGGGCGATCTGGCGGCGATTCTCACCAGCCTGCAAGAGGGCGATGTCCTCTTCATCGACGAAATCCACCGTCTCAGCCATGTGGTTGAAGAAGTGCTCTACCCGGCGATGGAGGATTTTCAACTTGACCTGATTATTGGCCAGGGGCCGGGGGCGCGTTCGGTCAAAATGGATTTGCCGCGTTTTACCCTGGTCGGCGCGACCACCCGCACCGGTCTGCTGACGCCACCCTTGCGCGACCGCTTCGGTCTGGCGCTGCACTTGGATTTTTACAGCCCGCAGGAATTGGTGGCGATTATCAAGCGCTCGGCGGTGATTCTTGGTTTGGCCATCAACGATTCCGGGGCGCTGGAAATGGGCCGACGTTCTCGCGGCACGCCGCGCATCGCCAATCGCCTGCTGCGCCGCGTTCGGGATTTCGCCGAGGTCGGCGGCCATCAAGTCGTCGATGCCGAGGTCGCCGATGCCGCCTTGATGATGTTGGGCGTTGATCGCTCCGGCCTCGATGAAATCGACCGCCGCATCCTTTTAACCATCATCGACAAATTTCAGGGCGGCCCGGTCGGCCTCGACACCCTGGCCGCCGTGGTCTGCGAGGAAAAAAACACCCTGGAGGATGTCTACGAACCGTTTCTCATCCAGGGCGGCTTAATCAAGCGCACGCCCAGGGGCCGCGTCGCCACCACCCTGGCTTACGAGCATTTCGGCAAAAAACCCCCACGCCGATTGGAACCGGGAATGCTGTTTGTTGGGCAATAACCACAATTTTCACGTGACGAGATGAGCATGTTTTCCCATGATATAAGCCCCCCCCCCCTAAGCCGGACCCCAGAGTCAAGACAGAAAAGCAGTTAGTTTAAGTTGCACATTCAACTTCTTTTGCAGCGGGTCGGCGCTGCCCCGGTTTTGCTTGTGGTTTGGTTGTTGCTTTTGC
>JAITSS010000070.1 GCA_031287565.1 Desulfobulbaceae bacterium
GCAAAAGCAACAACCAAACCACAAGCAAAACCGGGGCAGCGCCGACCCGCTGCAAAAGAAGTTGAATGTGCAACTTAAACTAACTGCTTTTCTGTCTTGACTCTGGGGTCCGGCTTAGGAACATTTATAAACACTTTCTTCTTCGATAGAAAATTATGCGCCTCAACCATTTTGTGACATCACCCATGAAACGGTTGCATCGTTCCATGCCCCAGCCTTGCAGCCCCCGCGCCGCCGCCATCGCCACATTACGGCGATTCTGGCATTCACCCGCGCCAATTCGTGATTTTTTCGCCGATAAACTCAGCGCCCTCGACCGTCGCCTGGCAATGAATATTGTCTATGGCGTCTTGCGGCAGCGGCAATTTCTCGAAGCGCTCATCGTCCGGCTGTGCCACCATCCCTTGCATAAACTTGACGCGACGCTGCGCGAAGCGCTGGCCGCCGGTTTGTACCAACTCTTTTTCCTCAGCCGTATCCCGACCTCAGCGGCAGTCAATGAAACGGTGGAAGCAGCCAAACAGCTTGGCCTGCCGCCGCATCTGACAGGCGTTTTGAATGGCAGCCTGCGCGGCGCGATTCGACAAAAAGACGACTTGCCCAGAGCGGATGGTTTTCTGAATCACCCGGATTGGCTGATAAATCGTTGGCAGGAGCGCTTCGGGCAGGCGGAGATGCGCCGTCTCTGCGCCGCCAATAACGGCCAGCCACCCTTGACGGCGCGTGTCAACATTCGCCGCCGTTCCCAGGCCGAATGGCAAACCATGCTGGCCGCCAACGGCATTACCGCCCGGCCTGGCGCATACGCGCCGGACGCCTTGATTCTGCCCGATTATCAGGGGGCAATCAGCGCTTTGCCGGGCTTCACCGAAGGTTTCTTCCACGTCCAGGATGAAGCGGCGCAACTGGCCTGTTTGTTGCTAGGCAAAAGTGATGAGAAAATCGCCATCCTCGACGCCTGCGCCGGTCTCGGCGGCAAAACCGCGACCATTGCCCAGCTTTTTCCAAAAGCCGCAATCATCGCTGTCGAGCCAGACGCCGAACGCGGACGCTTATTCGCCGAAAACCGCCGCCGTCTTGACTGTGCGGCGGAACTCTTCACGGACACGTTGGCCGCTTACGCCGCGACGCAGCCGCCCCTTTTCCACGGAATTTTTCTCGATGCCCCCTGCTCCGGCAGCGGCGTCTGTGGGCGGCGTCCGGAAATTCGCTGGAGTCGTCATGTGGCCGAACTGCCGCGCTTCCACGACAAACAACTGGCGCTTCTCAACTGCGCCGCCACGCTACTGGCCCCCGGCGGCGTCCTGCTGTATGCCACCTGCTCGTTGGAAGATGAGGAAAATGGCCAGGTCATCGGCGATTTTCTCGCTGAACATCCCGATATGATTCCGGAAGATTGCCGCCCTTTTCTGCCGGAGGCGGCCAGCGCCTTCCTGACAGCGGACGGCTTTTTTCAAGCGCTGCCCTCACAAAATCTTGATGGATTTTTCGCGGCGCGCTTGCGCAAGCGCTAACACTGCCTGACGTTTTTATTTATCTCTTCGTTTCCGGCGTTATTGCATCATTGTCGCTTCATCATCAATTTAGGCTGGCAAATGATGGTCTGATATTTTGCGGATGCCGAAATCGAGTTGGTCAGTGTATAATCGCAAAACGTTGATGATTTTCTTTTGGCGTGAACATGCCTTATGCTGATGCGGCGGGCAGTTTATTTATCTTATCGAACGGAGGAACACATGAAGAAATCGTACGCTGTTCTGGGGATTTCGCTTACGGCCATTGTGGCAATGGGCCTTCTCGCTGGTTCGATCAACGGCAAAGAGGAAGAACGCAAAGCCATCAACCAAAGCCCGGTGGTGAAAGAAAACGGTGTCGAGGCGCGAAACGAGGAGTGGGCGCGTTATTTTCCCCGCGAGTACGACTCATGGAAGATGACGGAAAAAAGCGACAAGATCGACGACCTGCTCAAAGCCAAACCACAGCTGGTCATTCTGTGGGCCGGTTACGGTTTCGCCAAAGATTACAATGCGCCGAGGGGGCATTTTTATTCGGTGCAGGATGTCACCAACACCCTGCGCACCGGCGCGCCGGTCAGCCCGGTCACCGGGCCGCAGCCGACCGCCTGTTGGAGCTGTAAATCACCCGATGTCGCCCGCGTGATCACCGAGAAGGGCGAAAAGGAATTCTTCACCGGCAAATGGGCGCGTTTGGGCAGCGAAATCGTCAATCCCATCGGTTGCGCCGATTGCCATGATTCGAAAACCGCCGCTTTGACCCTGTCGCGGCCCTATCTGACGCGCGGCCTGGAAGCCATGGGCGTGCAAGCGGCCAATGTCTCGCATCAGGATATGCGCTCGTTGGTCTGCGCCCAGTGTCATTCCGAATACTATTTCAAAATGACCAAGGAAACTGGCGCCGACGGCCAGGAAAAAATCACCAACACCGTTACTTTCCCATGGAAAAACGGCTTTAAAGGCGAGGATATCGAAGCCTATTACGACGGCATCGAGTTCAGCGATTTCACCAACACCCTCAGCAAAACGCCGATCATCAAGGCGCAGCATCCCGATTACGAGCTGTTCACCACCGGCATCCACGCCCGCCGCGGTCTTTCCTGCGCCGACTGCCACATGCCCTACCAGCAAGAAGGAGCGGTGAAATATACCAACCACACCATTGGCAGCCCGCTTGATAATGTCGCGAATACCTGCCTAACCTGTCATCAGGAAACGGAAGCCGAATTCAAAAAGACTGTGGCTATGAAGCTTGAGCGCAAGGAAGAGTTGCAGAAAGTCGCCATGGATACCTTGGCCAAGGCCCATCTGGAAGCGGCGAAAGCCTGGGAATCCGGCGCTTCGCCTGACGAAATGAAGGCGGCTTTGCAGGATATTCGCCACGGACAATGGCGTTGGGATTACTCCATCGCCACGCATGGCAGCTTCTTCCACGCGCCGGAGGAAACCCTGCGACTTCTGGCCTCGGCCAACCAGTTGGGTCAGGAAGCGCGGATAAAAATCGCCGCCGTGCTGGCCAAACACGGGGTCGTCGGTTATGAAGCGCCGGATTTTTCGACCAAAGAAAAGGCCCTGGCCCTGATTAAGCTCGATTTGGCCAAAGACATCGCCGCCAAACAGCAATTCCGCAGCGGCCTGGCCAAAGAGTGGGAGAAGGAAGCGATTGAAAAAGGTTTGCTGAATCCCGCAAGCCGCCAAGGCATGAGCAATAAGACCTCATATTCCGACAAGTAAGCGCCGCGTGACACGACGCGGTTCGATGCCGGGACGGCCTTGTTGTTTGGCCGTCCCGTTTTTTGTGCGATGATTTTTCGTGTTCCAACACTCGGCGCGACCATCTTATGGATCAGATATACGACACCCTGATTATCGGCGGCGGTTTGTCCGGCTTATCCGTCGGTCATTTTCTGAAACAAGCGCGGCCCGGCCACAGCTTTGCGATTCTCGAAGCGGCGTCGCGCCCCGGCGGCGTCATTAAAAGCCATCGCAACGGCGCGTACCTGAGCGAGCAAGGGCCGCACGGCTTTCTTGATAACTGCCCGGAAAGCCAGAAAATGCTGAGAGATTTAGAACTTGACCGCGAAACCGTCACCGCGCCGCTGGCCCAGCATGTCCGCTACGTTTATCTGCATGGTCGCTTAAACCTGATTCCGCAAAGCCCTGGCAAAATCATCGTGGCGCCGCTCATCTCCTGGCCAGCCAAGTTGCGCGTCCTCGCGGAATTGTGGCAAAAGCCACTAGCGGATGACGCGACGGTGGCTGAATGGGTCGGGCGGCGCTTTGGCCGCGAGTTGCTTCCCTACGCCGACGCGGTGTTCACGGGAACCTGGGCCGGCGATTATCAACAGTTACTCCTTGCAGCGGTGATGCCAGGACTGCGGGCGCTGGAAACAGAACATGGCTCGGTTTTGCGCGGCCTCATCAAAATGATGCGAGCCAGGAAATCCGGTCGGACGCAGGCGAAAAAACCTGTCGCCATGCCAGCCATGACCAGCTTTCCTGACGGCATGGAACGTTTGCCTCAGCGTCTGGCCGAGGAATTCACGGCGAACCAATTCCGCTGTGATTACCCGGTTACGGCCATCGGTCGCGAAGACGGCCTGTGGCGGGCGCGTAGCGAGCGCGGCGACCTGCGGGCCGCCGCTTTGGTCGTCGCCCTGCCGGTGAACGCGGCCTTGCGGCTGCTGCGCGCCTATGCCGCGACGCCGGTCGAGGCCGTGCCGGAAGCCTTCATTAAAAACATAGTCACGGCTTTTTCCGGCCAGACTTTACCGCCGGGCTTCGGCTATCTGGCGCCAGAGGCGGCGGGCCGCTACGCCCTGGGCAGTTTGTTTTCATCAAACATGTTTGCCGGGCGCGCCGCCAGCGGGCAAATCCTCTGCGAAACCCTGGTCGGCGGCAGGCGGCATCCGGAGCGCTACCAGGATGATGGCGATCTTGGCCGGGCGCTGGCCGATATTCGGGAAACCCTCGGACTTCGCGGTGAACCGGTTTACGCCGAAACGCTGCGTCCTTTGGCTGGCATCCCGCAACTGGAGGCGGGCGCGAATGCGCTTCTGGCCTGGCGTGGTCGCCTGACGGCGGAAAACCCCGGACTCTTCGTCTGCGGCTTCGGCTGGAACGGCATCGGCGTCAACGACATGATCAAAACCGCCAAGGCCGTCGCCACCGCCCGCCTCGCGGGTGACAGAGTGGACCAATCGGCGGAGGTGAAGAAGATTTATTTCTGAAACGGGCCGCCTAGCGCGCCCTTCAGCCTTGTCCGCGCCGTTCCATTTCTTTTTTGAACATCGCCTCGATACCGGCCAGTTTCTCCCGCTGTTTGCGTTCGATTTCCGCCTGGAGGTCGGCGATTTGCCGTTCTCCAGCCTTTTTCGCGGCCTGAAATCGCTCAAGCTCTTTGGCCAGCGCATCTTTGGCCTCTTCCTCGCGGGGCAGATTTTCCAGCGCCAGATGGTTGGCCACCGCCACTTTGACGACAAAAGGGTCGGCGACGGTCTCGATAATCCCCAGATTTCGCAGTTTGCGGCACAGAGCGTGCCCGGCTTCGTCCGAAATATCGAGCAGACGGCACACCGCTTCGACGGCGGGTGGACTGTTGTTCTGATGCCGCAGAATGCGGGTGGCGGCGACAAAAAGATGGGCTTCGTTGTATTGGTTCATGGCCTTTTGCTATACTTGACGGAACTATTGAAGGCTACGATTCGCGCAATACGGACGCATATCGGCATCGAAAACGACGCCGGTCGCGGCCCGGCGCGGCAATGCGTATCATACAAAGAATGCTGAACATTCCAAATAAGAGGAATGAACATGGCGCGGGAAAACGGCATCCCCTTCAAACCGACGGGCGATCCATTTTCCAGCGAAAGGAACCTGGCCGCGCTCGGCCGGTCCATTGCACAACTCGATAGCGGCCAGACAGTGACCAAAACGCTTCATGAAGTGGGAAACGTCGCTGAATGATGAAAATCCAATGCAGTTGGGCGGCATGGGAACAGGAATCCAGGGAGAACATGAAAAAAACCTGTGAAATTGTCCAATGGAAAGGACACTATGACTGATAAATTTCCATTGCCGCGCTTCACCACCGTCATATCCGACAAGCGTCCAACGCGGATTTCTTCAATCCGCGCTCACATACCCTTTTTCCCGAAAGGAGGAAAAACGTGAAAACAGCAACATGGCTGAACATCGTCATCGCGCTTGGCGCCGGCCTCGTGTTTTGCGGCCTGGCCCTGGGTGTCGGAAGTGGCGCGGCGGCGAAAAAAGAGGTCAAAGCGGCGGCGGCGCATCCGGAACTTTCGGCCCAGGAAATGCTTATTGATTGCGCCGAATGCCACAAAGAGGCGACGCCAGCGGTGGAAAAAGAGTGGTACGACTCGAAACACGGTCTGGCCATGGTCAAATGCTACCAGTGCCACGGCGCGTTCGAAAATTTCGCGCTGACGCCTGCGCGTGACACCTGCGCCGCCTGCCACGCCGACCAGATGAACAAGTGCCAACAAAACCAAGCCTGCTGGCAATGCCACGCGCCCCATACCTTCGCCGCGAAAAAATGATGCTGGAGGAACAGCTATGAATCAGTCACGACGTGAGTTCATCAAGAAAGCCGCCGCCCTTTCCGCCGCATCCTGCGTCGGCATTCAATTGCCGTTCGTCTTGTCGAACGCCGAAGCCGCCGATCAGGGCGCGAGTTGGCATCGCGGCAGTTGCCGCCTCTGCGGCGTCGGGTGCCGCCTGGAACTGGGGGTGAAAAATGGCCAGCCCATCGCGCTGCGCGGCGTGCCGGAAGCCCGCACCAACTTTGGCTATCTGTGTATGAAAGGTATGAATTTCTGGAAATGTATGCGCCATCCCGACCGGCTGACCAAGCCGCTCTATCGGGCGAAGAAGACCGACAAATTTCAGGAAATTTCCTGGGAAAAGGCCATCGACATCGCCGCCGACAAATTCGCCGAGGCCCACAAATCCGGCGGCGGCGCGGCGGTCGCCTATTATGGCTCCGGCCAAGCTCTGACTGAAGAAACCTACCTGTTCCAGAAAATCATGCGCGGCGGCCTGCAATCAAACAACGTCGAGGGCAACCCGCGCCTGTGCATGGCCTCAGCCGTCGGCGGCTACCAGACTTCGTTCGGGGCCGATGAGCCAATCGGCGGCTATGCCGACATCGAAAAGGCGCATTGTTTCTTCATCATCGGCTCGAACACCGCCGAGGCGCATCCGGTTCTCTTTCGCCGCATCATGCGCCGGAAACTCGACAATCCCGATACCGTCAAGGTCATCAACGTCGATCCGCGCATCTCGCAAACCTCGCGCATCGCCGATAAACATCTGCAATTCAAGCCCGGCACCGATCTGACCCTTTTGAACGGCATGGCCCATGTGATTTGCCAAGAGAAACTCTATGACGAAGAGTTCATCAGCAAATACGCCGCTTTTCATAAGGGGACGGAAAAAGTCAGCCTGGCCGAATACCGCGCCCAGCTGGCCGCATACACGCCGGAGGAAGTGGCCCGCGTCTGCGGCGGCGGTTTTACGCCCGACGACGTGCGCGTGGTGGCCCGCTGGTTCGCGCAATCAAAAGGAACGGTCAGCCTGTGGACGATGGGCCTGAACCAGCGCAAACAGGGCGTTTTCGCCAATAACTTGGTGCACAACCTGCACATTTTAACTGGCCAATTGCTGAAAGATGGCGCCGACAGCCTGTCGTTAACCGGCCAACCCAATGCCTGCGGCGGCGTCCGCGAGGCCGGTGGCCTCTGCCACATTTTGCCGGGGCACCGACCGATTGAAAACGACAAGATGCGGGGCCAGGTCGAAGCGGCCTGGGGCCTGCCTGCCGGGCGCATCCCCAATGGCGGCGGTCTGCACACCATGGCCATGTTCCAGGCGCTCAACGAGGGCAAAATCAAAGCGCTCTGGATCAACTGCACCAATCCGGCCCAGAGTTTGCCGAATCTCAGCAAATATGAAGCCGGGTTCAAGCGGGAAGACAACTTCATCGTCTGCACCGATATTTTCCCGACGCTGACCACTCAATGCGCCAATCTGGTTCTGCCCACCGCTTTTCATTTTGAAAAAACCGGCGTCTACGGTTGCACCGAGCGCCGCTCGCAACTGACAAAAAAGGCCATCGACGCCCCCGGCCAAGCCAAACCGGAGGTCTGGATTGCGCGAGAATGGGCGAAAAAGCTGGCGGAAAAACTCGCCGACCCGCTGATTGCCCAGTGCGTCAAAGCCTTCGACGGACTGGAAGAAGGCTATGCCCTGCCGAAGGCGATTTGGGATGAGTACAGCCAAAAAATCACCGCTGGCCGCGACAGCGACCTGCGCGGCGCGACTTATGCGGTGCTGGAAACCATGGCCGACGGCGCGCAGTGGCCGGCGCCGACCGAGGCCCATGCCAAAACCGGCGGCACCGTAAAGAAATTCGTCAAGGGGCGCGACCCGCTGGCTGACGCGGCGACGACCAATGGCGATTCTCCCTATCAATTTTACACCCCAGGTCACGACGACCACAAGCTGTGGATCTGGCTGCGCGACCAGGCCCAGCCTGAGGAAATCCCCGATGCCGAATACCCGTTTTATCTGTCCACCGGGCGCATTGTTGATCATTGGCACACCATGACCATGACCGGTCGGATTCCGGAGCTGTTGCGGGCCAACCCGTATGCTTATGTTGAAATCAATCCCAAGGACGCCGGGCGCATGGGCATCGGTCCCGGCGACATGATCGAGGTCAAATCGCGGCGCGGCAGAAATCTCCTGCCGGCCAAAGTCATCGACGGGCCGCTCGAAGGCATGGTCTTTGTCTATTGGCACGACCAGCATCCGGATCGGCTGATCAATAAGGTAACGATTGACGCGGTCGATGCGGCCTCGAAGGAGCCGGAATTCAAAATCTGCGCCGCGCAAATCAAGCGGGTGTCCGGGCCACAGGCGCTGACGCCGTATTTAGTGTGAACACTACCTGACCTTTGACGGAGGGCGGCTGAACAGGGCCGCCCTTTTATTTTTTCGGGAGCGGAGGCAAAGGAGGGAACAATGTCGGATGAGACCGCCAGGCAAATCGAATTTCCGCTTGACCGCGCCTTTACCTTTGTCGAATCCGGGCCGGTGTTGCTCATTTCGACGCGACAGCACGGCAAGAGCAATCTGATGACCGTCAGTTGCCATGCCTCAATGGGATTTGAGCCGAGTTTAGGCATTTGCCTGGGACCGTGGAATTTCAGCTATGCCGCCCTGACGGCGACCGGTGAATGCGTGGTCGCCATTCCGCCCGCCAGCCTGATGGAACAAGTGGTGGACATCGGCAATTGCAGCGGCGAGTCGATGGATAAATTCGCCCATTTCGGCTTGACCGAACAGGCGGCGCGGCAAGTGCAAGCGCCTCTGGTGGCACAATGCCTGTACAATCTCGAATGCCGAGTGGTCAACCGGACGCTGGTCGATGAATATAACTTTTTCGTGCTGCGCGGCGTCGCGGCCTGGCGACATGCCGCGCCCGCCGATACACGCTCATTTCACGCGGTCGGCGATGGCGCCTTCATCATCGACGGCGAAATCATCAACCTGCGCCAACGCATGAGCAAATGGCAGGACTGTATTTAATTATAGCTATTTTTAGTCAGGAAATTCCGATGCCATCGGCGTTTTCCCACGCCGGCATCAAGGAGGACAAACCATGCCCATCGCCGGAGCCGTCATCACCGTCAAACCGGAACAAGCCGCCGAGGCGGCGCGAGACTTAGCCGCCATCGCCGGTGTTGAATCACAGGGCGGCGACGGCTCCGGCCATCTCGTCGTCGTGCTCGAAAGCGCCTCGCTCAAAGCCATGGAAAATTTAGTTGAGCGCATCAACGCCCTGCCACAGGTCGTCAACGTCGGACTGACCTATATCAACGTCGAAGACGAGGCGACGGACGGAGCGCCACCGATGTGAAGCGGCGTGACACGCTGAGCCTGATCCTGGGCGCGGCGCTTGCCACCTGGCTTGCCGCGCCGGGCGCGGCCTGGGCGACAGCCGGACGCTGGTTTTCGCCGATTCGCCGCAACCGTTTGCGGCCGCCGGGCGCGGTGGCCGAGGCTCAATTTCTCGCTCGCTGCATCCGTTGCGGCCGTTGCCTTGAAGTCTGTCCGTATCACGCCATTGTCATGCTTGATATTCGCCACGCTTTGCACGCCGGCACGCCTTTGATCGCGGTGGAAAACATCCCCTGTTATTTGTGCATGAAGTGCGTGGCCGTCTGCCCGACCGGTAGCCTGCGTCCCATCGGCCAGAAAGAAACCCGCATGGGCTTGGCGGTGATTGATCATTACAGTTGCCTGGCCTGGCGCGGCGACACCCTGTGCCGCACCTGCTACGACAAATGTCCGTTCGCCAATGTGGCCATCCGCCTTGAGCAACTGCGCCCGGTGATTGACGAAGGCGCCTGCGTCGGTTGCGGCCTCTGCGTCAACGCCTGCCCAATAACAGTGGCTGAAGACGGCGGCAAAGCGATCAATATTGAGCCGGTATACGCTGGGAACGCGGCATGAAATCCACATCCAGTATCCGTCCCTGGCGGCTGGCGGCGCTGGCCTTGGCCTTGGCTGTGATTGTCGCCAATCCACTGATCAATTTTTTCTGCCAGAATCATTTCGTTCAGGGCTGGTATCAGTCAATCGCGGTGGGCGAGCTGTGGTTTGTCTCGCCGCTGGAGGGCCTGGAAAGCATCTTGGTCGCTAAAGCGGTGTACGCCCCGGCGTTTATCGGCATGATTGCGCCGTTGACCCTGGCTTTTTTGCTGGGCCGGGTCTTCTGTTCGTGGATTTGTCCGCTGACCTTACTTTTAGAAATCGTTGATTGGCTGCGCCGTCGCCTGGGCGGCAAGAAGCGGCCATCCGCCCACAGCGAGATTGTGCCGCGCTGGACGCTGTGGCTGGTTTTGCCCGCCGAACTGCTCATCAGCATGGTTTTGGGCGCGCCGCTGTTTGTGATTTTTTCGCCGCCGGGCCTGATTGGCCGGGAACTCATGATGCTGGTGTTCTTCCGCGCCTTGGCCATGGAAGGTCTGCTACTTCTTGCTCTCATTGCCCTAGAATTGTTCAGCCGCCGCCTCTTCTGCCGCTGCCTCTGCCCACTGGGGGCGCTTCTGGCGCTGACGGGCGGCAAACGACGCTTGCGCGTACAACTTCAAGCTGATGCCTGCGTCGATTGTGGTCGTTGCGCGAAAACCTGTCCGCTGGGCCTGCGCCCGCAAACGGACCAAGCCGCGTCGATCTATTGCTGGAACTGCGGCGACTGCGTGGATTGCTGCCCCAGCCAGGCGCTTCGTTTCAGATGGCGCTGAAAGTAGCGGCTGATTTTTCGGCATAAAAAAAGGGTTCCTGACTATAATCAGGAACCCTTTGGCTATTTGGTGGGCGATACTGGGTTTGAACCAGTGACTTCCACCGTGTGAAGGTGGCACTCTCCCGCTGAGTTAATCGCCCGCAGAGAATGCGCCACTATACCGGATAAGCGGCCCTGAATGCAAACCTTCGTTGCGCGGAACATGCCAAAACATTTTCTTCCGCCGTCGCCGGGCGCTTTTTGTGACCACAGCGGATATGTGATTGGCTTGTAGGCGATATACAATCAGCAGGCGACCGGAAGCCGATAAAACCCACCAGCGCCGGAGGCTTCCCAGCGCGGCAAGCGACGGCTGATGATGATTTGATTCTGGCCTGAACCTTGCGCGGGATGACCGATACAATGAAAAATCAAATCCCTGACCGACGCGAGAAAAGGAAAGCGCCAGTTTTTTCATCTAAGCGCGTCTTCTACGATTGCGATATGCTTTACCAACTCTTCCTTTTCGTAATCGGCTATCAATCCTGCAAGAGTATTCAGAGCACGTCCATTTGTGTAATAGTGGTCAAAACAATCATAATATTTGCGTCTGTCAGAAAATTTTATATTTACGGGCAACAACCCTGCCTTGATAAGCTCCAGGTTCAATATAAGCCGACCAGTACGCCCGTTACCGTCGATAAAAGGGTGTATCCCTTCAAAGCGTAGATGGAATTCCGCAACGCTCTCTATAATGTGCTTTTCCATCTTCATATTATCATAGTTAGCAATAAGGGTTTCCATCTGTATCGGAACCAAATAAGGTTGCGGCGGTGGATGCGCAGCCCCTGAAATGATAACAGGCACACGTCTATAAAGGCCACGGTTAGCAGCATCGTTCATAAGCACAAGAGAATGAATTTCTTTTATGATCCGCTCAGTAAGCGGGTCGTTAACCTCTGCAAGAGATACCACATATTCAAAAGCATCTTTATGCCCAATTACCTCCAGATGATCTTTGAGGGGCTTTTCAGCTATGGTAATTCCTTCTTGTATAATAAGGGCCGTTTCCCGCAAGGTAAGGGAGTTACCCTCTATGGCATTTGAGTTATAGGTATTCTCTACCATAAACTCATCCCGAAGCCTTTTCAGCTCTGTGGAATTAAGCGGACGCATTGACTTCAGCTTGCCGCTAAGTTCATCTATTTCTCTAAAATCCATCGGTCGTGTCTCGTTGCTTCTGTAAATTTATTTTTGGTTAGCCGCTGTGGCTACCTTTGCTTGCAAGGGCAGGCCATATCGGCTTTTCTGTTTGGAGAGCAATCCATGCCAGAAAGGAGGTCGATATGACCCGCCAAACCGAAGGTACTGTGCCAGAAGCGATTCTTCAATTGCTTTCGCAGCCGGACGGATTATCGCAAATGGCTGAAGTTATGCGTATTTTTATGGATCAAGCCATGCTCGCCTCAGCGCTCTCAGGCCATAGGCGCCGCTCCCTACCAACGTTGTGAAGAGCGCCGCGGATATGCCAAGGGCTTCAAAGCAAAAACCGTCAACACGCGCTTAGGTGCACTCTCGTTGCGTATTCTCTGGGCTTCGCGGGGCCGATTTCTATCCCTCCGCCCTTGAAAAAAGTTCGCGCAGCGAGCGCGCCCTTAAAGTCGCCATCGCCGAAATGTATCTCCGCTTCCATGTTGTAAAAACGTATGAATTTTGGTTCATTACGAAAACGCTGATTGACATTCAGCTCCTACTTCCGCGCATATCCCCCGACCGGTTCAGGGCGGGCGGACTGGTCGAACCAGACGGATTCATCGGTGTTCCCTGAGGCAGAATAAAATTTTTTGGAGGAGACGGAAATGGCTGCGGTTTTATTGCTTCTCTGGCTGGTGGTGATCGTTGCTTCGTACAAATGGTCGGCGCGTTTACTTGATAAGAGCGATCTGCTGTAAGGCGCGGCGGACGCGACATGCTGGCCTATTACAATGGCGAATATCTGCCGCTGGCCGATATTCGCATCAGCCCCGACGACCGGGGTTTTCTCTTCGCCGATGGCGTGTATGACGTAATTCGCGCCTACAACGGACGCCTGTTCCGCTTGGATGATCATTTGGCCCGCCTGTCACACGGCGCTAGTCAATTGCGGCTGGCGCAAACTGATTTTTCTTTTCTCGCCAAAGTGGCCCAGCGGCTCTTGACCGTAAACGGCCTGACCGACGCAGCGACGGTGTACTTTCAAATTACTCGTGGTTGCGCCCAGCGCGGCCACGCCTTTCCACAGCCGCCACCACCTGTAACCATCTACGGCGCGGCGCGGCCATTGGATGAAGGGCGTTTACGGGAACAGCAGCAGCGCGGCATCACGGCGATTACCGTTTCCGACAACCGCTGGGCGCGTTGCGACATCAAAACGACAGCCTTAATCGCCAATGTCATGGCCAATCAGGAAGCCGCCGAAAACGGCGCGGGCGAGGCGATTTTCATCCGCGACGGGGCGCTGCTGGAGGGTTCGCACAGTAGCGTCATGGCGGTTCTGGACGGAGAGTTGCGCGCCGCGCCATTATCAAACTATATTTTGCCAGGTATAACCCGCAAGGCGGTTTTGGAACTCTGTCGCGAATTGGCTATTCCGGTGCGGGAAATGCCGGTTTTTCAAAACGAAATTCCTAAGCTAACCGAACTGATGGTGCTTGGCACCACTTCCGAAGTAACGCCGGTGATTGCGCTTGATGGCAAACCGGTCGGCGCGGGCCTGCCCGGCGCGATCAGCCGTCGCCTGAGCCGCGCTCTGCGTGATACAATTGAGCGATTTCGCGGCTGAACGCGCCCGGATAAGCCGGGTGAGGAATCAATTGAAAAAGGAGACGGCAATGGGAATGATTTCGTGGATGGTCATGGGCTTACTGGTGGGCATCGTCGCCAAATTCATCATGCCGGGAGATGACCCCGGCGGCTTTATCATGACGATTATTCTGGGTGTCGCCGGCGCTTTTGTCGGCGGATTTGTCTCGCGATTTTTTGGTTTTGGCGACTTTACCGGTTTTAATTTTGGCAGCTTCGTCATCGCCACCGTCGGCGCGATTATCCTCTTAATCGGCTATCGGATGCTGAAAAAATAGCCGGATGTTCCAATTTTCATGGCCGGATTTTCCCGCGCTCCACGTGGAGAATCCGGCCATATCGCCGCCCCACCTCCCGGCGTTTCCGCCATAACCCGCCATGCGACTGACTCATCCCTGGCCGCCGCTGTTCAATGCGGCGTCCGAAATTCTTATTTTAGGCACATTTCCCTCGCCTAAATCCCGCCAGATGGGTTTTCCCTACGGCCACCCGCAAAATATTTTCTGGAAAACCCTGGCCACAGCGCTCGGCCAGCCGCAACCGGCCCGCGAGGCGGCGGCAGTCCAACAATTCGCCCTGGAAAACCGCATCGCCCTGTGGGATGTCATCCACGCCTGCGACATCCACGGCGCGTCCGACGCCAGCATCAGAAATCCGACGCCAAACCTGTTTACGCCAATTCTCCGGCAATCGGCAATTCATGCCATTTTCGCCACCGGCAAAACCGCGACCGACCTCTTCAACAAACTCTGCGCGGCGGAGGCGGGGCTGCCCGCCATGTATCTGCCCTCGACCAGCCCGGCCAACCGCGCCTCCCAGGCAAAAGCCAGTTTTATGGAGCAATGGATGCTGGTTGCTCAGGTCTTGGCGCGGAAAAAACATAACTGACTGACAGATGGGCGGGCGGTTGAAAAAACATCATTAGGATGGTTCGAAAAATCCGTTCATCGCATATTTCCCTGTCATTTCGAAGAGCGAAGCAACCACAAATATAAGTGCTTATATTTATTGATATTTCTCGCGGAGTTTATCTCGAAGCGAAGCGAGAGCGCCAAAAAAGGATTTCTCTGTGCCATGATTCATGGGATAGGATTTGCTCAACATTGATTGGGGTATCAATAGCAATCGCCTCACCGCCAACCACTGACATTAAAAAAAAGGATACCATGATGAAACCACGCGCCAAGTCCCTGCTTACACTCCGCTTTTTCTTTCTCTGCGCCGCCCTGTTCATGGCCTGTGGCGCTGTTTACGCGGCAAACCGGCCAAACATCCAGGAGCTGACCGCCCAAGCGGAATCCGGCGATGCGGCGGCGCAAGTCAATCTCGGCTGGATGTACGAAAACGGGCGCGGTGTGCCCAAGGACGACCGCCAAGCCGTGGCCTGGTGGCAAAAAGCCGCCGCCCAGGGCCATGCGGCGGCGCAAGTCAATCTCGGCACGATGTATGCAAACGGGCGCGGTGTACCCAAGGACGACCGCCAAGCCGTGGCCTGGTGGCAAAAAGCCGCCGCCCAGGGCCACCATGCGGCGGCGCAAGTCAATCTCGGCTGGATGTACGCAAACGGGCGCGGTGTGCCCAAGGATGACCGCCAAGCCGTGGCCTGGTATCAAAAAGCCGCCGCCCAGGGCGATGCGGTGGCGCAAAACAATCTCGGCTGGATGTACCGAAACGGGCGCGGTGTGCCGCAGGACGACCGCCAGGCCGTGGCCTGGTATGAAAAAGCCGCCAACCAGGGCAATGCGAATGCGCAAGACAATCTCGGCTGGATGTACCGAACCGGGCACGGTGTGCCCAAGGATGACCGTCAAGCCGTGGCCTGGTATCAAAAAGCCGCCAACCAAGGCGATGCGGATTCGCAATTCATGCTCGGCTGGATGTACGCAAACGGACACGGTGTAGCCAAAAATGGCGTGGAAGCTTTGGCTTGGATGTATTTGGGCAAAAGCAACGGCCTACCCGAAGGAAGTGAAAAGTCCGCTGATAACTTCATTCCCGCTTTGGAAAATGAGCTGGGACCGGCGATGACGCGGGCCGCCCAAAGCCGGGCCAGGGACATCGACGCCAGCATCGAAAAGAAGAGCAGCATGTCGCCAGCCGCTGATGCCGCGCGTTCGCCATTTTGAAATGTGAAGGGCGATTTCCGGTTTTACCGATGGCGAATTCTCTGGATGTTCGTCTTGGTCAGGAGGAATCCACCATCGGTTTTCCCAGACCTGGTTTGCAGGGCTTCGCGCCCAAAGACAGTAAGGGCGAAATCGCAGCGAACGCGGCATCCAGAACAACCCGCGCCAGCGGCAGATCAGGGCGGCGGGCGGCGGCGCTGATTCTGGTTTATTGCAGCGCTGACCGTCCCGCGACCAAGGCCCGTCCGGCTACGCGAAAAGACTTTCCCGTGGTAGTATGCGTGGTTCGTCCGAGCGCGTCCGCGACCAGCGCTTGCCACAAACGGCCGACCGTTTTTCGCCGTCGGCTTATCATGTTTTCTCACCCCTGAACTCAGGCCAGTAGGCCATTTATTTACCCAAGGAGCATCAGCATGGGCCAGACCAATGTCGGCAAAACCATTGCCGAAAAGATTTTCGCCGCCCATCGGCGCGACACCCCGGCGCCGGGCACGGAAGTCATCAGTCTTGACGCGGTATTCTGCCACGAAATCACCACCCCAATCGCCATCATGGACCTGGTGGAAAAGGGCATGGACCAGGTGTTTGACGCCAGCAAAATCAAAGCGGTCATCGACCACGTGACGCCAGCCAAAGATTCCAAGACCGCCACCCAGGGCAAAATCATGCGTGACTGGGCGACTAGGCATCAAATTAAGGATTTTTTCGATATTGGTGAAAACGGCGTCTGCCACGCCCTGTTCCCGGAAAAAGGCTTCGTCCGCCCCGGCTACACGGTGATCATGGGCGATTCGCACACCTGCACGCACGGGGCCTTCGGGGCCTTTGCCGCCGGTGTCGGCACCACCGATCTGGAAGTGGGAATTTATAAAGGCGTTTGCTCGTTCCGCAGCCCACAAAGCATGAAGATTGCGCTGTCGGGTAAGCTGGCTGTGGGCGTCACCGCCAAAGACGTGATTTTAGCCATCATCAAAAAGTTGACGGTGAATGGCGCGACCGATCTGGTGATCGAGTTTACCGGCGAAACGGTCGCGGCCATGGATATGTCGGCCCGCATGACCATCTGCAACATGGCGGTGGAAGCCGGGGCCACCTGCGGCATCTGCCCGCCTGACCGGATAACCGCCGAATATCTCTGGCCGTTTATCCAGGGCGAATATGCCAATATCGAGGCCGCCGTCGCCGATTTCCAGAAATGGCATTCCGACGCCGACGCCAGCTATGTCTCGGTTGTGGAAATGGATGTAACGCCGCTCGCGCCGCAGGTGACGCACGGCTACAAACCGGATCAGGTGAAGGACATCACGGAAATGGCCGGAACGCCCATCGACCAAGTGTATATCGGTTCCTGCACCAATGGTAGGATAGAAGATTTGCGGGCCGCCGCCGCCATCCTCAAGGGACAACGCATCGCCGCAAACGCGCGCGGCATCGTCACCCCGGCGACTCCGGCCATTTACCGGCAGGCTTTGGCTGAAGGTCTTATCGCCATCTTTATGGACGCTGGATTCTGCGTCTTAAACCCGACCTGTGGCGCTTGTCTCGGCATGAGCTGCGGCGTTCTGGCTGAAGGCGAAGTCTGCGCCTCAACCACCAACCGCAATTTCAATGGCCGCATGGGCAAAGGCGGCATGGTGCATCTGATGAGTCCATACGCGGCGGCGGCGGCGGCCATAAAAGGCGTTATCACCGACCCGCGCCCGCTCATCGGCAAATAAGGAGAAACACTATGAAAACATTCGGCGGCCAGGCGATATTCCTGGATAGAAGCGACATCAACACCGACGAAATCATCCCGGCCAAATACCTGACCGAAATCACAAAAACCGCGCTGAAGCCGCATCTGCTTGAAGACCTGCTTTTGGACGGCCAAGCCTTCGACGCCCACAGCCAGGCAATGCAAGAGGCCACGGTGGTGGTCAGCCGCGCCAATTTCGGCTGTGGCTCATCGCGCGAGCACGCGGTTTGGGCCTTTGAGGTAAACAATATCAACCTGATTATCGCCGAGGGCTTCGCCCGCATCTTCCGGCAGAATATGTTCAACTGCGGCATCCTGGCGATTACGCTGGAAAAAGCGCATATCGACGCCCTGTTCGCGCTGGCCCAAAAAGGCGCGGTGACAGTCTCGGTCGATTTGACGGCGGGTAGACTGAAGGCGACAAGCGGCGACGCGGCCTATGAATGCGCCTTTCCCTTGAACGATTTCGACCGCGAACTGGTCGGGGCCGGCGGCTGGCTGACCTACGCCGACCAGCGCTATTGAAGACGCCAATTATAAGACTGAATGCCGCTTGCTACGGGCAGCCAATTCCCTGTACGTTTCACTATCAAGTATTTTTCCCCATCCCACAGCCACAAGGAGAATCGCCATGGATCGTCGCGCCTTCCTGAAAACCGCCTGTTCTTCGGTCGCCGCTGTCTCCGCGCTCAACTTCGCGACCAGCGCCGCGCCGCTTCTGGCCGCCTCGCCCCTGGATATGGCGGCGGTGCGCGGCGGCGAACCGGATGTGATGTTCGACAAAGCGATGAGCGCCTTCGGCGGCATGGGTCAGTTTGTGCGCAAAGGCGACAAGGTGCTGATAAAACCGAACATCGGCTGGGATGTCGAGCCAGAACGCGGCGGCGACACCAATCCAAAACTGGTTGGCCGCATCGTCGCCCACTGTCTGCAAGCGGGCGCGAAAGAAGTCACGGTTTTTGATCACACCTGTGACCCGTGGCGGCATTGCTATCAGCGCAGCGGCATCGAACGGGCGGTGAAAGACGCCGGTGGCAAAATCGTCTCCGGCGATAGCGAGGGTTATTATCAAAAAATAGCGGTGCCGGGCGGCAAGCGGCTGCGCGAAACGGCGGCGCACGAATTGTTTCTGGAGGCCGATAGAATCATCAACGTGCCGGTACTGAAGCATCATGGTTCGTCGCAGCTTTCAATCGGCATGAAAAACCTGATGGGCGCGGTCTGGGATCGCGGCTATTGGCACAGAAACGACCTGCACCAGTGCATCGCCGACTTCATGTCGTTCAAAGCCCCGACTCTGACTGTGGTCGATGCCTATCTCGTGATGCGGCAAAACGGGCCGCGCGGCGTATCGAAAGACGATGTGGCTTTGATGAAATCCTTAATCGTCGCCCGCGATTTTGTGGCCGCCGACGCCGCCGCCGCCAAACTCTTTGGCGTCGATCCGGCGACCATCCCGCATATTCAGATGGCGGCGGAAATGGGCCTTGGCAAGATCGATTTGACCGGCCTGAACATCGACCGCATCAAAGTATGAAACATCTGAAATGGCTGCGGCGGCTGGTGGCGTTGACGGTGTTCTGCGCCACCGCTCTGCTGTTTCTCAGCGATGGTTTGCTCGCGTCCGGCTTGGCCAAAATCCTGACCTGGCCGCAGTTCGCGCCGTCGCTTTTGGCGTTTTGCAACCAGCCGCAGCTCACCGCCTTGGCTTGGCTCGCAGTTATTATCCTGACTATTTTTTTCGGGCGGATTTACTGCTCGGCCCTCTGCCCGCTCGGTATCGCCCAGGACGGCGCGACCCGGCTGTTCGGGCCGAAGAAGCGCCGTTTTATCCCGGCGATACCGCGTTGGCATTACGGCATCATGACTCTGACCATCGTCACATTCATCGTTGGTCACGGCCTGATCCTGCGTCTGCTTGAGCCGTTCAGCGCCTTTGGCCGAATTCTGAATCAAATAGCGCGGCCAGTGGCGCTGGCCCTGCGCTGGCTGGCGGCCAAGATTTTGGAATATTTTGAAATGTATCTGATCGCGCCGCCAAGCTGGCCGCCATGGGCGCTGTCGTCTTTCGCGATCGCCTCGTTCACCTTGGTTTTGGTGGCTTGGCTGGCGGCCCGGCATGGGCGATTGTATTGCAACAGCATCTGCCCGTTTGGCGCCTTGTTCGGTATTTGCGCCAAACGGGCGGTTTTCGCGCCCCGTATCGACGCGGCCATCTGCACCGGCTGCCGCCAATGCGAGGCGATTTGCAAGGCCGACTGCATAAACGCCCGCGAGCGAACCGTTGATAGAAGCCGCTGCGTCGCCTGCTATAACTGCCTGAGCGTATGCAAAGAAGGCGCGTTACGCCTGAGGCCCGGTCAAACCAAGGGGCAAACCGTGCTCTCCGCGCCGATGCCTGGCGGTAAGATTAAGCGTAAAAAACCATCCGCCGCGCGGCCAGGCAAGCCGGAAACCGCCCGTCGCGCTTTGCTCGCCAGTCTGGGCGCGACCATGGCATGTTTTTTCCTGAGCAAACGCGGACAAGCCGCGCCGGATACGCCGATACAGGTTCCACATCCAGAAAAGCCCACCACCATTCCAGAGCGGCGCGCGCATCCGGTCAGCCCGCCGGGTTCGATAGGCATTGCCCATTTTACCGATTATTGCACGGCCTGCCAGCTCTGCGTCGCCGTGTGCCCGTCGCGGGTTTTGTCGCCGTCTTTGTTTGAATTCGGCGTCGATTCGATGATGCAGCCGCGCATGGATTTCGGCGGCGGCTACTGCGCCTTCGAGTGCGTCAATTGCCTGGAGGTCTGCCCGGTGACGGCGATTTTGCCGCTGTCTCTGGCCGAAAAGAAACTCATCCAGATCGGCGTCGCCCGTTTCATCAAAGAAAATTGCGTGGTGCACACCGAAGGCACCGCCTGCGGCGCTTGCTCGGAGCATTGCCCAACCAAGGCGGTGGATATGGTCGCCTATCCGCATCCGACCAAAAGCAATCTGAAAATCCCGGAAATCAAGGCCGATTTCTGCCTCGGTTGCGGCGCTTGCGAACACGCCTGCCCGACTCGACCCTATCGAGCGATTGTCGTCGATGGCAATCCCATCCACAAAAAGGCGAAAAAGCCCGATTTCAAACCGGTGGCCGCCCCAAGCGACATCGACGCCTTTCCATTCTAAGCGTCGGCTTCACAGCGGAATCTTTTCGCCATAATGCCTGGGTTCTGAATGTAAGACTTCAACATCAATCACCGCCAGGATACGCGAAAAGACCTCGCGCAGTTTGGTGCGAAAAGAGTTGTAGGCCGTGACTTCGCGGGCATTGAAGCCGGTCAGCTTGATGCCGTTGGCCCGCCCGATGTAAATGGCCCTGGCGTTGTGGAATTCCTGCGAAACGACGATGCCTGAAGTCTGGCCGAAGATATGTTTGAAGCGCACCACCGAATCAAGGGTTCTGCCGCCCGCGTAATCGCAATAAATATCACGGGGCGGCACACCCAGCTCGACCAGGCTTTTCTTCATTGTTTCCGGCTCGTTATAACTGCGATGCCGGTTGTCGCCGGAGACGACCAGTTTGGCGCATTTCCCGGCGGCGTAGGCTTGTTGAGCCGCTTCGATGCGATAGGAATAAAACAGGTTTTTCCCACCGCCGACCAGAAATTTCGCGGTGCCCAAAACCAGACAGGCTCGCTCTGTCGGCAAGGCGGCGAGGGTGTTGTCGCTGTATCTCCGGTAGTGCAGGACGTAGAGATTGGCGCCGACCGCCAACACCGCCAAAAGCGCGCAAACCGCCAGCGACAGCGACAGAATTTTTTTGTATGCCCGCACGGACGCTTCTCCGGTTGAATATCGTTTCCTTAAAAAACGCCGCGCCGAAGCGACGCCGTTTCACCCGAACGCCCCAAACCCGATGCTGATTCTTTTACCCAGCGCGGCCAAACGAGGCAATCTTTACCACAGCGCGGCCCGCTCATCGGCGCCCGCTGCCGCATCGCTCGCCCGACAACAAAAAACTCGACATTCGCCAGGAATTTCTTAAGGTATAGGGTTAACGTCGCGGCGGCGGTATCACGCCGACTTCCATGTCCATTCCATCCGCGTTTCCCCAACTTTTGCCCGCAAGGAGTCGTCTGTTGAATACATTTTATAAAAATTTCAGCATGTGGCTGGTGATCGGCTTCAGCATGATTCTGTTGTTCAACCTGTTCAATGGCAAATCGCCGTCCAGCGATACGTCGCTTTCCTACAGCGAATTCATGGGCCATGTCGCCAACAAAACCATCACCAAAGTGCGTATCAGCGGCGACGTGATTTCCGGTTCTTTGCAGGACGGCACGCCGTTTCAAGCGATTTATCCGATAAACGACATGGAGATGATCCCGCTTTTGCGCAAGGCCGGGGTGGATATCGCGGTCAAAGAGGCGCAGAAGGATTCCTGGCTGATGACCATTTTCGTTTCTTGGTTCCCGATGTTGCTTCTGATCGGCGTCTGGGTCTTTTTCATGCGCCAGATGCAGGGCGGCGGCAAAGGCGGGGCGCTTTCCTTTGGTAAGACCCGCGCCCGGATGCTGGAGCAGGGCCAGAACAAAGTCACCTTCGCCGATGTCGCGGGCATCGACGAGGCCAAGCAAGAACTAGAAGAAATCATTGATTTTCTGAAAGACCCGCAAAAATTCACCGCCCTGGGCGGTCGCATTCCCAAAGGCGTGCTTTTGGCCGGGGCGCCGGGCACCGGCAAAACGCTGCTGGCCAAGGCCATCGCCGGGGAAGCCGATGTGCCTTTTTTCACCATTTCCGGCTCTGATTTTGTGGAAATGTTTGTCGGCGTCGGCGCTTCCCGCGTGCGTGACCTGTTTAATCAGGGGAAAAAACACGCGCCCTGCATCATCTTCATTGATGAGATTGACGCCGTGGGTCGGCATCGCGGCGCCGGTTTGGGCGGCGGCCATGATGAACGCGAGCAGACGTTGAATCAGCTTTTGGTCGAGATGGATGGTTTTGAATCAAATGAAGGCGTCATTATTGTCGCCGCGACCAACCGTCCCGACGTGCTCGACCCGGCTTTGCTTCGTCCGGGGCGTTTTGACCGCCAGGTGGTGGTGCCAGTGCCGGATGTCGGCGGCAGGCGGAAGATTCTGGAAATCTACGCGAAAAAGACCAAAATGGCGGCGGGCATCGACCTGGACATTCTCGCCCGCGGCACGCCCGGTTTTTCCGGCGCCGACTTAGAAAATCTGGTCAACGAGGCGGCCTTGATGGCAGCCCGTTCCGGCGCCAGCGAAATCAGCCTCAATCTGCTTGAACAGGCCAAAGACAAGATCATGATGGGCGCGGAACGCCGCTCGATGATCATCACGGAAAAAGAAAAACGCATCACCGCCTATCACGAGGCCGGGCACGCGCTGGTCGCCTGGCTTTTGCCCGGCACCGATCCTATCCACAAAGTAACGATTATCCCGCGTGGCCGGGCGCTTGGCCTGACCATGCAGTTGCCCACCGACGACAAATACACGCGCAGCAAAGAAGAGTTAGAAAGTTCGATTTGCATCCTTTTCGGCGGTCGCATTACCGAAAAAATCATCTTCGGCAAAGTGACCACCGGCGCCGCCAATGACCTAAAGCGGGCCACGGAGCTGGCGCGGAAAATGGTTTGCGAATGGGGCATGAGCGACGAATTGGGGCCATTGACCTACGGTGAGAAGGAAGAACAGATATTTTTAGGCCGGGAAATCACGCAACACCGCGACTACAGCGAGGAGACAGCCAAACGGATTGACGCAGCGGTAACGGAAATCATCATGGGTTGCGCCGAAAGGGTCAACCACCTGCTGGAAGACAACCGCGACCTGCTTGACCGCATGGCCCAGGAATTGCTCGACAGAGAAACCATCGTCTTAGACGATATTACACGGATATTCGCCGACCTACGTCCAAAAATTAAAACGGATGAAGCGGCGAGCCAACAAAACGCGGCGCATGAACCTGAGGCCAAGGCCCCGGAAACCCAGGCCGTTCCTGAGAACGACAATGGGTGATAATCATGCGGACCGTTACACATCCCCGTGTTCAGATCATGGGGATACTGAACGCCACGCCGGATTCTTTTTCCGACGGCGGTAGCTTTTTCGATCTTGACGCGGCACAGGCGCAGGCCGAGCAGCTGATCGCCGCAGGGGCGGATATTCTCGACATCGGCGGCGAATCGACGCGGCCCGGCTCCGACCCGGTGCCGCTCGCTGAAGAGTTGCGCCGCGTCATCCCGCTGATCCGTGCGATTCGCGGGAAGAGCGCAATCCCGATTTCAATCGACACCTACAAAGCCGAAACGGCCAGACAGGCTCTGGCGAGCGGCGCGAATATCATCAACGACATCAGCTCGTTGCGCTACGACCAGGAGATGGTTGGCTTAGTCGCAACCAGTGGCGCGCCGATCATCCTGACGCACATGCAGGGCGATCCGAAGACCATGCAGGAACACCCGGTCTATGCCGATGTGGTGCGGGAAGTTCTGGAGTTCTTTCAGGAAAAAATCGCGGCGCTCCGCGCGTTGGCGGTGCCGAAAGAAAAGATTATCATCGACCCCGGCATCGGCTTCGGCAAAACTCGGCAGCACAATCTTTCTCTTCTGAAGCATCTCGATGCGTTCACGGCGCTGGGCTGTCCGCTGTTGCTCGCCCATTCGCGCAAGCGATTCCTTGGCGGCCTGACCGGAACCACCGACCCCAAAGAACGCGACCTGCCGACGGCGGTGGTGGCGGCTTTAGCGGTGGAAAAAGGCGTGAACATGGTGCGGGTGCATAACGTCGCGGCCACGCGCCAAGCGTTGATTGTCGCCGAAGCCATTGCCGCAGCGCCATAAATCAGGAAGTTTGGCCAGAAAATCTGGGGCGACCAGGCATCCCGCCCCAGATTCCATCCCTTCAGACCTGGGCAATCTCCGGGTCGGTGAACTCGCACCATTCCCAGGGCGCGTCAATGACCTTGAATCCCATTTCAACGCTCTGGCCGTCGCCGGAGCGCTTCCAGCACGGTTTCATGGTCAGACGGAAGGTCTTGCCGCCGCCGGAAACCACGGCCCGATAAAAGAATTTATTGGCCTGGAAACGCGACGACAAACCCGATAGCTTCAGGCCGCCCTGGGACACATTGTCGGCCACCGCCACCGCATATGAGCCGCCATCGGCAATACCAACAGAAAGGCCCGTAACCGCGAGGCGGCCATGTCGGCGCGTCGCCACGCGCAACTCACTACGTGTTCTTCTTGTGGTTTCTACCGTGCCGGGCATGGCGCGACCTCTTGTTCTCATGGGTTCGGAAAACGGACAGGCGGGAAATCAGTCACGGCCAGCGCCCGTGTGCTTCTTGTCTTGTAATGTACTCACGCCGACCAAGCAATGTCCAGCGTGAATTTACCATTTCTTTCCCTCGTTTCCGTCGTTGCGCAAAACCCAGGCCGTGGCGTAGAATCGCCGTCATGTGCGCTTCACACCGTTCCTTCTTTCTGGCCCTGGTCGCTCTGTTGGCGATAAGTCTCGCCGTGTCGATCTGGCTTGGCTTCATGGCCGTTACACCTTGGCAAATCATGCAAGCCATCGCCGCCCGCCTTGGCCTGGCCACGGAAACGCCGACAATAGCGACAGTGGTCATCCTTGACGTGCGTCTGCCGCGAATCCTCGCGGCGGCTCTCGTTGGTGGCGGGCTGGCTTTGGCCGGCGGCGTTTTTCAGGCTCTTCTGCTCAACCCTCTGGCCGATCCCTACACTTTGGGCATCTCCTCCGGCGCGGCCTTCGGCGCATCGCTGGCCATCGCGCTTTCATTGATCGGCCTGAGTTTTCCCGGCGCAATTCCACTCTGCGCCTTCCTCGGCGCGCTGGCGACCCTGGCCGTGGTTTTTTCCCTGGCCGGTCATGATCGCGCTTTTTCTTCCAATACTTTGATCCTTTCCGGCATCATCATCGCGGCCATCCTCTCGGCAGGAATCGGTTTTATCCAATACCTGGCCGACCGCGAGGTAGCGGCGATTGTCTTCTGGCTGATGGGGAGCCTGGTCGGGCGCTCGTGGGCCGATGTCGGCGTGCTTGCGCTTTTATCCCTGCCCGCCAGCCTGATTATTTTCTACCACGCCCGCGACCTCAACGTCATGGCGCTCGGCAACGCCACCGCCGACAGCCTGGGCGTTGATACGGTCAGGACACGCAAGCTGCTGTTAATCAGCGCCTCACTGATGACTGCCGCCAGTGTCGCCGTCGCCGGCATCATCGGCTTCGTCGGCCTGTTAGTGCCGCATCTGCTGCGTTCCGTCCTTGGCCCAGACAACCGCCTGCTGCTGCCCGCCTCGTTTCTGACTGGCGCGATTCTGCTTTTGGCCGCCGACACCCTCACCCGCGCCGTGCTGCCACATGAGTTGCCCATCGGCATCCTGACCGCTCTCATCGGCGGACCGTTTTTCTGTCTGATCTTCAAGCGGCAACAGATGAGGAATTCGCGGTGACGAATCGCGCGGCTCCCGTCTGCCAACTCATCGCTTGCTCCTTCGCCTATGCCGGGGTCGCGGCGCTCTCCGGCATCAACCTGTCTTTTCAGGCTGGTCGGATGTACGGTCTCATCGGCCCAAACGGCGGCGGCAAAACAACGCTGATCAATCTTCTGACCGGCAACACGCCGCCGGACGTCGGCCAGCTTCTCATCCATGGGCGAGACGCGCGTATCTACAAAAAGATGGAACTGGCGCGGCTGCTGGCCTTAACGCCGCAACACTTCGCCATTGACTTCGCCTTCAGCGTTGAAGATGTGGTGATGATGGGCCGTCATCCGCATATCGCCCGTTTCGCCAATCCCAGCGCCCGCGACCGTCAAGTGGTGAACGAGGCGCTGGCCCGTCTCGATGTCGGGCCTCTGCGCGCTCGATTCCTGACGCATCTCTCCGGCGGCGAGCGACAGCGGGTGATGGTGGCGCGGGCGCTGGCTCAGGAAACCGGCATCCTCTTGATGGATGAGGCCACCGCCAACCTCGATATTCGCCACGCCTTGGACATCATGGCCGTTTTGCGTGAAAAAGTTGATGAAGGCGGATTAGTCATCGCCGCGATTCACGATCTGGACATGGCGGCGGCCTTCTGCGACGAATTGGTCGTGCTGCGACAGGGGCGCGTGTACGCCCACGGCGCAGTCGCGGCGACCATGAACAAAGCCATGCTGGCTGAAGTCTTTCAGGTGGCGGCGCGGGTCGATGAAGAGGCTGGGCGACGGCGGGTTCGATACGATTTTTGCGGCGGCGAACAGCGCGCGGCCACAGCGGCCGGGGAGAAATCCATTTGACAAAGGCGGACTCCCCCTTTACAAGAACGGCTGTTTTCACAAGCACACAGCCTGCGGCGGCCCGCCGCGATCCCAACCGCCTAGCGCCTTCCGCCCTCCCCAAAGCATGAGCGAAAAAATTCTTGTCATCGCCGAAAAGCCCAGCGTCGCGGGCGATCTCGCCAAAATCCTGCCAGATAAATTCACTAAAAATAAAACCCACTACGAGGGCGAGCGCTATATTGTCAGCTACGCGGTGGGCCATCTGGTGACGATCTGTTTCCCGGAAGAAATCAACCCGGAATACCAGAAGTGGCGCACCGATTATCTGCCGATTATTCCGGATAGCTTTCCGCTGAAGGTCATTGAAGACTCAAAGAGCCAGTTCGCCTTTCTGCAAAAGCAGATTCGCAGAAAGGATGTGACCACCATCATCAACGCCTGCGACGCCGGACGCGAGGGCGAGCTGATCTTCAAGTATATCGTGCGCCTAGCCGCGAACGCCGGGGTGGAGAAAAAGAGCGTCAAACGGCTGTGGCTGCAATCCATGACCGCCGACGCGATCAAAGAGGGCTTCGCCCATCTGCGCGACGACAGCGAGATGCGCCCGCTCGAAGACACCGCGCTCTGCCGCTCCGAATCGGATTGGCTGGTCGGCATCAACGCCACCAGGGCTTTAACCGGCTACAATTCGCGGCGCGGCGGTTTTTTCCTCACCCCCTGCGGTCGCGTGCAAACGCCAACGCTCTCTTTAATGGTGAAACGCGAGCGGCAGCGGCTGGCCTTCACGCCGCAAACCTACTGGCTCTTGACGGCGGATTTCGCCTACGACTCTGGCCAATACCGGGGCCGCTGGATTGACCCGGCTTTCAAACCCGACGAAAAAAATTCGCACGCCCGCCAAGATCGCCTGTGGGATAAGGACAAAGCCACAGCCATCGCCGAAAAATGCGCGGGCAAAGCGGCCACAGTCACGGAAAGCAGCAAAGAAGCGCGACAGGGCGCGCCGCAACTTTACGATCTGACCTCGCTTCAGCGCGAGGCCAACTCCCGCTATGGTTTTTCGGCGAAAAATACCCTGGCCCTGGCCCAGGCCCTGTACGAGCGGCACAAAGCCCTGACCTATCCACGAACCGATAGCCGCTATCTGCCGGAGGATTATCTCGACACCGTGAAAAAGGCCGTGGGCGCGATGAAGCATGAAGCGCTCGCGCCATTCGCCCAGGCGGCCCTGGAGAAAAAATACCTGCGGCTTGGCAAGCGCATTTTCGATAACAAAAAAATTTCCGACCACCACGCCATCATCCCGACCACGGTCCAGCCGAAAAATCTGTCGGAAGCCGAGATGAAGATTTATCTGCTGGTGGCCAGGCGCTTTCTCGCGGTTTTCTATCCACCCGCCGTCTACCTGAACACCCGACGAGAAAGCGTGGTGGAGCGCGAGCTTTTCCTGACTGAAGGAAAGATTCTTCTCGAAGCGGGCTGGAAGGCCGTGTATGGCGCCGAGGAACAGGATGAGGACGAGGCGGCCTTAAAAGCGCTGCCCGAAAAGACCAGCGTCGATTGCCGCGAGGTGGCGGCGGAAGAGAAACAGACCACGCCGCCGCCGCGTTTCACCGAGGCGACGCTTTTGTCGGCGATGGAAAATTCCGGCAAATTGATTGAGGATGAAGAGCTGGCCGAGGCCATGAAGGAACGCGGCCTGGGCACGCCCGCGACCAGGGCGGCAATCATCGAAAAGTTGTTGAAAGAAAAATATCTGGCCAGGGAAGGCAAAGAACTGGTTCCGACCGGCAAAGCCTTTGATTTGCTGGCCATGCTCGAAGCGATGAATATTGACGTCCTCGCCTCGCCGGAGATGACCGGCGAGTGGGAATTCAAACTCAACCAAATCCTCGCCGGAAAAATGAGCCGCAACCAGTTTATGGGCGAGATAAAAAAACTGACCAGCGACATCACCGCGAAGATCATCGGCTTCAAATCGGCGGAACAGCGCGAGGAAGCCACCTTTTCACCGCTGAATGGACAAAAATATTTTATCACGCCCACCGCCTATACCTCGGAAGATGGCGCGATTCGCCTAAGAAAAGTGCTGGGCGGCCGCGTGATGCGCGACGAGGAAATCGCCGCCCTGCTGAAGGGCGAAACCATCGGCCCGTTTGCCGATTTCCGCTCGAAACAAGGCAAACCGTTCGCCGCCTGCCTGCAATTGAAGAACAGCAAGATAGAATTTCTGTTCGCCTCAGGTGGTGAGAACCAGCTTGACGCCGAAGCGGTTAAGGCTGGGGAATCTTTAGGAAAATCTCCAATCGACGGTAGCCCGGTCTTCGAGACGCCAGCGGCCTATGTTTCGGCTTCGGCCTTGGATGGCGACAAGAAAGGTTTGCGCATTAACCGTATGATTCTGTCTAAAGAAATCAGCCCGGAGGACATCCGGCGACTCTTGGAAGACGGGAAAACCAGCCTGATTTCCGGCTTCATCTCAAAAAAGAAACGTCCCTTCGACGCCTGGCTGCTGCTCAATAAAAGCGGCAAACTCAGCTTTGAATTTCCGCCGCGTGAAGCGCGGAAAAAGGCGTCATCACCGAAAAAATCCCAGCAATAATGCTATGAAATCCGTTAAAACCGAGTACCAGGAAAAAACCGGGCGCGAACTCGCCCTCATCTGCGCCCACAAAGCATTGGATGGCAAGGCTGAAGATGTGGCCGTCTACGATGTCACGGGTTTGTGTTCCTACGCCGATTATCTGGTCATCATGAGCGGCCGCTCAACCCGTCAGGTGCAGGGTTTGGCCGAAAATATCGAGGGCGAAGTCCGCGCCAAACGCCTGAGCGCCGCCACCTGCGAGGGCATCTCCGAAGGCCAGTGGGTGATTCTTGACTTGAGCGACGTGGTTGTGCATATATTTTACCACGAGCAACGGACGTTCTATAATCTTGACGGATTGTGGCGCAAAGCGCCCCGTCTCGCCGTGGAAGAGACCGAAACATCATCCTCCCCCTCTTCCGCATCCTGATTCTTTATTCTCCCCCAAGCCGAGCGCGGCCAGAGAAGGCAATCATGACTTATTTCAGCACACGCGGCGGTGTTTCCGCTCTTACTTTTTCACAGGCTACAATGATGGGATTGGCGGAGGACGGCGGTCTCTTGCTGCCGCGCACCATTCCGCGGCTCGACGGCGCGACGCTGGCGCTCTGGCGCGACAAGAGCTATCCCGACCTGGCCTTTGAAGTGATGTCGCGTTTCATCGACGATATTCCGGCAAGCGACTTGCGCGCCCTGGTCAACGCCTCCTACGCCGCCTTTGACCATACCGAGGTGACGCCTCTGGTCCACTACGGCGACCTGCATATCCTTGAACTGTTTCATGGGCCGACTTTGGCCTTCAAAGACATCGCCCTGCAATTTCTTGGCAATCTTTTTGAGTATTTTCTCAAAAAGGATAACGGCCGCATGAACATCCTGGGCGCAACTTCCGGCGATACCGGCAGCGCTGCCATTTACGCGGTGCGCGGCAAGGCCGGGATCAACATTTTCATCCTGCATCCGCACGGGCGGGTCAGCCCGGTGCAGGAAAAGCAGATGACCACGGTGCTTGATGAGAACGTCCATAACATCGCCATTCGTGGTTCTTTTGACGATGGCCAGGCTATCGTTAAGGGGATTTTCGGCGACCTCGACTTCAAAAACGCCCATCATCTGGGGGCGATCAATTCAATCAACTGGGCGCGGGTGCTGGCGCAGGTGGTGTACTACATCTGGAGTTGCCTGCATGTGCAGTCGCATGAAAGCCTGGGCGCCATTGATTTCGCGGTGCCAACCGGCAATTTCGGCGACATTTTCGCCGGATTCATCGCCAAACGCATGATGCCGGAGGGCATGATCCGGCGGCTGGTTCTCGCGACCAACGCCAACGATATTCTGGCCCGTTTCGTCAGGAAAGGCGATTATTCCCTGGCCCAGGTCACGCAAACCTCCAGCCCATCGATGGATATTCAGTCGGCCTCGAACTTTGAGCGCTATCTGTATTATCTCACCGACAGCGACCCGAAACGCACCAAGGATTTAATGGCTGAATTCGCCGACAAAGGGCGGTTGGAACTGTCCGGCTATCTCGACCAGATTAAAAGAGATTTTGTCGCCGAGGCCGTTGATGAGGAAACCGTCAAAGCGACGATCTCCGGATTTTATCAGGAACACAAATACATCCTTGATCCACACACGGCGGTCGGTGTCGCCGCCGCGCTCAGACAGCAAAAACCCGGCGTCGCCATGGTTTGCCTGGCAACGGCGCATCCGGCCAAATTCGCCGCCGTTGTTGAAGAGGCGATTGGCAAGGCGCCGGATGTTCCGCCATCTCTCGCGGGAATCCTGGAGCGCCAAGCCCGTTGTCAGGTGATGGACGCCGACGCGGCGCTGGTGAAAGCCTTCATCGAAAGCCATGATCAACACCCCTGAATGGGAACCGTTTCACCGCTACCAGAGTCAGGTGGCGGCGGCGCTTGTTTTTCTCAAAACACGACTGCCTTTCACGCCTGAAATTGTCATTCAATTAGGTACCGGTCTGGGCGGTTTCGCTGCAAGCGTCGAAGCGCTCCTGCGCTTGCCCTATGGCGAAATCCCCGGTTTTCCGCAAACAACGGTGGCCAGCCACCACGGCAATCTGGTGGCGGCGAATCTACGCGGCAAAAACATCGTCATTCTGCAAGGCCGGTTTCATTTTTACGAGGGCTACGCGACGCGGGAAGTAGCGCTGCCGGTGCGGGTTCTCTCGCTTCTGGGCGCAAAGACGCTCATCATCACCAACGCCAGTGGCGGTCTGAATCCGCAGCTTCAGCCCGGCGCGATCATGCTTGTTCGCGACCATCTTTTTCTGTTAGGCGACAATCCCCTGCGCGGGCCGCATGTGGAAGCATGGGGGCCGCGTTTTCCCGATATGTCTGAAGTATATTCCAAAAAATTACGAGATATTGCCCAATATGCCGCCAAACGCGCCGACCTGGCCGCGCTCCCGGAAGGCGTCTACGCCTGCGTCGCCGGACCAAGCCTGGAAACGCCCGCTGAAACCCGCTGGCTGCGGCAATCCGGGGCCGACGCGGTTGGCATGTCGTCAGCCCCGGAAGCAATTGTCGCCCGTCAGGCCGGGATGCGGATTCTGGCGCTGTCGGTCATCTCAAACGTCAACGACCCGGATAATTTTCAACCGATTCTCATTGAAGATATTGTCGCGGCTGGAGAACAAGCCGGGGAAAAGCTGCGGCGGCTGATTTTCGCGACTGTGGAACTTCTGGCATAGGATATAGTCGCGCTGGGCAATATCTTTATATTACATGTTAAAAAAATAAATGAGTCGTCATTCCGGCAATCCACATATTCAGAGGAATACGATTTTTATAAATTGGGACGACCAACAATAATTCCTCTTAGAGTAGCCGAGTATTTCGCCAGGGAAGGCCGCCCCACACCATTGATTAAATGGAACAAGGACACGCATCATTATCATGCAAGAAGACGACTATTACGAAAGGACCGCGTGAGAAATGATAAAATATGTTGACTATTTTTGCTTTGATGACATCATCAGACTTTGTGAAGGATCAAAGGAGACAATCAGGCTATGCTCGCCATTTGTGAAAACGAGCATCATTGAGAGAATACTGAATTGTTCAAGTGTTCCGATCAGTTTAATCACCAATATAAATTTGCAAAGTTTTCACCGCAAAGCTTCTGACATAGATGCTTTGCGACTATTACTCGACAACGATACTTCAGTGTTTAATTGTTCGACATTACATGCAAAAGTCTACATTTTTGATTACAAAACATGTTTTGTGACATCTGCCAATTTAACACCAAGTGGGCTTACTCGAAATCTGGAACGCGGCATAATAACCGACGACCCATATTTAGTGAACTCAGCATTGTCCGACTTCTCATTTATTATTAACAACGCATCCGTTGGAAAGATCACGAAGAAAACCATCGAGACGATAACACAAATACTAAAAAACATTCCAAAATCAGAACGAATAGATTACCCAAATTTCGAAATAACTGCACTATATGAAGATGATTTGTCCGCTATTACGAAACATCTAAACGGTTGGAAATTTGATGTATTCCAAGAGATTAACAATCTACCTAATGAGTCATTCAATACCATCATTGTTAATGAAATTGCGGAAAATCTAAAAAATAAATACCCAAACAATAACAATCGTGAGGCTAAGGTTAGACAACAACTTCAACATTTACGTGATTTAGGACTTGTTGAATTTATAAGCCCTGGTATTTACAAGAGACTATGGAGGAAGAAGCCAAATGCAATATAAAATTGAAATCACCGAAACACTTCAAAGAATCATAGAAATTGATGCCAATTCTGAAAGCGAAGCAGTTGAAGCGGTCAGAAAATCTTACCGAAATTGCGAAATAGTTCTGGATAGCTCAGACTATATTGCAACAAATTATGATTTGTTTCGTAGTAGAGTGGCCCGATAAATTGTTAACCATATATTCCGCTGTCATTTCGATGGGAGAAGCAATCCATGTTCGACATGATTTGCTCACAAGTCACTACAAAAAGAGGGTGGCGGCAACGACAGCGGCTTCGTCGATGTCATACTGAAAGGCCAGTCCGTGCGTTTCCCGCTCAAAGCCCACTACAGATTTTTCCGAACATCGTATCAGGTTGATGGCTCCAGAAATATGTTGCCAGAGTTGCCGCCGCCCGTTCCCCCGACCCCCAATGCCAACCATGAACTCAGCGAATCTCATCATCAGCGGTCGTTATCTGCTGGCTGAAGCTGGCCAGGCCGCTTTTGAAAACTACGGGATCGCCATCGCGGGCGATACAATCGCCGCCGTCGCGCCGACCGATGAATTGCGGGCGCGCTACCCAAAAGCCAGACATCTGCACACCGACAACGGCCTGGTCATGCCAGGCCTCGTCAACGCCCACACGCACGCCGCCATGTCGCTCTTTCGCGGCTTGGCTGACGATTTACCGCTGATGACCTGGCTGCACGATCATATCTTTCCGGCGGAACAGCGGTTGACCGGCGAGATGGTCTATTGGGGGACGCTCCTTTCCTGCGCCGAGATGATCCGCTCCGGCACCACCTCTTTTTGCGATATGTACTTGTTCGCGCGGGATGTGGCGCGGGCCGCCGACGCCGCCGGGATGCGAGCCTGGCTGGGCGAGGTATTTTTCGATTTCCCCTCGCCCAGCCACGGCGACGAGGCGGCGGGTCTCGTTTATCTTGATGAAATGTTTGATGAATACCGCGAGCATCCGCGCATCCGCGTCACCGTCAATCCGCACAGCGTCTACACCTGCGCGCCGGATTTGTTGACGCGGCTGTTCGCAGTCGCCGGGCGTGAACAGGCGCTGTACCACATCCATCTCAGCGAGACGGTGAGCGAAGTCGCCACCTGCCGCGAGCGTTACGGGCTGACACCGGTGGCGCACCTGGAACACCTGGGACTGTTAGCGGCCAATGTCCACGCCGCCCACTGCGTGCAACTGACCAAGGACGAAATCGCCCTCATGGCCGAACGTCGCGTCGGCATCGCCCACTGTCTGCAATCAAATCTCAAGCTGGCTTCCGGCATCGCGCCGACGCCGCGCCTGCTCGCCGCGAACGCCAAGGTCGCGCTGGGCACCGACGGCAGTGCCAGCAACAACGACGTCGATATGTTTTCCGAAATGACCAGCGTCGCCCTGACCCACAAGGGCATTCATCTCGACCCGACCATCCTGCCCGCCGCGACGGTTTTGGCCATGGCGACCAAGGGCGGCGCCAGGGCGCTCAACGCGGAAGCGGCCATCGGCAGCCTGCACGCGGGCAAACGCGCTGACTGCATTGTCGTCGATTTATCCGCCAGTCGCCTGACACCTCTCTACAACCTAAGCTCGCAATTGGTCTATGCCGCGCAAGGCGACGATGTGCGGCACACGATCATCGGCGGCCAACTAGTCATGCGCGACCGCAAAATCCTCTCTTTTGACGAGGACGAGGCCAAAGCGAAGGTTCGGGAATTCGCCAGGCTCATCCACGTGGGCAGGTAATCCGTTGAATCCCCAACACATTGCCAAACTCCAGGCAATTGTCGGCGCCGAGAATTGCCTGGCCGATACAGCTAGCCGTATCATCCACGGTTACGACGCCACCCAAAGCGTATATGCGCCCGATGTCGCGGTCTATCCCGGCAACACGGAAGAAGTCCGCCAAATCATGCGTCTAGCGTATACATGGCGGATTCCGGTGGTGCCGCGCGGCGCCGGCAGCGGCTTTTCCGGCGGCGCTCTGCCGATTCATGGCGGCATTGCGCTGGTTCTGACCCGCATGAACCGGATCATCGAAATCGACCGGGAAAATCTCATTGCCGTCGTCGAACCCGGCGTCGTCACCGCCGATTTCCAGCGGGCGGTGGAGAAATTGGGGCTTTTTTATCCGCCCGACCCAGCCTCAAAGGAATTCTGCACCCTGGGCGGCAATATCGCCGAAAACGCCGGCGGCCCGCGCTGCGTCAAATACGGTGTCACCAGGGATTATGTGTTGGGATTGGAGGCGATTTCCGCCCACGGCGACATCTTTCACACCGGCGGACGAACGCTGAAAAACGTCGTCGGCTACGATCTGACCCGGCTTATCGTCGGCTCGGAAGGAACGCTCGCCGTCGTCACGGCAATCACCCTGAAACTCTTGCCGAAACCGGCCATGAAAAAAACCATGCTGGCGCAATTCTCCAGCATCGACGGCGCGGCGCGGGCGGTCACGGCGATCATCGCCGACAAAATTATCCCGACGACCTTGGAATTCATGGACGCGGCGACCATCTCGGCTATCCGCACCGACATCCCGATACCATTGCCTGACAACTGCCAAGCTGTATTGATTATCGAGGTTGACGGTGACGCCGCCCAGGTCGAGGCGCACATGGCGGCCATTCATCCCTTAATCGCGCCGCACGACCTGCTGCGCGGCCACATCGCCGCCGACAACGCCGAAGCTGAAGCCATCTGGCGGTTGCGTCGCGCCGTCAGCCCCAGTCTGAAGCGCCTCGCGCCCGACAAATTCAATGAGGATATTGTCGTTCCCCGCGCCCAACTACCGGAGATGATCCGCGCCCTGGAAGGCATCGCCGCCCATTTTCAGGTGACAATCGTCAATTTCGGCCATGCTGGCGACGGTAACATCCACGTCAACATCATGGTTGACCTGCGCCAAGAAGGGATGAAAGAAAAAGCCAGGCAAGCGGTGGCGGCGGTCTTCCAGGCGGCGGTGGCCCTGGGCGGCTCTATTTCCGGCGAACATGGGATAGGCACTGCCAAAGCGCGTTATCTGGGGCTGGAAATCGACCCAGTGGCGATGGCTCTGATGCGCCGCGTCAAAACCGCCTTTGATCCGGAAAACATCCTGAATCCAGGGAAAATCTTTCCACAACCATGAAAACGCTTGCCGATTATCGCGAGGTCATGCGCCGTTGCGTCAAGTGCGGAGCGTGCCAGGCAAAATGCCCGACCTACCGTCTGACACGCCGGGAAGGCGCGGTGGCTCGTGGCAAAGTCGCGCTGGCGCTGGCCTTGGTCGATAAAGAAATTTCCATTGAAAACGCTTTATTGCGCGATATGGATTTTTGTCTGATGTGCGGAAGCTGCCTGACTGCCTGTCCGAATAATATACCAACACCGGAAATTGTCGCGGCGGCCAGACGGGAAATCAGTGGCCAACGTGGCCTTTCGCCGCTCGCTCGCGGCCTCTCGTTTATCACCTCTTCGCCGCGAGTCCTTAGCCTGGCGGCGAAAATCGCGGCAAACAGCGCCTTTGCCCGCGTCGCGGCGGAAAAAATCCCGGCGATAAGCGGCCTGCGCCTGCGTTTCCCGAAAGAGATGGCCGGGCGCATCCTGCCGGAAATTCCGCGACGCAACCTGTTCGCCCGCCTGCCAGAGCGGCTGCCAGGCCAAGCGGGTAAGGCAATTATCGGCTTTTTCGCCGGTTGCGGCCTGACTTATTTATACCCGCATATCGGCGAAATGGCGGCGCGTCTGCTACACCGTTTGGGCTACAGCCTTATCATCCCCAGAAACCAGGGCTGCTGCGGGATTCCAGCCCTATCCTGCGGCGACGGCGCGACGGCGGATGCCCTGGCGGCGCGAAATGCCGCCGCCTTCGCGGAATTCGCCGAAGTCGATGTCATCGTCACCGCCTGCGCCTCCTGCTTTTCCGGGCTGCGCGGCTATGACGGCCAATGTGGCGGCAAGACGGCTGAAGCGGATTTTTATCGAAAAGTGATTGAATTTTCGCAATTTCTGGCGCGGGAAGAACTGGCGCGCCTGGTCGCGTTGCATCAAAAATCGGCTGGGCAAGCAACCAAAGCCCGGCGCGTCACCTGGCACGACCCCTGCCACCTGAAAAGCCATGGCCTGACCGCGCCGCCACGCCAGATTCTCGCGGCGCTGCCCGGCCTTAAATTTCGCGAAGCGGAAGGCGCGAACCTATGCTGCGGATTGGGCGGCAGTTTTTCCCTGAAACACTATGCCGCCTCGCAAGCCATCGGCGCGGCAAAAATCGAAGGCTTACGGGCAAGCGGCGCGGACTTGGTCGTCACCGCCTGCCCCGGCTGCCTGGCCCAGCTACAAGATAGTATCAGCCAGGCAGGACTAAACATGCGGGCGGTTCATCTGGCGGAAATAGCGCTGCCGGAAATCTAAAGTGGTCCCCATTTTCCAGACACCAGTTTAAGCTGTGCTCAGGCATAAGGATGAGCGACAATGAGTGAAGCTAGGGAGCGGAAGTCTTACAGCCCGGAATTCAAGGCGAAGGTAGGACTTGAGGCGGTGTGAGGGGTAAAAGACGATCAACGAAATTGGCCAGGAATATGGTGTTCACCCTGTGCAGGTCAGCCAGTGGAAGAGAGAGATTCAGGAGCAGGCGAGCACCTTGTTTGAAGGCAAGCGCGGCCCCAAGC
>JAITSS010000004.1 GCA_031287565.1 Desulfobulbaceae bacterium
CCAGGAAACCTCGGAGATGACCAAGCAGAACATCCTGCAACAGGCCGGTGTGTCGATCCTCGCTCAGGCCAACCAGACGCCGCAGTTGGCGCTGTCGCTCCTGGGCTAAAAGAGAGAGAGAGACGGCTTCATTGTCATTCTCTTCCCGCTTAACCAGGCTTGGCGGCGATTCATACACGAGTCGCCGCCAAGCCTTACGAGTTTCGGGTGAGAAGAACGAACGGCGGCTGTTTCGGGACGATGCCTCAGCCGTTTCGCCCAAATAACAAGCGCCTCATGGAGGAGGTACAGCCATGATCCAAGAGACTATCGGCATCACAGGAACCGATCTGCAAAAGCCGGTCCGCGCCGCGGAAAAAATCGAAGGCGGACGGAAGGAGCGGGAAAAGGAAAAGCGGGCAGACTCTGTGGCCGCACAGCGTCAAGACAAAATTCCCGCTGAGGAACTGTTAAATAAAATCAAAGAATTAACCGAAGACGGCTTGTACAGCGTGCGTTTCGATAACGACGAGGAATCGCAGGCCCTGGTCGTTAAGGTCGTGGACAGGAAAACTGACGAGGTAATCCGCCAAGTGCCCAGCGAAGAACTGCTAGGGTTGCGGCAACGGCTTGACGAATTTCAAGGCAATATCATTGATACCATCACTTGAGAACTGTATGACGAGGAGAAAATCATGGCTGATATAACATTCAGCGGATTGGCGTCCGGCATGGATACCGACGGAATCGTCACCAAGCTGATGAAGATCGAGCGGCAACCTTTAGATCGGCTGGAAAAGGTCAAAACCAATGAAGCAAACCGGCTGAAAGCCTACGGACAACTGAATACCCTGCTGCAAAAGCTGAAAGACGCGGCGGGCACGATGAATCTGACAAGTGGTGCCCGCACCACCAAGGCCGAAAGCGGCAATAACGGCGTTTTTACGGCCAGCTCGAACGGCGGCGCGGTTGGCAGTTACAACATCTCCGTCAGTCAATTGGCGCAGGTGCAAAAAAGTGTCTCCGGTGGCGTCGCTTCGACCACCGCCTCGCTGTTTGGTAACGGCACCCTGACTGTGGGCGGCCAGACGCTCACCATTGACGACAGCAACAATTCGCTTCAAGGCATCGCCCAGGCCATCAATGGCGTGAGCGACAAAAGCGGCGTGACCGCCACCATCATCAACGACGGCAGTGGCGGCGGCGCCGCCTATCGCCTGGTTCTGACGGGCAAAGACGCGAGCGCCAATTTCACGGTCGGAAGCAATTTGCATGATGGAAGCGGCGCGGTGATTCCGTTTTCGGTGACGAACACGCAAAACGCCCAGCAGGCCAAGCTGAACGTCGACGGCATTGATGTCGTAAGCAACAGTAACATGGTGACAGGCGTTATTTCCGGCGTCACCCTGAACCTGACCGGCGTCAGCCAGAACACCGGTACCGATGCCGCGCCGCAGTATCAGAAAACCAGCCTGAACGTCACCGCCGATACCGGCGCGCTGAAGGAAAAAGTCACCAAATTCGTCGCGGCGTATAACGAAGTGATGGACTGGATCAACTCGGCCTACGACGACGAGGACGACAAGACTTCCAGCGCATCGTCCACCTCTTCGACGAAGGATGGCGATGACGACAAGAAAGAAGAAAACTTCAGCAAGCTTTTGCGTGGCGATACCACGGTCAATTCGATCAAGCGTGGTTTGCAATCGATTTTTGGCTCGGCCGTCGGCGACGGCTCGTTGAAAATCATGAGCCAGATCGGCATCAGCACCAACCGCGAGGGCGGCCTGACCGTCGATAGCGCCAAACTCGACAGCGCCCTGAACGAGAATTTCGCGGGCGTCGCTGAGCTTTTGGCCGGCAACGGCTCAACCGACGGCGTGATGAAGAAATTCAACAGCTATTTGCTGAAGACGACTTCGGTTTCTTCCGGCATGTATGCGGAAAAACAGACGCGCTACAAGGATAAAGTCAAACTTTTGGATAAGCAGATTGAGCAGAAAACCACAGCAATTGAGAAACGCGAGGCGCAACTCTACGCCCGCTTCAGCGCCATGGAGCAGATTATCGGCAACATGAACTCGACGAGTAGCTATATCATGCAGTTATCGGCTTCGTTGATGAAATAAATCCTCTGAGGGAAGGCGGACGCCCGCGTCGGCGCGGCATCCGCCCGCCTTCAGAATACCAACTCGACCGTGTGTTCGTCGCCCTGGCGCAGGGAAATTTCGCCGATAACGGCGGGTTGTTCGCCCAAAGCCAGGAAGTGGCGACAGATGTCTTCCGCCGCCGTGCTTTCGACGATGGCCATAAGGCCGATGCCCATGTTGAAGGCGCGAAACATCTCTTGGCGGCTGACCCGGCCTTTTTCGGCGAGAAAGGGGAAAATCGCCGGTTGCGTCCAGGCGTGGGTGTTGACCACCGCCTTCAGGCGTTCAGGTAACACCCGTGGCAGGTTGTCGATGAAGCCGCCGCCGGTGTTGTGCACCATGCCATTCACCTTGAAATTTTTCAGGACGCCCAGAACCGCTTTGACATAGATGCGGGTCGGCTTGAGCAGTTCTTCGCCGAGTGCGCAGCCCAGCTCGGCGACCTGGCTGCGCACGCTTAGGCCAAGCTCGTCAAAGAGAATTTTGCGCGCCAGCGAATAGCCGTTCGAGTGCAAACCGCTTGAGGCCAGGCCGATGATGACGTTGCCGCTTTTGATGTCGCTGCCGTCGATGATGGCGTCGCGTTCGACAATGCCGGTGACGAATCCGGCCAAATCATATTCGCCTTCGCGGTACAGCCCTGGCATTTCCGCAGTTTCGCCACCGACCAGCGAGCAACCAGCCTGACGACAACCTTCCGCGATTCCCTCGACGATGTTCACGCCGACTTCCACATCCAGTTTGCCGGTCGCCAGATAATCCAGGAAGGTTAACGGCGTCGCGCCGCCAACCACGATGTCATTGACGCACATCGCCACCAGATCGATGCCGATGGTGTCGTGTTTGTTCATCAATTGAGCGATCAGCACCTTGGTGCCGACGCCGTCGGTGGAATTGACGAGAACTGGCCGGTCGTATTTGTTTTTGTCGATGGCGACCAGCGAGGAAAAGCCGCCGATACCGGTGAGCACCCCGGTTTTGTGGGTTGTGGCGACGATGTGTTTGATGCGCCGCACAAAGTCATTGCCACGGTCAATATCAACACCTGCCTGACTGTATTTTGATGCTGTTGCCTCGCTCATCGGGAATTTCCATTGGGGAAAAATCAGGAGAAAATGACGGGTAGAATATCGTTGCGCAAGTCGCCACTCTATACAAAACGCCGCCTGATTGCAATCGGCATCCCGCGAATGCCTTGCGGGCGGGCGGATTTCCTTATACAGTGATGGATAGTCCGTCAACATTTCATACCCATTTTTGTAAGGAATTTCACTGTGTCCAATCCAACCTGCGCTGAAGTCCAACCAGCGGAAGCGGGTTTGGCCGATGTCGTCGCCTGTGATTCGGAAATCTGTTTCATCGACGGCGAAAAAGGCCGCCTGGTTTATCGTGGCTATGACGCCATTGAGCTGGCTGAAAAAAGCCATTTTGAAGAAGTGGCTTATCTGCTGTGGTTCGGAGCGCTACCCCGCGCCACCGAATACAAGGCGTTTCTCGCCGGTTTTACCGGCTCGATGACGCTGCCGGGAGAAACCGTCGCCCTGCTGCGCTCCTTTCCCAGCACCGCAGCGCCGATGGAGGCGCTACGCACCGCCGTTTCTTCTTTGGGACATTGGGATCCGGACAGCGGCAACACGGCTTTAGACGCCTGTCTGCGCAAAGCCCAACGCATTACCCTGCGCATTCCCCTGCTGGTCGCCGCCTATCAGCGTCTGCATGAACGAAATGAGCCGATCAAACCGATTGTCGGGCACGGCATCGCCTTTAATTTTCTCTACACTTTGCAGGGGAAAGAACCAGAGCCGCTGATTGAACGCGCTCTCGACGCCGCCTTGGTGTTGCACGCCGACCATGAGCTGAACGCCTCGACCTTTGCGGCGCGCGTTACCGCCGCCACCATGAGCGATATTTATTCTTCAGTCACGGCGGCGATAGGCGCTTTGAAGGGGCCGTTGCACGGCGGCGCCAACATGGAGGTCATGCAGCTCCTCGAAGAAATTGGCGCGCCGGAACGCGCTGAAGGCGTGGTCAAAGAAAAGCTCAGGCAGAAAATCAAAATTCCTGGTTTTGGCCACCGCGTGTACCGTTGCGAAGACCCCAGGGCGGAAATGCTGCGCGAATATTCGCGCCGAGTCTGCGCCCTGGTCGGGAACAGCAAATATTTCGAGATCACCGAAGCGGTGCGCCGCGTGGCCCTGGAGAACACCAAGGTGTTCCCGAATGTCGATCTCTATACCGCGTCGCTCTACAACGCCATGGGCTTGCCACAGGAGTTGTTCACGCCGATTTTCGCCATCGCCCGCGTCGTTGGTTGGACCTCGCACATCCTCGAACAGTGGAGCAGCAACCGTCTGATCCGTCCCCGCGCCGAATACGTTGGCCACCACGATCTGCATTATATCGACATCCGCGAACGCGCCTGATTGTTTCTCTTCGCCTCGTCGGCGCATCTGGCGGGGCGCGCCTTTCCCTTTATAAAGCGGCTTTTTTATATCAGGTGTTCGCTGATGAACTCTGTTCTGATCATCCTTGACTCCCTTGACCAGTGGGCGCCCTACTACCAGACCGAAAGCGCCATTACCGCCATTGATTATCTGAAAAATGACGAGCTGAGCCACACATCCTATCTGGTCATCAACCTCTGCGCCGACCTCAGCTACCACTCCGAGGGCTACTATTGTTCGCTTCTGGCCCAGGCGCGGCGGCATCGCGTCATTCCTGGCATCGACGCCTTGAACCAGATCGATAAAGGCAGCATGTGCCGTCTCGATAACGGCCTGGCCAAACTCTGCCGCAAATGGCTGACGCCTGAGACGGGCGGCGCGGCGGCGCGGCTGGATATTTTTCTTGGCCGTTGCCAGGATGAGCGACTGGCCCGTGTCGCCCGCTTCATTTTTGAGCATTATCCGCTACCGCTTTTGCGGGCCTCAATTGATCTGTCCGGCTCGTCGTGTCTGGCCTCGCTGAGTATTTTGCGTTTGAATGAGCTGGAGGACGCCGGGCAGACTTTTTTCGCCGCAAGCCTCGACCAGTTCAGCACCAAAGTCTGGCGGCAGCCGCGTGGCAAAAGGCAGTTTCGCTACGACCTGGCCATTTTGCACGACCCGGACGAGACCTTTCCGCCCAGCAACAAAACGGCCTTGAACACCTTTCTTGCGGAAGCGAAAAAGATGAATATCAACGCCGAGTTGATCACTGAAGAAGATTCGGCCAGGTTGATGGAATTCGACGCCCTGTTCATCCGCCAGACCACCGCTGTCAACCATATCACCTATCAGTTGGCCAAGCGGGCGCGGCAGGCTGAATTGGTGGTCATCGACGACCCGGCTTCGATTGTCCGCTGCACCAACAAAGTGTTCTTAAAAGAGCTGCTTGATCGCGAGATGATTCCGGCCCCGAAGTCGAAGCTGCTCTTCCGTAGCCGCCCCTGTTCCTGGCGGGATTTAACCGCTTGCCTCGGCGAGACTATGGTCATCAAAATTCCCGACGGTTCTTTTTCGGTTGGCGTGTCGCGGGTATCGACCGAAGCGGAATATGCGCGGACCCTTGACGAACTCTTTCAGCGCACCGCCATCCTGCTGGCCCAGGAATTTGTTCCGACCGAGTTCGATTGGCGGATCGGTGTTTTGGCCGGCGAGTGCATATTCGCCTGCAAATATTTCATGGCTAAGGGACACTGGCAGATTTATCACCACAAATCGGCTGGCCATACCCGCAGCGGTCGTGTCGAAACCATCCCGGTGCATCAAGCGCCCAAACAGGTAATCCGCCTAGCCTTGCGGGTATCGCAGGCCATTGGCAATGGCCTCTATGGCGTCGATATTAAAAGCGTCGATGGCTACCCGATGCTCATTGAAGTGAACGACAATCCTTCCATTGATCACGGCATCGAGGATACGGTTTTGGGCAACGAGTTATACCGCATCATCCTGCGGGAATTTCTCGCTCGCCTGAATAAAAAACACCGCGCTTTCTGAAGATGGTTGATGCCCTGGCCGCCCATATCGCCGACCTCGACGCGCTGGTCGCGTTGGAACACACGGTCTTCCAGACAGATCGCATCAGCCGCCGCCAGTTTCGTTATCTTTTCAGCAAAGGGCGGGCGCTTATTGTCAAAGCGGTAGCGGGCGAAGAGATGTTAGGCTGCCTGGTGTTGCTCTTTCGCCGCGATAGCCGCCGGACGCGGGTGTATTCGCTGGCCGTGGCGGCTAGGGCCAGGCGTCAGGGAATCGCCAGGCGGCTTTTGGCTTATGCCGAGGCGGAGAGCCGCCGCATGGGCATGACGGGAATTGTGTTGGAAGTTCGCGAAGATAATCCGGCGGCTTTGGCTTTGTATCAGGCGGCTGGCTTCCGGCTGATTGGCCGCCGCCGTAATTACTACGAAGATGGCCAGGCGGCGGCGCGGCTGGAAAAGCGACTGGAGGAAATTGCCGCTGGCGCGAGCAGGCGGCAATCTGTGCCGGAGGAGATAAAAAAATGATTCATCCGGATACGGAAGTCCGCTTCATCAGCGCGGAAAAAGGGCGCGGTTTGGTGGCCACCGCCTTCATCGCCAAAGGCGCGATTATCTGGACGTTTGACCCGCTCGATCGGCGCTTCAGCCCGGCCGATTTGGCCGCTTATGAAGAACACTATCGAGAGATTATCCTGACGTACAGCTTTCGCGACCAAGGCGGAAACTACATTTTCTGCTGGGATAATGGACGCCACATCAACCACAGCTTTCATAACAACTGCTGTCTGACGCCCTATCAACTAGAATTGGCGACGCGCGATATTTCACCAGGCGAGGAACTGACCGACGACTATGGCTATCTGAATATCATTGAAGCATTCACGCCCGCGCCGGAAGCAGGCGGGCGCGGCGTTGTCCTTCCCGACGACCTGCGGCGTTGTTGGCGCAAGTGGGACGAGCAACTGGCCGACGCCTACCCTTTGATTTTATCCGCGCCGCAGCCGCTTAAGCCCTTCATCGCCGATGAAACCTGGCGGCTGCTTGAGCAAATCGCCACCGGCGCGCAGCAGCCCGCGTCAATTCTCGGCTGCCTGTATCCCGGCGCCTGAAGTCTATTTGCCGAGGTCTTCGGCGATGATGCCCGCGATTTTGCGGCCGCTTTTCAACATGCCGCCAAAGATCGGCCCCATGCGGAAGCCGCCCTGGACATTATTCGCCGCCATGCCGGAGGCGTAGAGTCCGGGGCAGAGGCGCATGGTGTTTTCAACGGTGCTGCGCTCGCCGTCTTCCATCCACATCGGTTTTTCGCCGACAATGCCGCCGGTCGGCGAGGCGATGCGCATTCCGGCTTTATTCACCACTTTCGCCACGATTTCGCTGGGATGGCCGGTGCCGTCCAACAATGCCCGCGCGGTGACAACCAGCGGATCGACGTGCATTTCCAGGCGGCTGACCGGATTCCAGTTGATGACCACGCCCGCGACGACACCGGCGTGGATGACAATATCCTCGACGCGAACCGCGTTGAAAATCACCGCTCCAGCCTGGCGCGCGCCGAAGATCAGACCGGCGGCCATTTCCACCGAATCGAGGGTGTGGTAGCCGTTGCCCAAAGCTGTTGTGCTGATGGAAAATTCATGCAGGATCGCCGCCGCGTCATCCTGAACCACCACTTCATTCATCAACATGCCACCACCCCAGACGCCGCCGCCTGGCGCGAGTTTGCTTTCGTATATCGCGACTTTATAACCGGCCAGCGCCAGGTCGCGGGCGGCGACCAAGCCGGACGGCCCGGCCCCGACAATGGCGACATCAACAGCCAAATGGCTCTCAAATTTGGCGAAAAAACTCCGGACGATGGCCCCGGAAATCTGCTCTTCCATGCTTTTTACGTTCATGATGCGTTCCTTGGTTTGGCGGAGACAGTTGGCACCTCGCCTTACATACAAATACCTCAATAAATTCAATGGGCGGGGACTATAGCGCGGGCGGCGCTGAAACTCAACGAAAAGCCCGGTCGGTGGTGGTGGTCGGGGAATTTCTCCTATGCTTTTACGGGTTGCTTCTGTATAGTGGCTGATTTTTTCGCCCGCCCGTATCCCGTTGTTTTTCCAATCAGACCAATCTAAACAAGGAATCGCAAGATGAACGCTTTGCTCGCCGCCGATCCGGAAATCCACGCTCTGATCCGTCAGGAGGAAGAGCGGCAGGCCGCCAAAATCCGGCTCATCGCCTCGGAGAATTATGCCTCCAGCGCGGTCTTACAGGCCACCGGCTCGGTGCTGACCAACAAATATTCGGAGGGTTATCCCGGCAAACGCTACTACGAAGGCCAGCAGATCATCGACCAGGTCGAAGCCTTGGCCGTCGCCCGCGTCAAAGAGCTGTTCGCCGCCGAGCATGTCAATGTCCAACCCTATTCCGGTTCACCGGCCAATATCGCCGCCTACCTGGCCTTCTTGAATCCCGGTGACACCATTTTAGGCATGGCCCTGCCGCACGGCGGCCATTTGACGCACGGCGCGCCGGTCAGTATTTCCGGACGCTATTTTCGCGCCGAATCCTACAGCGTTGACCCACAAACGAAGCGTCTCGATTACGACGCGGTGCGGCAGCGGGCGCTTGAATGTCGTCCGCGCCTGCTGGTCGCCGGTCATTCGGCGCATCCGCGCATCCTCGATTTTCAGAAATTCCGCGCAATCGCCGATGAAGTCGGGGCGATTTTTATGGTCGATATGGCGCACTTTTCCGGTTTGGTCGCGGGCGGCGCCCATCCTTCGCCGATTCCCTACGCTGATGTCGTCACTTCCACCACCCATAAGTCGTTGCGCGGGCCGCGCGGCGCGATGATCCTGTGCCGCGACCAGTACGCCGCCGCCATTGACAAGGCGGTCTTTCCCGGTTTGCAGGGCGGGCCGCACGACCACACCACGGCGGCGATCGCCGTGACCATGAAAGAAGCGGCGACGCCCGCCTTTAAGGAATACGCCCATCAGGTAGTGAAAAACGCCCAGGCCCTGGCCGCGACGCTCTTGGCCAAAGGATTTAGTCTGGTCACTGGCGGCACCGACAATCATCTGCTTTTGGCCGACTTGTCGGCGACCGGACTCAGCAGCAAAAAAGTGGCCAAAGCCTTGGATAGGGCCGGAATTGTCCTGAACTACAACACCATTCCCTTCGACACGCGCAAACCCACCGACCCCAGCGGCATCCGCATGGGCGCGTGCGCCGTTACCTCGCGCGGCTTCAAAGAACAAGAAATGGCCTTTGTCGGCGAAAAAATCGCCGCCGTTATTGAGCGTCTCGATGACGAAGCATTTCTGGCCAGAACCGCCGCTGAAGTGCGGGAATTCTGTCGCCGGTTTCCCGCGCCTGGTCTGGAGCATCTGGCCTGAATCAATCCGCTTCGTCCGCCGACGGCGGGCAGGCGAAGCGGCATCCCCTAAAGCAAATGAACCTCAAGCATCGCGCCGCTGGCGATTTCGCAACCCGGCTCCAAGGTCACAAAGCCGTCGGCCATGACCAAACCGGTCAGCATATGCGCGCCCTGTCGGTCCAGTTGACTGACCAGCGGCGGCTGGCTCTCGCGCCATGTCAGCCGCACCCGCGTCAGGTGGGTGCGGTTGTCATCATTGGTGAAACGCCCATCAGCCACACCCGTCACCAGTCGCTCGTCGCGCCGCCGCCCGGCCAAATGGGCCAGCGCCGGGGCGACATACTTGCAGAAGCACATATAGGCCGAAACCGGATTGCCCGGCAGACCGAATAAGAGCGTGTTGTTCTTGCGGCAGACGAAAAGCGGCTTGCCCGGTTTTTGCCTGACTTTCCAGAATAGCTGAGAAAAGCCCTCGGCCAGCGCCGCTTCCTTCACATGATCATGCCGTCCCACCGACACGCCGCCGGAGCATAAGATAATCTCGACGCCCGCCGCATTGGCCTGGGCGATGGCCGCCCTGGTTGCGTCCGGAGAATCGGCTACCCGCTCACGCGCAATCACCTCGCCGCCGCTTTGCCTGGCCGCCGCCGCCAGCATCAGCGAATTGGAATCGCGAATTTGATGCGGCTGAATAACGGCCTCGTCGTGGCGCGCCAGCTCGGTGCCAGTCACCAAAATAGCGACACGCGGCATGGCGAAAACCGTCACCCTGCCGACACCAACCGCAGCTAAAAGCGCCAGTTCACGCGCCTGAAGCGCCGCGCCCTGGCGCAGCAAGACTTCGCCCACCGCGAATTCCTCTCCGGCCAGGCGCACATCCTGGCTTAATGTTGGCGCGTACAAAACCGCCAGTCGATCGCCGTCCTCACGGCTGTCTTCAACCCGCAAAACCGTATCGCAGCCCACGGGTAGCATCGCGCCGGTGCTGATGCGCGTGGCGCAACCGGCGTTCACTTCGCCCACAAAAGGAATTCCGGCCTGGCTTTCACCGACAATTTTCAGGAAAACCGGGTTGTCGGCGCTGGCCCCGCGACAATCGGCAAAGCGCAGGGCGTAGCCGTCCATTGACGAGCCGGTGTAGCGCGGGCTGGACTCCGGAGCGCGTATATCTTGCGCCAGATGCAAGCCTTGGGCTTCACGCAAATCAATATCCACCACCCGTCTTTCCGGGATGTTGGCTTCAACAATGTGCAACGCTTCTTCTATTGAAATCATATCTGTCTCTTTGTTCAGCCGCCGATGGTGGCCATGGATGGTTGTTGGGAGCGGGCGCAATCTTGTTCGGTCCGATGCCCGTCGATATTGCGCCGACTGACAGCCAGGCGGATGGCTTGCGCGATTTCCGCATCGGTCGCGCCGCCGCGCAGCAGTCGCCGCAGGTCTAAAACGCCGTTGTCGTAGAGGCAGTTTTTCAGCATTCCGACGGCGGTAATGCGAATTTTATCACAGCGCTGGCAAAACGAACGGGAATGCCCGGCGATGTAGCCGATCTTCCCGACAAAACCCGGCGGCGAAAAGACCATGGACACACCGCTGGGCCGCGCCGCGTCCGCATGGGGGAAAAGCCGGGCTAGCCGCGCCGCCAGTGGTTCGTTCGCTTCAGGTGCGGAGCCGGTCGCGTCCGCCTGCCTGCCTGCCTGTTGGCAGACAGAGATGGGCAGGCCGGAAAAGGACATCGGCTCAATAAAGCGCACGGTGATCGGATTGTCGCGGGCTAACTCGGCCAGTCGCCGCATCTCCTCGTCGCGCAGGTCGGCAAGCGCCACGGTGTTGATTTTCAGCGCCAGGCCCAAAGCCAGGGCATTGAAGAGGGTTTTTAACACCGCGTCCAGATGGTCGCGGCGGGTGATGGCGGCGAAACGCCCGCGCTCCAGGCTGTCGAGGCTGAGGTTGAGGCCGGAAAGGCCAAGGTCGCGCAGGGCTTCAAGATGACGCCAGGTTTCGACGCCGTTTGTTGTCAGGCGTAAATCGGCGACGCCGACCGCTTTTAAGGCGCGCAGCAGATACAGGCAATCGCGGCGGGCGAACGGCTCGCCGCCGGTAATCCGCACCTTGTCGATGCCCATGGACGGAAACAGTCGCGCCAGGCGTGTCATCTCTTCGTATGACAGGGTGTCTCGACGCCCGACCGGCGTAACGCCTTCCTCTGGCATACAGTAGTGGCAACGCAGATTGCATCGGTCGGTGATCGCCAGGCGCAGATAGCGGATGCGCCGCCCGTGATTATCGCAAAGCGGCTGTGGCGGGGAATCAATATCCTCGCGGGGCATGGCAACTCCTTTTCAAAGAGGAAGGCAAGACTGTTTCCGGTCTTGCCCTGGCGTCCGTTGGGCCGTGTCGCCTGGGCGAGGTAGGCCGTGGGATCGGAGTTTATGTTAGATGGATGAAATCGGCCTTTCCTTAAAAACTGTAGGCGAGCGACAGGGCGAACACCGACAAATTCTGATCCATACCGGCGATATTGTAATCAATGGATTCTTTCTGGCCGGTGCGCAGATCGGTAATGGTTTCGCCACCGTCCATGTCGTCGTATTTCTGGTAATGGTATGAGCCAATGAGGCTCAGTCGCTGGGTCAATGGCGCGGTCAGAGCGAGATCGAGGCCAATCATCCTGCCGTCATCCATGTCATCTTCATAATGCAGATCGCGCAGATGGTGCGTATCCTCGGCGTCGGCGGAAACCAGCGTCGAAAAGATGAATCGCCCGGCCAGGGAAACCGCGCTCAGGTCGGTGTTGAATCCGACGCCGATATACGGCGTATCGAAGGTTTGTTCATAGGAAATGCCGGGTCGGTCATTGGGAAGCGACCCTTGGGTATCGCGCAGATAATAGGTCGAATAAATATATTTGCCGCCGGTGGCTTCCCAGCTCCATTTATCGTGCTTGTAGCCGAGAATTCCGAACACGCTGGTGTTGCGAAAAGTCAGGAACTTCAGCTCGGCGTTGACATCAAAGAGCAGACCGTCTTCGACATCGGCGTCGCTGTCGGAATAGTGCGTCCACTCGTCGGTGTTCGCGGCGGCATAATCGTAATCTTCCAGACCGCCGTCTCCGTCCGTGACCGCCACCGCCACATCGGCGTTGAATTTCAGCCAGGAAGTCGGCCTGACGCTGACACCCGCGCCCAACATCACCACGTTGTCGATGTCCCAGGACAGCTTGCTGAGCAGATTGCCTCGGCGCGGTAAAATATCGGTCAGGCCAGGCGGCATATGCACCACTTCATGGGCGGTTCCGGTTGTCATGCCGACCGATAGTCGCCCGGAGACCGTCATCACCTGGTCGCTGACACGGATCGTCGATGAACCGTCGGCGCGGCGGTTGGCGACATTGGCCGCCTGGGCGGTCGCGGCCACTCCAAGAATCAACGAGAGGGCGGTCGTGGCGATGATGGATTTTTTCATGGTTTCTCCTTTCTTTTTTGAGGAATTCAGCGGTTTTGCGCGGAATTGTGGCATGACCAGACCATAAAGGCAAGAAATTTACTGACGGATTCAGGCGCGGTTTTTTGTTATGCGGGCCGGGATTCCATGCGCCACGACCATATCGGGCAGCGATTTCGTCACCAGCGAATGCGCCCCGACCACCGCGCCGCGCCCGATTGTCGCGCCATCCAAAACCGTAACCCGCGCCCCCAGCCAGCAACCATCGCCGATTTCCACGCCCTGGCTTGGCGCGACCGCCTGTTTGATAATAGCGGTGTCTGGGTCGTCGAAGCCGTGCCGTCCGCCGGCGACAATATAAACATAGGCGGCCAGCAGCGCATCCTTGCCAAGAATCAGCCTCGATTCCGAGCCGAGCAGGCAGTCGCGCCCGATGGAGCAGCCGTCGCCGATGAGAAGCGAGCCGCCCCGCACGCGCAGAACTGTGCCGCCCGACAGAATGACATTATCGCCGATGACGATGCGGGCCTCCTCGCCGCGGGCGTCAAGAAAGCAGTTGTCATCGATTGAGACATTGTTGCCGATATGGATTTTCGCGGCGCCGCGAACGCCGACATTCTTGCCGAAATGAGTGTTTTTGCCGACGGCGGCGAAAATCAGCGGATAGAAAACACGCCGACAGAGCAAACCCAAAGCGCCGCCAAGCGCGGAAAAGAGCGTATAAATAAGCTCGAACTTGATAATTTTCGTAAGCGATTGTGTGCCGACGGTGAATTCGGCATATCGGCGAAAGGCTGAATTCTGACCAGCGCGGCTGTTGGAGATGTTCATAATTTATGGCGTATTTTGTGTATTATTTTTGGCTTTGTCGGCGTTTTTTCATCCAGCTCCGCCAGCGGATTATCGGTTTAGCCAATTTCGAGGTGAGAAAACCTAAAATCAGGCGACGCGCCAAGGGCGATTGCCCCAGGAGAAGTAAAAAACTCACGCCACGCTCGCGGACAATATCACCGACGCCGACCTGCGGCCATAGGCGATCATTGTTCAGAATGTACGTGGGGACAGGGATTCCTTTTTGGCGCAAACGAGAGAGACGCAACGGCGCGTAGATTGTTTTGCGTTTTTTCTGCATCGGCGGCGTTGCCCACAGGCGGCGGTCGGCCACAAAATCACCGACGACAGCGCCTGCTTGCAAGGCATGGGCTATGAGCGCCGCGCCGCGTTCGGTGCGGATCAGTACTTTGCTGTTGGCTGGGTCGCGATAATGCCCGCCCCGGTCGCGCCCCCAGGCATCGCCGACGCTTATATCAGCGAATTCCGCCGCGCCGTCGAGACAGGTTTGGCAACGCGGCGGCATATAGAGTGAAATCACATAGTTGTATAATCCGTCTTTGTAATTGGAATAGTGCAGGGGCCGCGTCGCGCCATCCGGTAGAATCGCCCGCATCTGTCCCGGCCAGTCGCCGCCGCGAAATTGAAAAGCGCCGATATGTTCGTGTCGCAGGCCGTTCGCCGCCAGTAATTCCGGCACGAAAAAACTTTCAAGCGCGCCGCCGCAGAACAGCCCGACGATGTAATGGATTTTTTCGCCGAGACGCGGCAGCTTTTTCATCATCATCCTGAGACCGTGCGCCTGACACGGTAAAGTCACCGCCGTAACCCGGCCTGGAAGACGCAAAATTTCCGCGACCAAACGATTCACCGGCACAATCTGATAGCGGGAACTCTGACTGGCCCACAGCTCATCGGGGGTTGTGGCGATGAATGCTTCCGCTCGCCAGGGTTGGTCCGCCTTCATGCGTGTGACCAGACAAGCGTCAACCTGGCCCTGGGCCATCATCGAGGCGAGAATCGCCGTCACCACGCCGCCGGAAGCGCCGCGTCGCCGCGCATCGTCATCGGCGGCATGACCAATCCAGGCGGCGCGGACCAAGCCGTCAAAATCAACCGTTTCGTCGTCATCTGGAAACACCTGCCGATATAATGCCGTAAAATCAACCGTTTGCCCTGGGCATATCTCATCGCACAGACCGCAGGAACGGCATACTTCCGCCGCCAGGCGCGGGTATCCATCGTCGGCCAGGCCAATCGCTCCGACTGGACAAAGCGCCGCGCAAGCGCCGCAACGGCAGCACAAATCGTGGTTCTGTAAAGGGAGGCAGGGAGTAGGCATGGGCGGGACGATGAATGGAAGATTGGGGCAAGTGGCGCATCACACCGCCAAAATAAACGAAACCAGCGCGGACGAACACGAAAAAAGAAAAGCCGGGGAATTCCCGATTTTCTGAGAATTCCCCGGCTTAGTCCATGTAGTAGTTCAGACTTGATCTGACAGTCATCTCTGTTTTGCTGGTTTGGCCTGTCCGATTAGTTAAGCTGTCCGACCTTTTGGTTCCAGATCTGTTTTCCATCAAGGAGAGTTTACATGGGCGTTCTGCCGCAACACATTTGGAACTCGCGAATATAAATATCTTGATGAACCCTTGGAATTATTAAAGCCTTTCAATATCAGAACTGTTTATACAGATGATAACTTTGCATATTCATCAAGAATTTCCGCCGACTATCTTGTTGTAAGCAAGAAAAACACTCAACAAATCGAAAGAAATCATTTAACGATTCGTACACGAATTAAAAGGCTTTGTCGGAAAACTATATGCTTTTCTAAAAATAAAGATATCCATAAAGCGGTCATTGGAACATTTATAAACACTTTCTTCTTCGGTAGAAAATTATGCACCTCAACTATTTTGTGACATCACCAAGGATCTTCTGAGGGAACTCTATAGTAAACGACATAAATATCACTTCGACTTGTACAGAAAACCAAATAATAAATTTGCATCGCTTTCAACTTTAAGCATAATAAATAATGTCGTTTACTATACTTATTGTAATATTTCAATTTTATTCAAGCGATTCAAACAAATCATTTTATTACTTAAATTTTACATACTGGCATAATAAACCAGCCAAAAAAAACAAAAAAGAAAGCAATAAAAGAATTAAATAAGCCGGATAAAGGTGCATAATAATATTGTAATTCGTAATAATTGAAGAAAACTGGAGAGGATTAATTATTTTATCAAATGATTTGTTTGTTTTGAAATTTGAATCGCTATAATTGTTATGAAAGTAGTTTGGTAAATCAATAGTAGTATTAGTTATTTTTTGAAAATTTCCAAATGATAAATCGTCTCTTTTTATACTAAGATCTAAAATCGAATATACCGAGTAACTATTTGAAAATATACAATATATATTGGCGGTATGCATAAGATCTAATATATCGAATGTAAAATTCCGTGATAAATATGAAAGATAATCCGGACCTTCAGCAACAAACAATATAAGCTTATTTGTGCAGTTATTTGCATTTAAGAACTCAACCAGTGCGTTCAAAGAATCAGCCTGCCAATCGTGAGAAAGAACAAAAATATAGTATTCATAATTGGTCCTTCGCAAATGCTCCGCAAAACTTTTTGCAATTTTAGATTTATTACCGTCTCCGTAAGACGCAGTATATATATTAAATTGCTGTGCTTTTGTGTTATTTATTATTTGTGGTATATTGAAAACTGGAGCGATATCATCTCTCCCTAAGCATGATGAAAAATAACAAAAATTTCCACCATCTCTCAAAGAAGATAGCTTAAGGTAATCAATAAAAGATGATGAGCTTAACTTTAAAAATGGCATACTCATATTGCCGACATCGTCATGCAATGAATAATTATTATGATTTTTAATTTTTTTTCTATAAAAAGAAATTAGTTTTTCGTTAACATCGGTAATTCTTCTCCAAAAACTATCCTCTAACGCCAAATAATATAGACTTGTTACAGTTCGCTGTACACTTGATGGATTTTGACTCCGAATTAAAACTAAACTATTCCCTGACAATAAGGCAGATCTAGATAGTAACCCTACAACATCGGATACATTATCCAGATCAAATTTTTTATTTGTGAAATATTGCATATTTTTCAAAATATGATTTTTTATTTCTCCATGTAATTTTTCAATAGACAGTCTGGAGTTTTTAGTTATTGAACGTTTTGGATTATCTATAGCGCCATATAATAACATCATGATATCGTCAGTTATAAATACTGCATCACTTGTTATGGTTGAAAATCTTTCTCTCGCCACATATACCCCTGAATTTGTCATACTCATCGTATGATATAATGAATAGGGCAGATAAGATGAGATGCTTGGAATAATAATAAAATCTGTTAATAGTCCGCCAATATCTAATGCTGGATGCGAATAAACATAAGAGAATGGTGCGGCATTCATTTGGAGACCATGATCAATATAACGCGTCATGTTAAGCTTTATATGTGTATTATCATTACGATATGTATTTTGAGGATATCCTGGAAAGTGCTTTGGAATACAAACAACATTAGCGTCTTGAAATCCCAAGATGGCGGCCAAGGCACTTAAAGCAACAATCCTATGATCATGACCAAAGGATCGCCTCCCTATGGTTTGATCCGATAAAGATATCCTCCTATCAAGCACAGGCCCCAATATATAATCAATATAATAATTATTCTTAAGCTTTATCGCAAAATCATAAGCCATCTTATAAATAAACGGTAGAGAGCGACTTGATGCAAGTGCCGACTGGTCTAGCAAAGAGATGTCTTTATATTGAAATTCGATATCAGCGAATATCTTAATCCCCGTTTTTTCCTTTTGATTCTTAATAAAAAATAAAAAATCATCTAGAAGCTTACATTGCTCAAGGGCATATATACTTTGTTGAGATATAAATATATTTAATACATCCCCATTTATTATTATTTCTTTAAATCCCTCCAGGTCATTTTCATTTTCAATTATAAACTCAACAACTAAAGGCAATTTTGAATATTGCTGGTTCTCTTTTGCCCATTTTTTATTGACAAAATATATCAAATCATCTTCATAAGATGGTATCATTATACGATTAAAACTAAAATAACAAACAGAACATGCCAACAAGAAACAAAACATGGATATCATATAAAAAGCTAAGCCCCAACCGCGCGACAGCTTCGCTCTCTGCAAACCAAACCCGATGAAAAAGGCAACAACCCCTTCGCTTAGAAGAAGTTTAAATTGAGTTGCCGCCTCAACATTAAATTTTTCCAAATGGCTTGAAATATCCCTAATTAAAAAATCTAAAACTAAATTTAATGACGGATAGTTGCCATTTGATAAAAGTCTATAAACGGAATCATACGAATACCAAACCGAATACGTAACTTTAGTAAAGTAGACTAGAGAAATACACAAAAGTAAAAAATAACAAAAAAAACGAAGCCGGCGTGGAAACCATGGGAAGATTTTTTCTTGTATCACCCCTATCCAACTAAAAAAAGCATCCATCGCACCTCCCCTTGCTGTATAGAGTATAAAAAGTGAGAGTTTTCACCCAAATATAGATTCAATTTAGGTTTATTGTCTAAAAAATATAGCTATAGCAAACGGCATAAATAATAGTGCTTGAAATATATTTGATGGTAGTATATAATGGTGTAGGGAGGGCTAGTATATGCCTGCATGAAATTATAAAACCAATCGAGATCAGTTGTTAGCCGAAGGACAAATTATTGTCAATTCTACCGACGATGCCAAGTTTCAGTATAAAGTAGAAATAGTTAATCTTGTTCTGGCTGGTATAACGCCTTCGTTTTTAAGTCAACACTCAGCTGACAGCAAGAACGCCATTACGCTTTGGGTAAAGAAAGTCGATGAACAGGGGTTTGAATCATTAAAAACAAAGAAACAGCCTGGGCGACCTTCGAAACTCTCTGCATCAGACTTGGCGGTGATGTCATGAAATGGTTGGATAGTAATTTTAATTTGTGATATGATTGACGAAAATCAATAACGAGGTGGAATATGGTTTATATTAAAGTATTATGTCCGCATTGCGGGAGTGATGACATTGTTTTACATGGTAAAAATACGAACGGCAAGCAGAGGTTATTGTGTCGAAATCCAGAATGTTCACATAAGACGTTTCAGCTTGATTATGCTTACAACGCCTGCAAACCTGATATAAAACAACAAATTATTGATATGGATATGAATGTGTCAGGGACTTGCGATACATGACGTGTCCTTAACATTTCAAAAGATACTGTTACTGAGAGTTTTTAAAAAACAGAAAAATTCCCAAAGCAAGTTAACGAAGAATACCTTTCAAAACTTGATTCCAATCGACAAATTGATATAAAAGTTCAAAATGCGTTAGATATTGAAATGGATGGAATGTGGAGTTTTTATCAAAAGAAAAAAATCAAATATGGTTGTAGTGGGCAGTTGATCACGCTACAAATACACCTATCGTCTACACATCTGGAACTCGCGAATATAAATATCTTGATGAACTCTTGGAATTATTAAAGCCTTTCAATATCAGAACTGTTTATACAGATGATAACTTTGCATACTCATCAAGAATTTCCGCCGACCATCTTGTTGTAAGCAAGAAAAACACTCAGCAAATCGAAAGAAATCATTTAATGCTTCGCACACGAATTAAAAGGCTTTGTCGGAAAACTATATGCTTTTCTAAAAATAAAGATATCCTACCTAAAAAAGCCCGGTTCTGATATAATTTCAGAACCGGGCCGTCAAACGTTGTGATGTAACAGAACAGATAGGCAGGCTTACAGCGCTTTTACTTTTTCGGTTAACGCGGGCACAAACTGCATCAGATCGGCGACCACCAAAACATCGGCGACTTCACCGATCGGCGCATCTTTGTCGGTGTTAATGGCGACGATGAACTCGGATTTTTTCATACCGGCCAAATGTTGCACCGCGCCAGAAATACCGCAAGCGACATACATTTTGGGCGAGACGGTCTGGCCGGTGGTGCCGACCTGGCGGTTATGATCCGCCCAGCCGTTATCGACAACCGGACGTGATGCGCCATACTCTCCACCCAGAGCCTCGGCAAGGGCGGCGATCACGGCGACATTTTCCGGTTTGCCGACGCCGCGTCCGGCGCTGACGATAATTTCGGCCTTGGTCAGATCAACGCCAGTTTTCGGCGCGGCTTCATAACCGCCGAATTCCACCTTGCCGGTGGCGCTCGTGCTGATTTTTTCCACCTGCGGCGCGGCGGTGATGGGCGCGGCGGGCGAAAACGCCCCGGCTTGCAACGTGACAACGGTCTTCGCGGTGCTACAGGCGATAGTGCGACGCAGTTTGGCGTTGCAGGCGGGCATAACCAGCTTGCCGCCCTCAACGGCGATTACTTCAGAAATCTGCGCGGCTTTCAGGGCGCAAGCCACGCGCGGGGCCAAATCCCAACCATACGAGGAATGGGAAAACACAATCATATCCGGATTCTCTTTACCGACCACATCCAGGACCAACTGTTTGTGTACTTCCGGGTTGTATTCGCCACAGGCGGCGACGTCGGCCAGATACAATGTACCGGCATATCCGGGTAGCGACGCTTCATTACCAACCATCATCATGACGCTTTCCGCGCCCATCTTCTCGGCGAACGCAGCCAGCTCGTTGCTGGTGGCAAGCGCCTTTCCGTCTCTGTACTCCGCCACTAACAGTAATTTCATGGTCGCTCCCTCCTACTTGAGAACCGAAGTTTTTTCTTTCAGAATCGCAATCAGCTTATCAACCAAGGCTGGAACATCGCCTTCCAGGATCATGCCGCCGCCTTTCTTTTCCGGGAAGAACATCTTCTCGGTGCTCTGGCGAGCATCAACTTTCAAAAGGTCGGCGACCGCCAATGTATCAAGCGGTTTCTTTTTGGCCTTCATGATATTGGGCAGAGTCGGGTAGCGCGGCGTATTCAAGCCAAGCTGGCAGGTGACGAGCGCCGGCAGTTTGGCGGACACCTTCGCTTTCACGCCGCCTTCCAGCTCGCGTTTCACTTCAATCGCGCCACCGGCATAGGCAAAGCCGACGATGGTCGAAATTGACGGGATGCCCAACATCTCGGCCACCAGGATACCCACTTGGGCGCTACCGCGATCCTGGGATTGCATACCGGTGAAGACAATATCAAAACCTTTGTCCTTGGCGAACTCGGCGATAATACCGGCAATTTGATAGGGTTCCTTCTTGAAGGATTCATTATCGACGACGTGGACGGCGCGGTCGCAACCCATGGCCAAGGCTTTTTTCAGCGGCTCAATGGCCTTGTCGCCTCCAATGGTCAATACGGTCAGTTCGGCGTCCTTTTCTTTTTCACGCAGTTGCACGGCCTGCTCGACGGCGTATTCGTCGTACTCGTTCATTCGCCAAGCCAATTCGGACGTGTCATACCACGCGCCATCCGCCGCCACTTTGAACTTGGATTCCATGTCCGGAACCTGCTTGATGCACACCAGAATTTTCATACTGTATTCCTCCAGTCGTTCACCCATTATCGGCGGCCTCAGGCCACCAGTCTCTCCGCGAGTATCTCAGTGATATCACGAGGTTTCATACTTCCTTCAAAACCCGCTCCTTTGATGCCGTCCTCAAACATGGTCAAACAGAACGGACAGTTGGAGACAAGTGTCTCCGCGCCAGTTTCCGCTGCCATTTTCACACGATGGATATTGATGCGTTCGCCAAGTTTTTCCTCAGCCATGATGCGCCCGCCGCCGGCGCTGCAACAGAAGCCTTCATCTTTATTCTTCGCCATTTCTTTCATCGTCGCGCCCGCCGCCTGAAGCAGTATCCTGGGTGCGTCATAGATGTCGTTGTGACGACCGAGATAGCAGGAATCGTGATAGGTGCAATTGAGTCCATCGGCTTTGACCCGCAGTTTGCCCGACGCCAGCAGGTTAGCGAGAAACACGGTGGAGTGCTCGACCGGAATATCAAAGCCCATGTCGCGGTAATCTTTGCTCAAGGTGTTGAAACAGTGCGGACAGGCGGTGACAATTTTTTTGACGCCGTAGGTCTTCATCATTTCAATGTTTTCGTTGGCCAGGCTTTGATACAGGTATTCGTTGCCCATTTTGCGCATCGGCTCGCCGCAGCATTTCTCCTCTTTGCCCAGAATGCCGACGTTGACGCCGGCCGCCTTGCAGAGGGCGATAAAACTTTTGGCCACCGCGATATTGCGTTTGTCAAACGAGGCGTAACAGCCAACAAAATAGAGAACATCGACATCGGCATTTTTCTCCAGCACCGCCACATCCAAATCTTTCGCCCAGTCGCCACGACCGGCATAGCCCATGCCCAGCGGATTGCCGTTAACCTCGGTCTGCTCCATCGCGGTCATAACTTCATCGCCAGGAAATTCACCTTCCATCAGCACCAGGCTGCGGCGCAGATCGACGATTTTTTTCACGTGTTCAATGGACGCCGGACAGATTTCCTGACAGGCCCGACAGGTGGTGCACGACCACAGCGCATCTTTGCCGATCAGCTCAATCAGGCTGGCGTCCGGGGTATTGAAGGCGGCTTCGCTGATCTGGTTGACCACTTTTTTCGGCGACAGCGGTTTGCCGGTGTTGTAGGCCGGGCAACGTTCCTGACAGCGGTTGCACAGGGTGCAGGCGTCGCCGTCGAAAATGTCCTTCCAGGTGAAATCCGCAACCTCGGTGGCGCCGAATTTTTCAATGTCTTCCTGTTCGAGGTTGATGTTAACCAGTTTCCCCTTTGGCCCGCGGTCGGCGAAAAAGTAGTTGAAGCTGGTGTTGATGATGTGGCGGAATTTGGTGTGTGGGATGAGCATGAAAAAGCCCATAACCATGAGCAGATGCAACCACCAGACAACCCGGTGCGTCGCCAGTTGCCCGCCTTCGCCAAGGCCGGAAAAGAGCAGGGCGAAAATGTAGCCAACCGGCGACCAGAATTTGTTTGCGGTGTTCATCTCGGTGGCGGCCATGCGCGCGCCTTCGATAATGAAACCGGACAAAAGAATCGCCATCAGCAGGATGTGCATGATGGCGTCGTCTTTTTTGGTATCCAAGCCTTCAGGCGGGTTGAAATAGCGGCGAAATGCCAGCATTCCCAGCATGACAATCGCCGCCAGACCGGCCAAGTCAAGGACAAGGGAGAATATTTTATAAAGTCCCCCTTTTAGAAACTTGTATCCCCACAGCAGATTGGTGAAATCCGCCTGAAGAACAATCAGTGTCGTGCCGATGAAGAGCAGGAAAAAAGACCAGAAGAATATCGCGTGCCACATGCCGGGGCGGCGCACCCGCGCCACCTTGAGCTGCATGAAAATCATCCGCATCGCATCGACCAGGCGCGCCTGCCAGTTATCCATACGATTGACAGGCTGGCCAAGCCGATACACCTGAATGCGTTCGAGAAAGCCGCGGATGAGCACGACCATCGCCGCGATGAACAACAAATACATCGGTGCCAGCGTCATGAAGCCGTGGCCGACATTCCAGTAAATCTCGCGGGTAAACTCCTCCATGTTTTTTCTCCTGCCCTTGACAAGTTAGTGGTTATATGATTAGCGGGTCAGCGCTGTGCCGATAACCAAGCGTTGTACCTCGCTGGTCCCTTCGTAAATCTCGGTGATCTTCGCGTCACGCATCATCCTCTCGACCGGGAATTCGCGAGTATAACCATAGCCGCCGAAGAGCTGTACGGCCTGGGTGGTGACTTTCATCGCGGTTTCACTGGCGAAGAGTTTCGCCATAGCGGCCTGCTGACCGTAGGGCAGTTTGTGGCTGGCGCGGTAGGCGGCACTGTAAACCAATAAGCGGGCCGCTTCAACCTGCGTCGCCATGTCGGCAAGCTGGAAATTGACGCCCTGGAAGCTGGCGACCGGTTGGTCGAATTGTTTGCGTTCTTTGGTGTAGTTGATGGCGGCTTCCAAAGCGCCCTGGGCGATACCCAGAGCCTGGGAAGCGATGCCGATACGTCCGCCGTCGAGGGTTTTCATGGCGATTTTGAAACCGATGCCTTCCTCGCCCAACAGATTTTCGGCGGGAACTTCGCAGTTTTCAAAAACCAATTCCATGGTGGGCGACGAACGGATGCCCATCTTCTTCTCTTTTTTACCAAAGGAGAAACCCGGCGTGCCTTTCTCGACGACGAAGGCGCTGATGCCGTGGTGTTTCTGGGCGTTTTTGTCGGTGCGGGCGAAAACGATATAGGTATCGGCCTCGCCGGCGTTGGTGATGAAAATCTTGCTGCCGCTGATCGCGTAGCCTTTACTGGTCTTGACCGCAAAGGTCTTGGTGCCGCCGGCGTCGCTGCCTGCGGACGGCTCGGTCAGGCCAAACGCGCCCATTTTGCTCCCTTCGGCCAGCGGTTTCAAAAATTTCAGTTTCTGCTCATGGTTGCCGAACAGATAAATCGGGTTGGCGCCCAGCGACAAATGCGCCGACAGGGTGACGCCGGTTGAACCACAGACGCGGGACAATTCTTCAACCGCGATCGCGTAGCTGTTGTAATCAGAGCCAGCGCCGCCGTACTCCTCCGGGAAGACGATGCCGGTCAGTCCCAACTCGGCCAGGCGATCGAACATCAGCGCCCGGTCAAAATGCTCGGTTTCGTCGCGCTCCGCCGCGCTGGGCGCGACTTCTTTCTCGGCGAATTCCCGTACCATGTTGCGCAACAAGGTCTGCTCTTCGGTTAATTCAAAATTCATAGTCCATCTCCTTTTTGAGAGGATTGAGGGGAAAATAGCCGCGTCAGTTTGATAATTTTTATTTATCTTGCGCCGGGCGCGGCCCTTGTTTTTCGCAGTCGGTATATATTCGTCGATTCCGTTCCGGTCAAGATTTTTTGCCAACAAATTTGAAGACAAACATAAGCGCAAAATAATGATGAACCTTTGTTTCTAAAATATACATGGTCGCTATATCTCCGATAAATTGACGAATATAAAGATAAATTCATCAAAGTCGCGCCATTGGATGCGAGTCCGCGCATCGTTTGTTGCAAGGATTGCAGGCGATTGCCATCCTTATAGGAATTGAAAGCGGCTCGATGTTAAGAAAAATTGATAATTAAAAATACAATTTTTCATTCTTAAACGCGGGCAAAAAGCGCGCGGTCGGAAAGGCGCAACCTCGCCGACATGGTGAGCGACGATGCCGCGCGCCATGTGACGAGGGAACATTGTGGGGAGGCGCCGTCCTCCGTTCCGCTAAACCAAATCGATTTTCAGAATCCGATCACCGGTGTGCAGGTTGCCGCCGGTTTTCACCGCGATACCGGTGACGATGCCGGTGACCTCGCTTAAAATCGGCGTCTGCATCTTCATCGCCTCCATCACCACCAGCCGGTCGCCTTTCAGCACTTCCTGGCCTTCTTTGACAGTGATTTCGTACACCGCGCCGGAAAAAGGCGCCCGCACATCACCGGCGCTGGCCAGATCGAGGATTTCTTCTTTTGAAAGTTTCACAGATGCTTGGTTATTTTGTGAGGTTTGACGCTCAGGCTGAAAGTTATAAACCCGCTGATAATGATCGACATTCATAAACACCCGCGTGACGCCGGTGTCATCGACTGGCGACGGGCCAAACTCGACGATGTGCTCCTTGCCTTGTGGATCGGTGAAATACATGCTCTCGCCGATTTCAAAGCCGCCGCGTTTGAAGAAGATTGATGGCGGCAACACATGCACCATGCCGTACTCTTCCTGGAATTTGAAAAAGGCGATGGCGTCTTTCGGGTGTTGCAGATACAGCACCAGTTGTTGGTTATTTGGCTCGGAACCCATTTTCTCATGCAGTTCGGCCTTCTCCTGGGCCAGATCGACATCGGGGTTTTCGTGCAGGCCGCCTTCGGTTTCGAGGACATGACGCCAATCGTCGCCGAGGACTTTTTGATAAATCCACTCCTCCGGTTGGTAGAAGGGGAATGGACCGTATTTGCCGAGCAACAGATTTTTCAGGTCGCCGGATGGATTGCCGTAACGCTCGCCGGACAAGACGTTTGCGACCGCCGTCGTCCATAATATTTGCGAACCCGGCGTCACTGACCAGTAGTTGCCCAATTCCCGCTGCACCCGTGGCAGCTCTTTATTGAGAATTTCCGGAACCTTATCAAGAAATCCTCCTTTTGCCGCCTGTTCAAGGCTCGAACCCATGGCGCCACCCGGCAACTTGTGGGTCTGCACCGTTGGTTGGAAGCCCCTGATCTGTGATTCAAACTGGTCGTAATAGGGGCGTTGGCTAGTCAGGGTATCGGATGTTTCGATAATCGCGTCCTCATCAATACCGATCGCCTCATAGCCTTCGTCTTTCAAGGTCTGGATGATGGTCAGGACTGGCGGCGGCCCGTAAAATCCCGTGAAGGCGGCGTCGGAAGCGTCGATGATCGTCGCGCCATGCAAGACCGCCGCCACCACACGGCCAATATCATTGCCGTCGGTGTTGTGGCCATGATAATGCACTGAAAGGTCAGGAAAATTCTGTTTGAGGGCGTCAACGAGCTGGCCGATGCGCTTTGGCGTGCCCAGTCCGCCATGATTTTTGATGCCGAGGATAATATCCGGCCCAGTCACGTCGAGGATTTCCCGGACTTTGCCGACATAAAATTCGTCGGTATGTTCCGGCCCGGTGGAAAAGCAGATGCAGGGTTCGTTGATTTTTCCGGCCAGGGCGACTTCTTCAAACACCGCCCGCATGTTGGGGACATAATTAAGAAAATCAAAGGTGCGCCAGACATCGACATAGGGCGCGAATTCGCGCACGGTCAGGCGGATGACATTCTGTGGATAAGGACGATAACCAAACAAATTGACGCCGCGGCACAGGGTTTGGAACATCGTCGTCGGCATGGCCTGACGCATCAGTTGTAGCTTAACAAAAGGATCGACCTGTTTGCGGAGCAGATCGACATGAATCGAAGCGCCGCCGGTGATTTCCAGCGAAAAATATCCGGCCCGCTCGCGGCTTGGCGCGGCCAGCAGATCAGTGTGCAACAGAATGCGGTTTTTATAATCCGACTGCGACATGTCGCGGGCGGTGTTGGTGATGTAGTAGCCTTTGGCTTGCCGCAGGCGTCTTGTTACTTCGGCGGGTGTTTCACCCTGATATATTCGTTCCATGCTGTTCCTCACTTCGGATGGCGCTACGCTACGGAAAAATCACGACGAAAAGGGATTGTGTTTGCGATGGTGAATCTCGGCGATAAATTTCGAGAGCTTGCTGACATCACTTTTATCTTCGTCGTAGTAAAACAGTTGCGGATGGGTTTCTAAATAGGATGTGTCGAAATCACCGGCGATGAAATCAGGTTCTTCGACAATATTCATATAAAACGGAATCGTCGTTTTCGGGCCAGCGATGACGAAGTTGTGCAAGCAGCGGCGGCAGCGGTTAACGGTTTCGTTCCAGGTGAAGCCGTGCACCGTCATTTTGACCAGGAGCGAGTCATACACCTCAGGAATTTCGTATCCCTGATACACAATGCCATCCAGGCGCACGCCGAAGCCACCGGGCGAACGGTACACCAGCACCTGTTTGCCGCCTTCCGGCATGAAATTGTTTTTCGGGTCTTCGGCGTTGATGCGCAGCTCAATGGCGTGGCCGCGTGGCCGCACATCCTCTTGCGTGATGGCCAGCGGCTCGCCAAAGGCCAGTTTGATCTGATTTCTGACAATATCAATGCCGGTGATCATCTCGGTGACAGTGTGTTCGACCTGAATCCGGGTGTTAATCTCCATGAAGTAGTAGTTGTAATCCCGGTCAATCAGAAACTCGACGGTGCCGGCGTTGGTGTAGCCGGCCGCCTTGGCGGCTTTGACTGCGGCGCGGCAGATTTCTTCGAGCAGCGCCGGTTTTCCGACCATTGACGGCGCTATTTCGATGAGTTTCTGGTTGCGCCGTTGGATTGAGCAGTCGCGGGTGCCCAGGTGCAGGGTTCTGCCATGATTGTCGGCGAGAATTTGCACTTCGACGTGTTTGGGATTGATCACCAGTTTTTCCAGATAGACCGAATCGTCACCAAAAGCGGCCAGCGCTTCGGCGCGGGCGGTGGGAATCTGACTTGTCATCTGCTCGTCCGAATCGACGCGGCGGATGCCGCGACCGCCGCCGCCAGCGGTGGCTTTCAGCATGACCGGATATCCATGCGCCGCCGCGAAGGCCAGGGCTTCGTCCAGACCTTTGCGCCCCTGCGACAGATTGCTGGTGCCTGGCACCATTGGAATTCCGGCGTCGGCCATGATTTGCCTGGCCACTACCTTGTTGCCCAGGTCGGCGATGACTTTTGAGGTCGGGCCGATGAAAATCAGTCCGGCATCCTCGCAGCATTTGGCGAAGTAGGGATTTTCGGCGAGAAATCCGTAGCCGGGATGAATTGCCTGCGCTCCCACCGCCTGGGCGGCGCGGATAATTTTCTCAATGTTCAGATAGTCGCAACGCGGCCCGTCTCCTAACAGGACGGATTCGTGCGCCAGCCGGATGTGCAACGAGCGGGCGTCTGGTTTTTCATAGACAGCCACCGCCTCGAAACCCAACTCCTGAATGGCGCGGATAATGCGGATGGCTATTTCGCCACGGTTGGCGACCAGGATTTTTTTCTTTTCTTTGGTCACAAAAATTCTCCTTTTCCTGCTTGTCATCAGCGCGGCCCGGCAAAACCCGTGGCCAGAAAACCGCGAACACAAGTTCGCGACGATACAGCGTTGACCAAGGCATGGCAACGGGAAATCCTGGGACGGGCGCGGTCATAAGCCGCTTCAGCCTTGGCGGATTGGTTGATTCGTATTACCCTGCCGCGCGGCGTCTTCGCCCTGGCTTCGCTTCCTGCCAATCCAATTCATGGTGCTTTCCATTCTATGCAACCGGTCATTCATCGTCTCGACACGCCGTATTCAATCGGGCAGGTCTATTGCTACTCGCTTGACAGCAAGGACGGCCTGATCCTCATTGATTGTGGCGTGCCGACCGATGAAGCCAAACGTTACTATCTGGAATCATTTGATTTATCGCGATTGCGGCATATTCTCATCACCCATAGCCATAACGACCATTTTGGTCTGGCGGCTTGGCTTCAGGCGCGGAGCGGCGCCAAGGTCTACTTTCCGCGCCGCGATTATCTGAAGGCGCGTTATCGGCGGGAATTTCTTCGCCTTTTGGGCGACATCATGCAGGGCATGGGTTTTGGCAATCGCTATTACCAAAGACTCCTCTCGATTATTACGCTGGCCGAGCACTACGCCGAGCCGCCGGAGGATTTATTGATTGTCGAGCGTGATTTTCCAAAAAATTTAGGATTGGATTTCATCGCCTGTCCCGGCCATTCCCAGAGTGATTTGGTGTATCTGACCGGTGATTGCGCGATAACCGGCGACACCCTGCTTGAGGGCATATTTCAGACGCCGGTTCTCGAAGTTGATATGGAAAACGGCGGACGATTTAATAATTATGAAGCCTACTGTTCCAGTCTTGGTAAACTGGCGGCTCTGGCCGGGCGGCGCATTTTGCCGGGCCATCGCGAAATGCCAAAAAGCGTGCGCCAGGCGCAGCTCTTTTATATCCGGAAAATGCTGCGGCGGGCTGGTCGCTTGCGGCCGTGGCGCAACGAAGCGAATATCGGCAACATCATCGCCGAGATGTTTGTCGGTGGCATGACGGAAACCTTCCACGTCTTTCTCAAGTCTGCGGAATTGCTGTTCATGCAGGATTTTTTCCGTGAGCCGGAGCGTCTTTCGGCCTCGCTTGCCGCCATCGGCCTTTACGATGATGTGGCTGAACTTTTTGACCAGGCTTTGGGACGGACGCCGCCGCGAAGCGAAAAGAACGCCAGCGGCGCGAATTTATGATGAGGAAAACCGATTCTCTCACCCGCATTCTGGCTGACGACGGCGGATTTTTCGCCCTTGCCTGCGTCGTCTCCGCCTCTGTCAGCGAAGCCTGTCGCCGTCACGATTGCGGCCCTTTGGCGGCGATTGCCCTGGGGCGCGCCATTTCTGGCGCGGCGCTTTTGGCCGCTTTGCTGAAAGATGGCCAGCATGTGCAACTGAAATTCGAGGGCAACGGGCCGCTTGGCAAAATTATCGCCGAAGCGGGTTATGACGGCTGGCTGCGTGGCTATGTCGCCAATCCCCAGGCCGAAGCGCCGCTGGTCGATGGTCGTCTGAGCGTCGCCATGGGTTTGGGTCGCGCCGGTTTCCTCACGGTGAAAAAATTCATCGGCCTGCCACAAGCCTATCAGGGCATCGCGCAATTGCGGACCAGTGAAATCGGCGAGGATATCGCCTGGTATCTGTTGGAATCGGAACAGAAACCATCGTATATCGCCTTGTCGGCCCTGGCTTTACCTGACCGACAAGTGCTTGCTTCCGGCCTCCTGGTTCAACCATTGCCGGGCGCGGCGGAATCAACCCTGGCCGCGATTGAGAAGGCGCTGGCCGCCATGCCGCCTTTGTCCGACTTGCTGAAAAATGATGCTGATAGCCAGACGATAGCCGCCCGTTTAGGCGCGAATATCGCCCATCATCAGACCGCCGCCTGGCCCCTGTGTTACGAATGCGGCTGTTCGCCGGAAAAAATGCGGGCGGCGCTTCTGACCTTGGGCGCCACCCAAATACGGGAACTTTTGGTTGAAGAGCGGGGCGCGGAAGCGCGCTGCGAATTTTGCCGACAATGCTATCAATTTTCTGAAGAAGAATTGCGCACGCTCTTGGCCGCTATTGAGGCCAGCGCGCCATCTCGTTGACTATCGCCGTGCATCCATGCGATAATTGACGATTTTTTGTCTCTCTCAACATTTTTCAGCACGGGAACCTTCATGGGCATTGCTGCCGATATAGCCGTTATTGTCGTCGCCGCTTTACTGGGCGGACTCATCGCGCAACGTTTCAAACAGCCGCTGATTCTTGGCTATATCCTGGCCGGAATCGTGGTCGGGCCGCATACCGGCGGCATCACGATTCATGAAATCCACGACATCGAGCTGCTGGCGGAAATTGGCGTCGCGTTGTTGCTGTTCGCCCTGGGCCTGGAATTTTCCTTCCACTCACTGAAGCCGGTGCGCGGCGTCGCCTTAATTGGCACGCCGATCCAGATGACCCTAACTATTTTTTTTGGTTACGGCGTCGGACGCTGGCTTGGCTATGACGCGATTGCATCGTTGTGGATTGGCTCTTTGATTTCGCTTTCCAGCACCATGGTGCTTCTGAAAACCCTGATGGCCCGCGGTCTGATGGGCACGCTTTCCAGCCGTGTGATGATTGGCATGTTGATTGTGCAGGATTTGGCGGTGATTCCCCTTATGATCATCCTGCCGCAGTTGAGCAATCCGCAGGCCGGTTTGCCGCTGATCGCCTGGGCCGCCCTGAAGGCCCTGGCCTTTCTCGCGCTCATGGTCGTCGTCGGCGTGCGGGTGATTCCAGGACTGTTGGTTTATATCAGCCGCTGGAACTCGCGCGAGTTGTTTTTGCTGGCGGTGACATCAATCGGCTTAGGGGTTGGATACATAACGTATTTGTTTGGCCTGTCTTTTGCTTTCGGCGCTTTCGTCGCTGGCATGGTCTTAAGCGAATCCGACTACAGCCACCAGGCCCTAAGCGACATCATCCCTTTGCGCGATATTTTTGGACTGCTGTTTTTTGTCACCGTCGGCATGTTGCTCGACCCGGTGTTTCTGTGGCGGCATCTCGGCCAAATCCTGCTCTTGGTTGCGGTGATTCTCGTCGGCAAGGGCCTGATTTTCGCTGTGGTGGCCCGCTGTTTTGGCTATCGCAACGTCATCCCTTTGGCGGTCGGATTGGGCCTGTCGCAGGTCGGCGAATTCTCCTTCGTCCTGGCCGGGGTGGGTTTGAGTAGCGGTTCGATTTCGTCGGATTTGTATTCGCTGATTCTCAACACCACCATTTTCACCATGCTGATTACGCCGCCTTTGTCATCTCTGACCGCGCCGCTCTACGCCCTGCGCAAAAAGTGGTTTCATCATGAGCCGCTGAACACCATCAATATTCCGGATACGGGTTTGCGCGATCACGTGGTTATCGCCGGCGGCGGCCAGACCGGCAGTTATGTCGCCCAGGTGTTGATTGGTCGCGGCGTGCCGGCGGTGGTCATCGAGTTGAATAATCAGCAGATGGGCGAAGTGCGCAAAGCGAAAATTCCTTTGGTCTTCGGCGACGCCGGCAAACCCCTGGTGCTTGAAGCGGCCGACATCGAGCGGGCGCGGTTGCTGATTATCACCATCCCGGCCATCATCGTGGTCAAAGAAATCGCCGAGCAGGCGTTGCGCCTCAATCCGCATCTGCACATTGTCGCCCGTTCCGGCGGTTTGGAGCAGATGCGGATGCTACGCGACTTGGGTGTCCGCGATGTGGTGCAGCCGGAGTTTGAAGCTGGCTTGGAGATTACCCGCCAGTCGCTTCTGGCCCTGGGCGTCGATAATGATGAAATCAGCCGTGAGGCCGACCGCGTGCGCGAAGAACTCTACGCGCCGCTGTATGCGACCGACAGGACGGAGGATAAACCCGTGGCGGGTGAAGTATAAGGGAAATGCTGATCGGCTGGCTCTTTAAGCGGACAGGATGGCATTGATGGTTTCCAGCAGCCCGTCGAGGCGTGGTTGCAGCAACAGACCGGTTTGCCGTTGGCCGTCGGTATCGCCTTGGCGTCCCAGCCGCTCAATTTCAGACAGCAGCCGACAACTGGCCGCCGCGCCGATATTGGCGATAGCGCCGCGCATTTTGTGGGCTTGGCGGGCAGCGGCTTCGGCGTTGTGGTTATTGATGTGTGAATGCAGCAGTATGGCCTGGCGCGGCAATTCGCTTTGCAGCTCGGCCAGAATCGACCGCGCCAACTCTTGGTCATCACCGACCCGGTTTAAAAAATCGGCCATATTGATGTCGTTGTCGTCCAGCGGCGCGACCTGCGGCGATTCGGGCGACGACGCGGTTGATTGCTCGTCGCTTGTGACGGTCGCGGCTTCAGGCGGCGTATCTTGCGGCGTATTCGGCAGATATTTGCGCAGCAGGCGCACCAGCTCCCATTGGTCAATCGGTTTGGCGAGATAATCATCCATGCCGGCGGCCAGACAGCGTTCGCGATCACCGGCGATGGCGTGCGCGGTCATGGCGATGATCGGCGTCTGCGGATACAACTCGCTATCGCCGCGAATCGTCTGGGTGGCGGTGAAGCCATCCATCACCGGCATCGACACGTCCATGAGAATCAGGTCGTAGCGGTTTTCATCCTTCTTGTTCACCAGCATATCCAACGCTTCCTGGCCGTTATTCGCCACACCGACATGCTCCAGACCCAGGCGGGCGAGCGTCGCCAGCATCACCCGCTGATTTATGTGGTTATCTTCGACCAGGAGAATGCGATGCGACGCGGAAAAATTGCCGGAATCCAGCGGCGGCGTTTCATCGGAAATGACTTTGACCAGGTTTGGACGCCCCAGAATATTCGCCAGGCATTGGCGCAATTCGTTGTTCTTCACCGGTTTTGGAATGATGACCGCCGCTTGCCGGGCGATGTTTTCGCGCAGCGGCGGCGTGTTCATCGGCTGCATCAGCACCATATGGCCATGTTCGCCGAGCAGTTCGCGCACATGGGCCGCCGCCGCGCCGGAGCCTTCCTGAAAAAGGGCGCTGTTGATGAAAACCAGGCGCAACGGCGCGCCGGAACTCTTGGCCGCCACCATGGCGTTCAAGGCTTCGCCCGCTGAATTGGCGTGCGTCGCGCGCGCTCCCCATTGGTTGAATTGGCGCAATAAACCGGCGGTGTGCGCCGCCGACGCTTCGACAATCAGAACCGGCATCCCGGTCAGCGCTCGCCGCCACGACGGCAGCATCGGTTGTTCCTGGTCGCAGGACAGCCGCACCGTGAACCAGAAATCCGAGCCTTTGCCTGGTTTCGATGTGCAGCCGATATTGCCGCCCATCATTTCACAGAGTTGCCGCGAAATAACCAGTCCCAGGCCGGTGCCGCTGGTCTGCTGGCGCAGGTGCGGGTCGATTTGTGAAAAGCTCTTGAATAAGAGATGCTGCTTTTCCGGGCCGATGCCGATGCCGGTGTCGCGCACGGAAAAATGTAGCCAGACGAAGCGCTCGTCGCGGGACAGCAGTTTGACGTTGACGGTGATCTCGCCTTTGTCGGTGAATTTTATGGCGTTGCCGGTGAGGTTCAGAAGAATCTGCCAGAGTCGGTTCGGGTCGCCCTGGAGGGCGTCGGGAATTTCCGGGGCGATCAGGCAGACGAAAAGCAGACGCTTCTTTTCAGACTGCATTCGCATCAGCTCGGCCAAACGATCAAGCAAATCGCGCAGGGAAAAGCTTTGCAGGCTGAGACTGAGTTTCCCGGCCTCGATTTTGGAAAAATCCAGAATGTCGTTGATGATGCGCAACAGCGAATCGCCGCTGGCGCGGATGGCCTCGACGTAGGAACGCTGGGTGGCGTCGAGTTTGGTGTCGGCCAGCAGGTTGGTCATGCCGATGACGCCGTTCATTGGCGTGCGGATTTCGTGGCTCATATTGGCCAGGAAGGCGCTCTTGGTCTGGCTGGCTTGCTCGGCCTGCTGGCGGGTTAGAACCAGATTGGTGATGTCGAAAAGGGTGCCGATGACGCCCGCGATGCCCCCTGCGGCGTCGGCGACGCTGGCGGCGGCCAGCAAGACCTGACGGATGCCGCCGTCGGCGCGCTGGATGCTGCTTTCCTGCGACAGGGAACCGATCCTATCGCACAGACTAAGTAAATCCGAGTGGGTTTCGTCGAGGAGGTCCGGGAAGATTTCGCCGCAGTTCGCTTGCAGCAACTGGCCGCGTTCCCAACCGACAAACATCTCGAAGGCGCGGTTACAGCCGGAGAAACGGCCTTCGCTGTTTTTGAAGAAAATCGGCGTTGGCAGATTGTCTAACAGGTCGGCCAGGGCCGCGCCAGAGAGTGGGGCCAGCGTCGTCAGCGCCTGGTCCGAAGCGGCGGGCGGCGCGGTGTCGCGCCACAGTTGATCCACCTGTTGGCGCAGGTCATCGATGGCTAGGCGGTTACCGTTGAAGATGGCCGCGAGTTCCATCATCTCGGCGTTGATGGCGGCAAACTCGAGGCTCGGCGAGCCGCCCTGATACTGCCCTTGTCGCAGGCTTCGCAGGTTGGCAAGGGCGAGCGACAAGGCGGCGCGGCGTTCGCGCCCGGCGAAAAACATCGGCATGGAAAGCGCGAGCAAAACCAGGGCCAGCCCGCCGACCACGGCGATGAGAAATTGTCTTGATGGCCGCCAGATAGCCTTCGCATCGTCGAAATCGATCAACAAAATAGCGGCGACTTGCTGATCCTTGACCAGCGCATGGCGGTGTTTGAATGATTTTTGTCGGCCAGGAAAGACTTGCGCCAGCGCCGCGCCGCTCTGCCGCCAGAGCGGAAAAAGCGCGGAAACCCCAGTGGAAACGGCGGACTGCGGCGGTGGTTGCGGCGCGGCGCAGGCCAGAGGCGCGCGGTCGCGCCCTTTCTCCGGCGGCAAGAGGCAGACATTGGTCGCGCCGGGGAGTTTTTGTCGCAGGGCGGCCAGCGCCTGGCGCAGCGCCCGCTGCTTGTCTTGCTCAATGAGCGTGAGGAGTTGCGGTTCTTTTTCCTGGCACAGACGGGTCAAAAGCGCGTCCAAAACCGGCGGCGCGTTTTTTTCTTCCATCCGTCCCATTTCCGTCAGGGCCGCCCAAAGGATTACAATGATGGCTGAGAGTATGACAAAAATGGGGGCGAGACGGGTGAACAAGCGGCGCATGGGAAATCCAGACAAAAAATATGCGGCACAGGGCGCTTCGGCGTGAAGACGCTGTTGCCTGCCGGGGTTTGCGATCGAAGCGGCATCGTCTACTATAAGGGATGCGATGAATAAAAAGAAGAACGATGACAGGCGCATATGTACGCCGATATGCCGCCCGCCCTCGCCGGGACGACGATATATCCCTTCCATTTCCACCGATCATTGATAGCCGTCACATCGCCATGAAACATGATTATCCACAGGAGCTGGCGCGTTATCTGCGCGGGCGCTGGCCGGGCAAAGAGAGCCTGCCGTCGGACGATGTGCTGTTTGAACTGCTTTCGACCTGCTACCAGGTTAGCCTGTTGCGGGAAGAGGGCCGCGCCATCCGGCTACGCCTGATGCTCGCCGAACCGGAGCTGTTCGCGGGCAACCGCGACGCCGTTCTGGGCGGCCTGTTCACGCTGAGGTTCAGCGAGCCGCGACCGTTCAAAGAATATGAAATGCTGAAGCTCGGTCCGTCGATCGACTACAACAATACCATGTTGGGCGTTTGCCACAGCGAGGGCGAAGGCTTGCGGATATGGGGGCTGGTGCATACCGGTTCGCGCTGGGTGCAGGCGATCCACGGCGGCAGCAAACGGGCGATGCCGCTACCACCAGCCCTGGGTGTCAACGTCATCGCGCCGGGCGCTCTCAGCGTGCTGCGCGGTTTTGACATTTTGGGCCAGTTGATCGGCGGACGCATCATCAGCCCGTCGCTGGGGGTGTTCCGCTCGGATTGGGTGGCGACCAGATTCTCGGCGGTGCAGACGCGCCTGGCCAGTATGCACGCTGATGAATTTCGTCAGGGAGAGTGGGCGCGCATCGACCCGGCCTTCATCGGCAGGCTGTATCTGGAGGTAATCAAACATGTTATCAGCACGATACGCAGGTCGGGTCACGGCGGCACGATTCTGTCTTTTCCCGCCGAGGCTGGCCCGCTTTTACATGGTGGCAACCCATTTATCTCATTGAAATATCGTTTTATGGCCGGTGACGCCAGAATGCGCTTGCGCGGTCTGCTTTTAGAAATCATGCGGGTGCTCGCCGCTCTGTGCGGCCAGCGGCACGGCCCGGACTATGTGGCCGGTTGGAACGACTATGTGTCGCTGCAAGATAAACGCCTGAATCAGCTCGACGAGCAGGTTTTCAAATACGCCCGTTTCCTCGCCCGGTTGTCCGGGGCCGATGGGGCGATTGTCACCACCGAAGCGCCGGAGCTGGTCGGTTTCGGCGGTATTATCGAGGGAACCTATGAGATGGGCGAACATATCGCCCGCGCCTTCGATCCGGAAGGGAAAAACCGCGTGATTGAGCGGGTCGAAAGCGTCGGCACGCGGCATCGCTCGCTGTACTATCTAGCCCGTAAGATGCCGAGTGTTTTGGGGATTGTTGTGTCGCAGGACGCCAGGGTGCGGGTCGTCACCTGGGGTGGGGATACGGTTTTGTGTTGGGATGTGATTCCCATTGATTTCACCTGATTGGTCGCCTCGGTTCGGGCGGGGCTTGCCGCGTAACCGCCTTCGCGGTAGTGTGCGCCCCGTCGGCGACAAAATAAACGGATAATTTCCTTCAATGCGGAGCATTCAGACCGTGTAGCGCCGAGGGGCGGCCTGACATCAACAAGAACCCTGAAAAGGAGGCGGTATGTGGGAAGACTTGGAAGTGACAGTTGAGAAATCGCCGGAGGCGGCGCGGAAGGCCAAACCCGCGCCGGACACGTTAGGCTTCGGCAAATATTTCACCGACCATATGTTCATGATGGTCTGGAACAAAGAATTGGGTTGGCACGACATCAAGATCAAACCGTATCAGCAATTCACCCTTGATCCGGCGGCGATGGTGTTTCACTATGGCCAGGCTATCTTCGAGGGGATGAAAGCCTATCGCGAAGAAGATGGGCAAATGTTTCTCTTTCGGCCAAAAGACAATTTCGAACGCATGAACCGCTCGGCGGCACGCCTCTGTATGCCGCGTTTTCCAGTGGATAAAATGGCGCAATGGCTGAAAGCCTTCGTCTATCTGGAGCGGGATTGGGTGCCCACCGCGCCAGGTTCGTCGCTCTATATCCGTCCGACGATGATTGGCGTCACCCCGGCTTTGGGCGTCAAACCAGCGGCGGAGTATTATTTTTACATCATCGCCTCACCGGTTGGCGCCTACTATGCCGAAGGATTCAATCCGACCCGGATTTATGTCAGCGACGAGCAGGCCAGGGCGGCCAAAGGCGGCGTCGGCAATGTCAAAGTTTCCGGCAATTACGCGGCGTCGCTCTATACCGAAGAAGTGGCGAAAAAGGCCGGTTATACCCAGGTTTTGTGGCTTGACGCCTGTGAACATCGTTTTTGCGAAGAAGTCGGCACCTCGAACATCTTTTTTGTCGTCGGCGACGAACTGATCACGCCGCCGTTGGATGGCACGATTCTGCCCGGCATTACCCGTGATTCGGTCATCAAACTGGCGGAAAGCTGGGGCGTGCAGGTCAAACAGCGACAAATCTCCATCGACGAGGTGTTCGCGGCCAGTAAAAACGGCCAGTTGCAAGAGGCGTTCGCCACTGGCACCGCCGCCGTTATTTCCCCGGTCGGCGAGTTGGCCTTTAAGGACGACGTGTATCCGATCAATAACGGTAAGGTCGGCGAATTGGCGCAGCGTCTATACAACGAATTGCAGGCCATCCAGCATGGTCGCGCCGCCGATCCCTTCAAGTGGGTGGTTCGCGTCGGCTGAACACCGCCCGGCGAAAAATTTCCTGGGAAACGCTGGTTCGCTCTCCGTCGCAGCGGACGAACGGCATGAAGCGGCGTTTCCCGCGCTTGCCGCCTTTCCCGCCTGAAAAAAAAATCATCACCCCGCCTTGATTTTTGTTTTCCGCTTCCTATAGTTTGGCCTGCCTTGCAACCGAGGCCCGATTTCACGGGCTGAATTCGCGAATTTAGGGCTGGCGTTTTCCACTGTCGGCCCCGCGAATCGACACAAAAACCACTTATTTTCAGCAGGAGGAAGTAATGAAGATTCAGCCGCTCAATGATCGTGTTCTGGTCAAACGACTGGAGGAAGAAGAAAAGACCGCCGGCGGGATTATTATCCCGGACAGCGCCAAAGAAAAACCGGCGGAAGGCAAAATTGTCGCCGCTGGTCCCGGCAAACTCAACGACAAGGGTGAGCGAGTGGCGCTCCAGGTGAAAGAGGGCGACCGGGTGCTGTTTTCCAAATATGGCGGCACCGATGTCAAAATTGATGGCGAAAATTATCTGATTATGCGCGAGGATGATGTTCTCGGCGTTGTATGTTGATGGCTCAAGCGTGAAAATCGCTCTTTTTTAGGTACACATTTCTGATAAAGGAGAAAAGAAATGGCAGGAAAAGACATAAAATATGGGGTGAAAGCCCGTGAAGCCATCCTCGTCGGCGTTAATACCCTGGCCGACGCGGTGAAAGTTACGCTTGGTCCGAAAGGCCGCAATGTGCTGATCGAAAAATCCTTCGGCGCGCCGACCATCACCAAAGACGGCGTAACCGTCGCCAAAGAAATCGAGCTGACCGATAAGTTTGAAAATATGGGCGCTCAGATGGTCAAAGAGGTCGCCTCGAAGACCTCCGATGTCGCGGGCGACGGCACCACCACCGCCACCGTTCTGGCCCAGGCTATTTACACCGAAGGCGCGAAACTGGTCGCCGCCGGTGGCAACCCGATGGAAATCAAACGCGGCATCGACAAGGGCGTTGATGTCGTCATCGCCGAGCTGAAAAAAATCGCCACTCCGACCAAAGAGCAGAAGGAAATCGCCCAGGTCGGCACCATCTCGGCCAACAGTGACGAGACCATCGGCAACATCATCGCCGAGGCCATGGACAAGGTTGGCAAAGAAGGCGTCATCACCGTTGAAGAGGCGAAATCCATGGATACCAGCCTGGATGTCGTCGAAGGTATGCAGTTTGACCGCGGCTATCTGTCTCCGTATTTCGTCACCGACCCGGATCGCATGGAAGTTTCCATGGAAGATCCCTACATCCTTTTGGTCGAGAAGAAGGTCTCCAGCATGAAGGACCTGCTGCCGGTTCTCGAAGCGGTGGCCAAAATGGGACGCGGCCTCTTTATCGTCGCCGAAGATGTCGATGGCGAAGCCTTGGCTACCTTGGTCGTCAATAAACTGCGCGGCACCTTAAATGTCGCGGCGGTCAAAGCTCCCGGTTTTGGCGATCGTCGCAAAGCTATGCTTGAAGATATCGCCATCCTCACCGGCGGCCAGGTCATTACCGAAGATTTGGGTATCAAGCTTGAGAACGTCACGCTGAACGACCTTGGAACCTGCAAACGGGTCGTCGTCGATAAGGACAACACCACCATCGTCGATGGCGCTGGCGACAAGAAGAAACTTGAGGCCCGCGTTAAACAGATTCGCAACCAGATTGAAGACACGACCTCCGATTACGACCGCGAGAAGTTGCAGGAGCGTCTGGCCAAACTGATTGGCGGCGTGGCGGTTATCAATGTCGGCGCGGCCACCGAGATTGAAATGAAAGAGAAGAAGGCCCGTGTTGAAGACGCTTTGAACGCTACCCGCGCCGCCGTCGAAGAAGGTGTGGTGCCCGGTGGCGGTGTCGCCTATATCCGTTGCCTGACGGCGTTGAAGGCCATGAAACTTGTCGGCGAACAGGAACTGGGCAAAAACATCCTGCTGCGCGCCCTGGAAGAGCCGGTGCGTCAGATTGCCTCGAATGCTGGCCGCGAAGGTTCGGTCATTGTTGAGCATGTCAAAACACTCAGCGGCGCGCATGGCTTCAATGCCGCCACGGAAGAATATGAAGACCTGATTGCCGCTGGCGTTATCGACCCGGCGAAAGTCACCCGCACCGCGCTTCAGAACGCCGCTTCCGTTTCTGGTATGCTGCTGACCACTGAGTGCGTGATTGCCGATAAACCGGAAGATAAAGCCGCTCCGGGTATGCCTCCGGGTGGTATGGGCGGCATGGGTGGTATGGGCGGCATGATGTAATCGTCAGCCACGGGCGGTTTGCCGCCGTTGGTCTGCTCTGTCCTGGGAAAAGGTAAAAAATCAGCCGGTTTTTTACCTTTTCCCGTTTCTTGCCCTTGAATCGACTTTCGATTTCAGATATAATCTTCCGCTCGTCTTTTGAGACGATTAAGGCGATGTAGCTCAGCTGGTTAGAGCATACGGCTCATATCCGTAGTGTCCGGGGTTCAAGTCCCTGCATCGCCACCAGCCTTCCGTCCGGCCTTATGGGTCGGCGTTCTATATAAGCCCGGAATTCCGAGAGAAATCAAGGATTCCGGGTTTTTTATCGCCTCCTGTTTTTCCCCGATTGTCCCCCGTCCCGACTCTGCCTGCCGTCGGCCTGCGACCAGCGTCGCAAAGCCTCTGAGCTTTGCCGGACAATTTTGCCATGACAAACAGATTGAATCATGGTTTTTTCGGGCGCGGCATAGCTTCAAACACCAGGGGATTGGTCCAAAATAGGGAGCGCCACTGGGTGGGGCAGCAAGCGGGAATCCTATTGGCGCGAGTTTTTCGCTTCCTTGCAACAGCGCGGTTTGTTCGGAGTCCACTTGCTCATGAGCGATAGTTTCGGAACCCGCCTGCTGCTCGAATTCATCCGCGTTGAAGGCAAGCAAATGAAAATGGCGGCGGTCGCCTCTGGTGGTGATTGCCAGGCCAGCGTCAGCGAGGGGCGCGGCAGGCCGTGCCCGGCGATCTGTTCAAGCCTGGTATTACAAACGCGCAACGATTGCATACCGAAATGACGCGCCAGGTTTTGTCGGCGGGCTTGTTGATTTTGCGGTGAATAATTGCCAGGAAAAGCGAAAAAATAGAAACCAAATATCGTATTGAAATATCGTGAAAATATGATTATAAGCAAAAACTATGCCAGACCTGGAATTAGTACTACATTGTAGGATGTCTTGGAAACTACACGAACTGTGCGACAGACAACGGGACATACTACAAAGTGGCAGTTGCAAAGCCGCGCCGTTGTTGGCTATAGTGACGCCCAGTCCCAGAGATTGGAACGGAACCGGTTCCGATTGTGACTCCTTCCGTGCTTCCGCCAACTGCACGTACAAACCCAGAGATGGGAACGGAACCGGTTCCGATTGTGACTTTTCCTGCAGTAGTGACTTCCTTGTGCTGCCCAGAGATGGGAACGGAACCGGTTCCGATTGTGACGGTTTTTCTAACCTCGGCTCCAGCTCTTTTATAACCCAGAGATGGGAACGGAACCGGTTCCGATTGTGACTTTTCTTCTCCACTTTCTAAAAGAACTTTCCCAGAGATGGGAACGGAACCGGTTCCGATTGTGACAAAAAAGCATCCGAGAAACATTACTACTATACCCCAGAGATGGGAACGGAACCGGTTCCGATTGTGACTCTGTGAATACGACTTGCTCTGTTTCTACGTTAAAACCCAGAGATGGGAACGGAACCGGTTCCGATTGTGACACATAATTTCTGCAAACATTACTTTGAAAAACCCAGAGATGGGAACGGAACCGGTTCCGATTGTGACAAAGAACGGGCGAACTAACCTGCCGTTCTCCCCTCTCCCGCTTGCGGGAGAGGGGCGGGGGTGAGGGTTTCAATACATCAAATGCGCCCTCACCCGGCGCTGACGCGCCACCCTCTCCCGCAAGCGGGAGAGGGGAATTCACGTATCGGTTGTGTAGAGACTTCTGGTCTGCTACAGACAGGCGGAATAAATCAGCGCTTCCTTAACTCCCAGAGATGGGAACTGAACAGGGAATAAGTTTTGGGTGATGGTGACCGCTCTGCTCTTCCTTATCCCGCTTGCTCCTGCCTGTAGCGGACAGGCTCATACAGTCCGAACAGCGGGCCAAGCAATCAGCGTTTTCCTGACAGTCTGACCATCAGCCCAGCAGTTCCAGGCCGGAAAAGAAATACGAAATTTCAAAGGCGGCGGTTTCCGGCGCGTCGGAACCGTGGGTGGCGTTTTCACCGACCGACGACCCGAATTCGCGGCGCAGCGTGCCTTCGGCGGCCTGGGCCGGGTTGGTCGCGCCCATCAAATCGCGCCATTTCTTAATCGCGCCTTCCGCCGCCAGTACCATGACGATGCAGGGGCCGCTACTCATAAAGTCAGTCAGTTCGCCGAAGAAAGGCCGCTCTTTGTGCACGGCGTAAAAACCTTCCGCCTCAATTTTACTGAGATACAGTTTTTTCAAGCCGACGACCTTGAAGCCTTCGGCGCCAATGCGGGCAAGAATCTTCCCGGCGTTTCCGGCCTTGAAGGCATCCGGTTTGATGATGGCGAATGTCTGCTCCATGTGCTTTCTCCTTGTTGTTTTGTTCAGGATAACCGCCCGATACGGGACGCGAAATCACGCATTATATCGCATCGGGCGGCGCTTGCTCAAGGGTGATGCAGGGCGCGGCGGTATCTATCTGACTGGTTCAGCGTGTTCTTGGTGGTGTGTCGCGCTGTTGATGCTCCTGTCGCAGCAGCCGCGTCAGCATTTCGTCGAAGATGATGTTGGTTGGCAGGGCCGAACTCTTCATCCGGTATTCGGCCTGGAGGATGGCGGCGAGATTTAGGCGCAACGTGGCGATGCTCCAGCGGGCGGCGGCGCGGAAGTTGTTGAACAGGGCGTAGGGGTGGCCTTGCAGCAGTTCCGGGAAGCGTCCGGTGTCTTTTAAGGCGGGCAGGTAGCTGTCCTGGAAACGTCGCGCGTCGAGGTCGGGTCGCCAGGGTGGGCGGCCTTGTTCCTGGAGCGCCTTGATAATCAACAATCTGCGAAAATAATTGCGCAGGGTGGCGAGGATGGCCAAAGCGTGGACGCCGCCGTCCAGTAGATGTGAAACGGTGCCAAGTGCCCGGCCCAAATCACCCTTGGAAAAGGCGTCGGTCAGTTCAAATAAGGCGTCTTCGTGGGTGCGCACCGTGAGCAGCTCGACATCGGCGCGGCTGATTTGTTGGCGTTCGCCGCAGAAAAGCGCCAATTTCTCCGCTTCAACGGCCACGGCGGTGGGGTGGGCGTCGCTGGTTCGCGCAAAGAGCAGCTCCAGGGCGGCTGGCTCGATTTTTTTGCCCAATTCGGCTAAGCGCCCGGCCACCACTTCGCGCAAGACCGCCTCGCGCTCTTTTTTGTCAGCGGCTTTGGCGCTGGTGGCCATTTGGCAATCAATGGCCACGGCGGCGGTCTGTTTCTTGATGTAGGCGAACAGTCGCTGGCGCTTGTCGAGCGCGTCGCAGGTTACAAGCAGATAGTGCCCGGCGGCGAAGCCTTTTTCCAGCGCCGTGATATACATATCGGCCAGGCGTCCGCTGTCGCTCGCTTTTTTGCCGTCGGCGGTCTCGCTGAACAGCCGGTCGGCCCAGGCCAGGTCGCCTGCCGGTTTATCAAAGGAAAATATCTGCCGCCATTTTTCTTCCGACAAGGCGGAAAACCCGCCATCTTCACCGGCGCTGATGCCAGCGAGGCTGGCCAAGGCCGCGCAATGCCTCTTAGCGGCGGCCCGGTTCGAGGTTTTCACCGCCTCTTCCAGTTTGTTCCACGACTTTTCGGCATCGACACCGCTTTGGAATAGGCCGCTATCGGTGACGCGATAAATCTGTCGGCCCGGCAACAGGCTGTAGGTCATCAGAGAGGCCAGGGTGCGGCCTGGGTCTTCTGTATCGCCATCCAAGCGATGCACGGTGGCTGGACTGGCGGCGAGCGCTTTTTCTACCTGGTCGCAGGCTTCGCGGCAGAGAAAGCGTTCGCCGAAAAACAGATACAGGCGGCAGGCTTCGGCTTGCCCGGTTTTGGCTAAAAATGACGGCAGTTCAGCGCGTTTAAGAATGGTCATTATTTTTTTCGAATCGCTTAGAACACGCCGTGTTCATGCAAAATATTGACGGCGATGGCCCAGAGCGCCAAGCCGCCCGCGATTTCCGCGCACCGACTCAGGCGTTTGCCGCTGGCGGCCAAGCGCCCCAGATGCAGGCCGCAGGTGGTGAAGAGGGCGGCGATGAGGCCAATGACCAGGGCGGGCAGGGCGATTGGCGTCTGTAAAAGCGACATGCTGAATCCTACCGCCAGGGCGTCGATGCTGGTCGCCACCGACAGCATGACCAGTGACAGACCGCGGGTGGCGTCTTTGCCGCGTCGATCTTCTTCGGCCATGAATGCTTCGCGCATCATGTTGCCGCCGATGCAGGCCAAAAGGGCGCAGGCGATCCAATGGGCGTATGTCTGCACGAAGCCGCTGATGGCGTTGCCGCAAAACCAGCCAATAACCGGCATCATGGCCTGAAAAAGACCGAAGTGCCAGGCGAGGCGGAAGGTTTGGCGCGGGCTGACTTTTTTTAAGGCGATGCCGACCGCGACCGCGACCGCGAAGGCGTCCATGGCCAGGGCGCAGGCCAGGGTGATGAGGGCAAGAAGAGACATGGCGCTATTTTGTGCTGGGCGTGGGGATGAGTCGCGGCGCGAGACTACCCAATTCCACGTCCGCTGACAAGGGCGGCAGGCAGGTGATGCGCGGCTCGCCGTCCAAACGGCGCAGGAATATGCTACCGTTTTCGCCGGTGGTGACGAGTGGGATGCGCTGATTCCGGCAGTGATCAACCAGTTCCGGTGAGGGGAACAGGCCGTCCCGCCGGGCGCTGGCCGAAACCACAATCAGACGCGGCGCGACGGCGGCGAGAAAGGCGGCGCTGTTTGAAGTGCGCGAACCGTGGTGGGCGGCGAGCAGGATATCGCTTTGTAAGGTCAGACCTTTGGCGAGCAAAGATTCCTCCATCTCCGCGTTGATGTCGCCGGGCAGCAGCATGGAATCGTCGCCGTTTTCAAGCCGCATCACCAGACCGGCGTTGCGCTCATCACCAGTAATATTGGCCAGGCAAGTAAGCTGGGTCGCGCCGATTCGTAGGGTGTCGCCCGCTTTGGCGATGTGGATGGGCACGCCTTTTCGTCGCGCCAGAGCGAGTAGCGCCTGAAAATGTTCACCCGCCGCTTGTGGGTTGCTCACCCACAAAGCGCCGACCTCGAAACAGCGCAGCAAAAAAGCCAGGCCGTTGCAGTGGTCGGCGTCGGCGTGGCTGACGGCGATCACATCGAGGCGGCGCACACCCTGTCGCCACAAATACGGCGCGACCCGGCTCATGCCCACTGATTGCCGCCCGCCGCCCATACCGCCACCATCAATGAGAAAGGCGCGGCCTGGCAGAGTGTGCGCCACTGTGGCGCTACCCTGGCCAACATCCAGCGCGGCGATCTTCGGCGTGTCGGTGAATTCCGGACGCAGGCGGTCGCGGAGCGGCGAAAAATAAACCAGGATGCTTACCGCAACCAACAACGCGCCGAGCCGGGCCAGGCGTTTTTTGCGATGGAAGGCGGCGCAAAACAGAATCAATCCAACATAATAAAGGACGAACAGCGGCCAGGGCGGCGGCGCGAGATAATACGAGGCGAAGGGCGCGGCGGCGAACAAACGGGCCAGTTTGTCAGCGGCCATCACACCCGATTCTCCGAAACGCAGCAAAAAAACGGCGGCGTCTGGCTGGGTGGGCATCAGCGGCAGGGCGCAAAAGCCCAGCGGCAGCGACCAGAAACTTAAAATTGGTTCGATGATCAGGGTCGCCAGAGGCCCGACCAGGGACAGCCGTTGGAAGGTGGCAATGGTCAGGGGCGCGGCGCCGAGGGCGGCGGCTATAACCGTGATCAGGGCGGCGAACATCCAGCTTGTCACCGTGTCGGCCCAAGTCTTTTCGCCGTTTTTGCTGAAGCGTGGCGCAAAAAGACCGGCGGCGGCGCAGAGTGACAGCGCCGTGACAAAGGATAATTGAAACGAGGCGGTGAACAGCGCTTGCGGTTGCGCCATAAGAAGCAAGAGCGCGGTTAGGGAAACCAGTGGCGGCCAGGCGCGGGCGCGGTTAAAGAGCAGGGCGCAGACCGCGATTGCGCACATGACAAAAGCGCGCATGACCGGGCTTTCGCCGCCAGCCAAAAGCGAATACAGCGCCAGAAGCGGCAGGCAAGCCAGCCAGGCCAGCTTTTTTACGTCGTAGCGCAGGATGAGGGCGGGAAAACGGCGGAGAAGCCAATACAAAACCGTGTAACAGAGCAACGATAACAGGGCGATATGCGAGCCGGAAATCACCATGATGTGCATCGTGCCGCTGGCGATGAAGGCTTCGACCATCTCATCGTTTAAGCGCGAACCGTCGCCGATAAGAATCGCCCGATACAAAGCGGCGGCATCCGGCGGCAGATGCTTGTCGAGAAAAAGACCGATGCGGTGGCGCAGGAGTTCAGGGATATAGCGTAGACCTGGCCATGTATCCCAGGCGTTTCGCGCATCCACGGCTGTGGCGATGGCCCCAGGCCCGCGCAAGACGGCGATTCTCCAGATACCTTTTTGCGCCAGGAAACGGGCGTGGTCGAAACCGCCGGGCACGGTGGCGGCTCTAGGTCTATCCAGACGCGCCCGCAGGACGACAAAAGCGCCCGGCGGATAATGTTTAGGCCAGGGCGCGGGCAATCGCACCGATACGCGGCTATGCGCGGCGCGGCTTTGCGCTTCATGCCAGCGGCGTAGCGCCACCACATCCAAAGCGCTTTGACTTCCTCTTTGGCTTGGCGTGGGCATGACCGCGACATGGCCGAAGAGAAGAACTTCTTCGCCGTCGGGCAGATGCGCCAAGGCGTCGCTCGCCACTGGGCGGCTGGTGACGAAGCCGCCATGCAGGCCCAATGCGCCGAACAGGGCGATGAGGCAGAGAACGGCGGCTTTGTCGCTGAAAAAACGCCGGGCGAAAACCGTCGCCGCCAGAAAGAGCAGGGCGCAGGCCAGGATGATGGTCGGGTCGGGCCAGACGCGGGTGGCGCTGAAGGCGACGCCGCCGATGAAGGCCAGGGCCAGCAGGGTAATCAGATCGAAGGAGAGCGGTCTGACCTTCATTACCGCTTCATCTTATTGTCAGCAATTCCGTAAGCGCGTCGAGGTGGCCAGTCAAAACTCCCTGTCGCCGCGCCTGCGCCAAAGCCAGGGCCGCCTCACCCATTTGATGGGCCGCTTGCGGTTCGGCCAACAATTGGGCCAAAGCCGCAGACAAATCGTCGCCATCTTCAACCATGCGGGCGGCGTCACAGGCTGTCAGGTCGGCGGCGATTTCGGCGAAATCTTCCATGTGGCGGCCAAAAAGAATCGCTTTACCGGCCCAGGCCGCTTCCAAGGGATTGTGCCCGCCCTCAGGCGTCAGACTGCCGCCGATGAAGGTTATGTCGGCGAGAAAATAGCAAGCGGCCAACTCGCCGATGCTGTCGAGGATGAAAACTTCACAGTCTGGGACGGCGGCCTGCCTATTCTTGTCTGTCCGGCAGGCGGTCGCTTGGGAACGCCGCCAGGCGACCAGACCGCAGGCTGTGGCCAGGGCCGCCAATTCCTGGCCGCGTTCCGGGTGGCGCGGCGCGAGCACCAGGAGCAAGTCGGGAACGCGGTGGCGCAGGCGGCGAAAGACCGTGAATATGATTTCTTCTTCGCCGGGATGGGTTGAGCCGCAGACCCAAAGGCGTTTCGGCGGCAAAAGGGCGGCGACGGCCTCAGCGCTGATGCCTGGCTGCTCGGCGGCGTATTTCAGATTGCCCAAAACTGGCAGTCGCCGAGGGTCGATGCCGAAAGCGGCCATCCTGTCGCGGTCGGCGACGGTTTGCATGGCCAGACGGGAAAAGCAGGAGAACATCGGCAGAAAGAGCGCTTGAAAATGGTGAAACCTGGCAAATGAGGCGGCGGAAATGCGGCCGTTGACCAACATTGCCGGGATGTTTTCGCGCTTGAGGGAAAAGAGCAGGCCCGGCCAGAAATCGGTTTCAACCAGAATGAAGACATCGGGGCGCAAGCGGCGTAAATGGCGGCGTACCGTCGGCAGCCAGTCGAGGGGCGCGGGCAGAATGACATCGGCGACGTTTGTCAGAATCCGCCGGGCCAATGTCTCGCCGCTCGCCGTGGCCACGGTGATGACGAGAAAGGCGTCGGGAAAACGCCCGCGTATCGCCCGCGCCAAAGGGGCGGCGGAGCTGATTTCGCCGACCGACAGGGCGTGCAACCAGATGCGCTTGCGACCCGTCGGCGCGATGGGTGGAGTTTGCCTCAGACGCGCGCAGAGCCGCCGAAATTTATCAGGCCGCCGCAGGCGCAAAACCAGCGCAAACGGCCAACCGACCAGCGCGGCGAGTATCTGCGCCAAAAAATACAGCGGCAGCATATGGTCTCCAGGGAAAGAGCGGCGGCGGGTGTTTCCTGAGCAGCGCCTTGATTGCATGTGAAATGTCGGTTTGAAACAAAAGGCCCGCCTTATCCGCTGTGGCGGGGAGGCGGGCATCTTTTGTTTTCCGGGAAAGGCTGATCGAATCCACCTGTCCTTGCCTGCTCAGGCGCGCTGTACCCCTACAGTCCGAACGGTCGAGGTTCATATTCATCAGCGTTTCCTCAGAACACTCCGATAGAGAAACGCCGCTCAGTTTGTCCACACCCCGTTTTGTTTTTTCACCGGCGCGGATTTGTGAGCCGGAGTTTGTGGCGGAGCGGGCGCGCTCTCTTGCTGTCGTTTTTGTTCTTCCATGCGGTCATAGTTTGGCAGAACGCCGCAAAGCTGTCCACGCCCATCAAGCCCATACTGAACGTATTGGCCTATTTTCAGAGAATCAAACGGGGTATCGCACGACCTGTTGACAGGATACAACACGCCGTCAATGGTTATTCCGTCGCGGCTGACTTGTGTGATTGCGCCAAAACGTGGGTCGTTCTGTCGCGCCGCCACGGCCTGGCTGTCCGCCGCCATTTCCGGAGCGGCGACAGCGGGCAAGCCGGACAAAGCACACAACAGCGCGGTCGTTACGATTGCCGTATTTTTATTGATCGAACGCATTGCTCGCTCCTTTTTAATTGTTGACCGGTTCCCGCCAATAGTTGGCACCCGCCTCTTCGGACAGTTCATCGATTACCTCAAGGCCGCCGGAACCAGGCATGATTTTCACTTCTGTCTTGTTGTCCGGGTCCCTCACGATGTTTGGCGTATTGACCATGCCATCATAGGCGATCCCGTTTGCCGCCACAGTGGCTGTGCTGCCGTCCGGTAGCGTGATGGTGACAAAATCACCACTGTCGATTTTCCCGTCGCCGTTAATATCCAGTTGCGCTTGATCCAAACGAGCGCCGGCGCAGGCGGATACTTCCATCAGCACCGATTTGCCGCCCGCGCTGCACTCGGTATCGTTCGGGATGAAGGAGACGGCGATCAGTTTGCCGTCGCGAATCTGCACATCCTTCACCACCCGCTCCGCCGCCGCATTCGTCATTGAGGTCAGGCCGGGCAGATCAAGATACCAGCCGACCTCATGGCCAACACCACCGCCGCCGTCATTATCGCCATACCACACAGGTTTGTTATCACTGGTGACGCGGATATCGTTGCCGTTGGCCATGCCTTGCCAGATCACTTCCTGTTTCGTCAACTTGGCGCCGACGCGGTTATACCCGGCATTGGCGAAGGAATTGGCTGACCTGTTCCAGACGCCCAGGTAGGCGCGGCGATCAATTGGTTCAATCTCGCGCATTTCGTCGATCGCGCCGTCGCCGTCGTCATCAATGCCGTTGTCGGGCACGCTGTCATAGTCCCAGATGCCGAACAGGCTTTGTTGGCTGACGCTGGCGCGATCAGGTTCACCTAAAAACTGACCGGTGCCGAACGTCACCATATACCCGGCCTTTGCGCAGTGGTACATCACATCCGGGCGGGCGGTAATCGCTTGTCCCGGCGCGCTGAACATCGCTTGCGGTTGGTGCGCGGCATTTTCATGGGCGATACGCCAATTCGACGGATCGCTGTCTGTCAAGTCGAATTTCCATAGGTTGCCCTGCAAATCGCCAGCGTAGGCATAATCAACCCGATCATCCTCATCGACATCAATGACGACCGGGGACGACAGACCGTTGGGGTTTCCATGGTTGCCGACGCCGGTATCGATTTTACGAATCACTTCACCGCTGAGAGCGTCGAGGATGTAGAGCATGGCTTTGCCGTTATAGCTTTCATAGCCGTTGCCGAAAATGGCCAGCCACGGCGAACGTTTGCTGGAATTATCCGGCTGACTGCCGAGATATTTGCTGCGATAGCTTTTAACGACCGCCGGCGTGCTGTAGGAATAGCCGAGGTCGTCATCGCAGTAGGCCAAACGCTCGTTGCCGTCGCCGCCGCAATAACTTACGCCCGCCTCGTAGCCGGAGCCGGTGACATACAGCGCCTTCTCGTCGCTCTCATCGACCGCGCCGTCGCCGTTGTTGTCGCGGCCATCGGCGGCGCTGGCTTTGTATGTGTATGAAATGGCGGTATTTTCCGACGCCTCTTTGTCGGCTATGCCGTCGCCGTTCGTATCAATTGATGTCGTGACGGTGGAGCGGCGCGGATATTCCCATTGTACCATGGCGGCGGCCTGACTGGCGTTTGCGACCGAATCGGCGTTGGTGACATCAAGGGCGAAGTAACCCTTGCCACCACGGCCCAGACCGGAAACCAACAGATACATGTTGGCTCGTTCGCCGCTCTCGTCGGTGACGCCGTCATGGTCGTTGTCGATGCCGTCGCCATAGTTTTCCGAAGCGTCGATGGTGTTGCCAATACCCTGGCCGTCGCCGTTGTTATCGAGTCGGTCGGCGGACATGTCGCCGGCCATGCGGGCCAATCGCGTCACCACCGGCCCGGCGTCGAGGTAATAGCGGTGCTGATAGTCAACGGCGCTTAAATCAAGCAGATGATCGTGTGTCAGGCTGGGGATAAAGGCGAAACGCTCCTCACCGGTTTCGGCATCGAAGGCGTGCAACATGCCATCGTTGGCGCCGACAAAAATTGTGCCGATCTGTTGTTCCGCCGTTTCATCAATCCGACCATTGCCGTTGTTGTCCAGCCGGTCGAAAATGGCGGTGCTGTTCATGACCGGCGCTGAATGGATAATGTCGCCGAGGATATTATTGCCGGCACCCTCGCCGCCGCGTTTGCGCATGGTGGCAATGTCGTTCTGGCCGCGCAGCCAGGGGATGAGGTCGCCAAAGACTGTCGGCTCGGAGGTGGCGCGTCCAAGCATTTCCCGCTGCGCCTCAGTGAAAACTGTATTGTCCAATAAGCCCGGTGCGGCGTTGACGAAGTTCAGCCCAAGGCCATCACCGTTGCTGGTGACAATCAGGCGGGAATCTGGCGTTCTCGCTTGCAGTATCGTCGCCGCTGACCAGTTTTCCTCGCCGTCGGCATCGAAAATTTTTGATTTGCCGGTGATTGGATCGCGGCCAATACGATAAGAAAACAATCCGCCTGTCCAGTTATCGGTGTTGAAATGCCCGATATACACGGCGCTGCCGCTCGTGATCTGGCTGCCGTTGACCGCCGCCGCCGCGCCGGAGGCTTCACGGCTGCTGATGTCGGCGGAGATGCTCTTCATGGCGTCGGTGAGTTCCTGCGGATTGGAAGCGCTGAAATACAAACCGCGCCCGTTGATTGAGGCGTGCCACATATCGTCGATTTTTCGTGGATCAGTATTTGCATCCTGCCATGTCGGGCTATTGTCCCGTGTGCATTGATTGAGGAAATAGGGATCATCCTGATAGTTGCAACCGGCGAGGTCGGGCGTGCCGTCCATGTTCATATCGGTGAGTAGCGTGGCGCCGGTGACACCGAAGGCCAGCGTATAGGTGACAAGATGTTGCCGTGAGTTTTTGTCGAAAGCCACCGATGGTATTTGGTCGTCGAGGCTGGGCGCCAAATCCATGTCGTAATAATGCATGGCGAGATCGGCCATCGTGCCGCTGTAACTATCGCGATATGGAGCCTGGTAAGGAATACCTTCGGAGTCGTTGCCGCCATCGACGTTGCCGAAAACATTATATTTGCTGGTGTAGTATCCATCGGTCATAACGATGGCGAAAGACTGCTGGCAGGCGCCGCCATGGTCGGCGTCACAAAATGGATTGGCGCTCGTGGCGCCGCACACGCTGGGTGTAATGGGGGCGATGGAAATATCATCCGATATCGTTTGGTCGAAATATTTTCCCACATCGTTATAGGCGCTCAATAAAGGCGTACTGCCGACGGGAGCCATGGCATACAGTCGATCAAGAATGGCTTTCTTTTCGTTGAAAAGACCATTGCCGTCGGTATCGTCCACAGAGGTGACGCCGAAGCGCGCGCCATTGTAATTATTGATGGAATATACCCCGGCATTGACGCCGGAAAAGTTCATGATGGCGGTGCCGACCGCGTTCATGCCGACGAAATGGCGTTTGCGGTGCCAAACGAACCACTGAACGAAATTCTCTAATTCCTCTTGGGCGTTTGGTTGTTTGACGCTGCCGTCAGCATTGGTCCAACGCGCTTTTATCGGGGTGACATCCGGCGATGCTTCCGGCGCCAAACTCAGTTCGCCGTCATCAACATGTCCGTCGTTATTGAGGTCGGTGAAACGATAATATTCACGGCTGGGCGCGCCGCCGTTGTAGCGTAAAAGCACCAGCCAAACCTGTTCATCAGTGTCGAGTTCGCCGTTGCCGTTGACGTCGTTCACCAGGTAATAATGCGTCCATGGGATGCTGATTGCGCCGATTGCGTGATACTCCGCAGTCAGGTTGGCGGTTGGCGCGCCGCCGTTCGAGTAGCTATCGTGCATTACCTGGAACATAGCGTCGTAAGGATACGTTGGCACACTGGTAATTGTATTTAATTCCGTTTTTGGCAGATATTGCCAATTGTGGTCTTCGGTAATGTATGGCCATGGATTATATTTAGCATTGGGATTGTAGAATATCTTGTTATATCCAAGCCAACGGGATTTCCATAATGTTGCATTAGCGGCAGATAATGCGGTGCTCCCATCAAATGAAGACAAAATACCGGGATATATAAGATATGAATTTTGGAAAAGACCATTGTATTCTGTTGTTGAGAATTCCCAATTCATACTGCCGGAGTTATCAAAGACAAACATGATATTCGCCGGGGCGGATTTTTGCTTGGTCTCCATCGGGTTGTTGCTCAATTCGATGGCTTTGGTTTCGCCCGCGTGGCAGCAGAGGAAGAGGCACAACAAAGCGGCCAGCGCTCCGCCGCGATATGATGGATGCTGGATTTGCAATCTCGGCGTTTCCTTGGCATTCAACGATGTATTTGACACGATAAGCCTCCTTTATATGCGTTTTTTGAAGCCGATGGCGACGACAGCGCCGCCGTTGCCGTCACCCGCGTTTTTTTTGCGGGCGCGGCCGTAGATTTCGTATTGGCGCATCTGGGCGCTCGCCATGTTCAGCGAGCCGCCCTTGTCCCCACGGGCAACGCCTTTGTAGACCGCCAGTTGCTGCACATCATCTGTATTGTCGGTCGTCAGCGTTGTCGATTGCCTGATACGCAGTTTGTTTTCGGGGTCGTTCCAGGCTTGGCGTTTATCGAAGGCCGAGGCGACGCCTTCGTTGTTGCTGACATGGTCGTCCGAAAATATCCATTTGCCGTCTTCCCCGGCATTGGGCTGCAATTCTTCGCGGTCCAGCGTGTTTTCCATCTGTTGCGCCAGTTCCTGCGCGGCACCGTCGGCCTTATGAAAATTGACGGTGTATTCCTGGTTGTTGCGGGCGATGAGGGTTTCAATGACCGTGCCTTCGGCGGCGGCCAGCACCAGGCCCAGCAAGAGCAGCATCACCAGCATGACGGTGATCAGCACGAAGCCTTCTTCATTGGCCACCGGCCTTGCCGCTGCTGTGGCGCAAGCGCGGCGGGTCTCTTGCTTACAGATTGCTTTTGACATAATTCACCACTGTTTGCTGAGTATCGGTATCGCCGTCATCAACGTTGTCGGCGTGGTTGTTATCTCGCCAGCGACTGATCACGCGGATCAGGCGGGAACCGGCGGCGTCAGGGTTGTCGCAGACATTCCAGAACACCGTGACTATGCCGCGTCGGGTCAGGTTGTCGCCCGACGCAAAAATGTGTCTGCCGCCTGAGGCGTCCCAATTGACCGCGTGATCGGCCAGAACCGTTGAACCGTTGATGGTGTTATCAAGGTTGGCGCAAGCCAAGGCCGTCGGGTTCGCTTGCAACAGATTGTTGTGATCGAGGCCAGCGGCGTCGGTCAGCGTGTCGGCATCCAGAGTCAGAGATTGCAGGGTTTCCAGCCAACTGGAGGCGGCGGCGGTGCCGGTCGTGACCAGTTTCGACGAATTGTTGCCCATGACTTGGGCGACGATGTTCTTTTCGAGCGCCAGCACGCCCAGCATGAGCACGGCGACGGCCAGCATCGCTTCGATCAGGGTGAATCCATGGATGTTGCGCGGACAGGTCATGTTGTGCCTCATAGAAAATCAGATGAATCACGCATCCAATGCGCGTGGGCGTGAAGGCTTATTTCAGATTGCGGCATTGGACGGTGAAGGTCAGCAAGTTCCGGTGAAAATTGTCGTTATAGGGAAGTCCATCGTTAAAAATCGGCTTGCCCTGAATGGTTGGCGTGGCGGCGAGGCCGCAGGGACTGCCGACGGCGACATTGGCGCAGGAGGCGGGGCGGTAGCTCTCGTTGTTGGTAAAACCTTTTTTGCCATAGGTCGAGCGGGCTAGAATGCTGACCGTCACGGCGCGGATGTCTCTGAGTTCGGCGGGGCTTGGGGCGATGGCGCTGGTTCCGTCTCTCAGATGATACAAGAATTCCACGCCGTCGATATGTTCCGCCATGTTCTGCCAGACATTAGCCCCAACGCCGCCCGGCGTGAAGCGCTGTAAACAACCGATGTTTGCGCAAACGCCACTGGTGTTGTAGGCGTAGGCGATTTGCTCCTGCGGATGGTTGGCGTCGATATTTTTGACTTCGCCGTCGCCGTTCATGTCGCCGGAGAAAGCGATGCGCAGGGCATCGGTTGTAATGTCGTCGGCCCGCGAGCACGAGGAGCCGCCGGGAAGGCATTGGGTGGTACCGCCATACAGAAAAAAGGCGTCGGCGCCGACACTCTGGGCGATGAAACCGGCGCCGTTGTTTTTTGTCAGTGGGTCGTAACCGGCCATGCGGATGTCTTTGGCCAGAACTTCCATGGCCCCGCGCACATCCTGCTGGATGATGGCCACATCCCGCTGGGCTTCGGCGGTGTCCTGTTGCGTCCAATAAAAAGAGAAGAGGGCGGCGATGATAAGGCCGCTGATGGCGATGGTCATGAGCAGTTCAACCAGGGTAAAACCACGCTTGTTGGCGTTCTCCCCTTTATCGGTGTTGGTCATGGCGCGGTTGAGGAAAAAGACAATATTCATGGGCATACCCCCCCTGCTATCTGGCTGGCGGCGATGCGGACGCCGCCGGATGGGCTGATGGTCAGCCGGTAGCAACTGTTCGCCAAGGGGGCGCGCAATTGCACGTTGTTTCCCAGACCGGCTGGCGAAACGAGTCCTCTGGGGGATATGGAAAACGAGTTGCCAGGAAACCCCGTTGTCGCCATAAGCGTGGCTTTTTCCCGCAAAAAAATCTCGCGCGTGATTTTGCCGCTGGTTGGCGGCAAGGACCGTTCCCCCGTCGTCATGGCCCCGTCGCATTGCGTGGCGCCGGGGCCGTTGTCGTCGTCGCGAAACACCAGGTATTGATTGTTTGGCAAATCAAAGCTCAGGCCCATGCAGACATTCTCTTTGCTGGCTTCGGATTTGGCCCATTTGATGGTGTTGGCCAGGGAAAAGGCGGCGTTTTTCAAATCGCTGTTTCTCTTCATACTTTGCCAGGCCGGAATGGCGATGGCGCAGATGATCGCGATGATGGCCACCGTCACCATCAGTTCGGCCAGCGTAAAGCCGCGCTCCTGGCGGGTTTTGTTGTTCATATCGGTCATTTTGGCATCCATAGAGGCGGTTTGTTGGCTGGTCGGGCGGTTCGCGCAGGGTTTTTGCGGAATACTTATTTCCTAAGCATTTTTCGTGCCGAAACGCGCAAATCAGCGATGTTTTTCTCTTATACTACGAAAGTAGTCCGAAAATTCAGACATGGAAACGCTGATTCATTCCGCCGCTGTTCGGGTTGGAAGGGCCAGCGCTCCTGGGAATGCCTATCCTTGCTTCCGGCAAGCAGGTGGAGCGGGCAGGCCCAATATTTCGCTGGCGCATCAATATATTGTTTTATCGTCTTCGCGGTATTTCGGCGGCGGCGGTTTTTCCCGTGGCGGCCCTGGCTGGTTTTCATGTATTTATAAAAAATATTCACAAAAAAATTTTCCAATTTCGCTTTGATCAGGGGTCGCCCGCCATGCAATTCCGCACCTTGAAAGCGGCAATTTTTTTGCAACTCTTCTGCCTGTTGGTTCTGGCCATGTCCTTGTTGGCTCTGGCCGCAGGTGGTCTGTGGCATCACCGCGCGGCGCGGCAGGAACATGACTGGTTGGCGCGGTTGGCGCGGCTGCAAGCAAGCGCCTTGGCGTCTGATCAAGATGGGCGTTTACGGCAACTGCGCGCCCTCTGCGATGCGGCTGGCGCGGTCTGCCGCCGGGCCGCTTTGTTGGACGAGGCGAGCCGGGCGCTGGCCGAAGTCGGGCCGCGGCAATCCGGTTCGACGGAAAAATCCGGGCGAGATTCCGCGCTGAAGGTTTTTCCTTTTCAGGCGGAGCGCGTCATCCAGATCGACGAGGCCGCGCCGGGCGGGCATTTTCGCTTACGCCTGACAGTCGCGCTGTCGTCGCCATCGGTCTTTTCGCGGCCCGATTTGTCGCTGATTGTGTCGTTCATCGTTGTCAACGCTTTAGTCTTCGCGGCCATCGGTTTTTTCCGCCTGGCCAAAAAAATTATCCGGCCTCTTGAGCGCCTCACCGCCACCGCTGACCGCTACGCGGATGAATTAGACCGGCTCTTTCATCGTCAATCGGGCGACGAATTGAGCCGCCTCTCTCAGGCTTTGCGTGGATTATTTTTGCGCATCGAACGCGACAATGAGCGGCTGAAAGAAACGGTCGCGCATCTGGAGCGGGCCAAGCGGAAGCTCCAGACCAGCCAGAAAGAAATCATCCGCGCCGAAAAGCTGGCTTCCATCGGACGACTGGCGGCTGGCCTGGCCCATGAAATCGGCAATCCGCTGGGCATCGTTCAGGGCTATGTTTCCCTTCTCTGCCAAAATGACCTTGACCTGGACGAACGCGCCGATTTCGCCCGCCGCGCCGAAAGTGAGTTGCGACGGGTCAGCGGTCTGATCAGAAACCTGCTCGATTTCGCGAGAAGACCCGCGCCTGATGCCAATGACCAAGCCAATCTATCGGAATGTATTGATAAATTGTTGGCGATTCTGCGGGCGCACAAGGACGCGAAGCATATCGAGCTTGCCGTGGTGGGCGCGATTCCGGAGGCGCGGCTTTCGCTAAGCGCCGACGCTTTGTATCAGGCGCTGCTCAATTGCCTGTTCAATGCGATTGACGCCGTCAAGAGCCACGGCCGCGAGGCTGGGCGAATTCGCCTCTGCTGTCAACTAGATGATGACGCCTCGCCGCGGCGGCTGGTCATCACCGTCGCCGATGACGGCGGCGGCATTGAGGAACAGCATCTCGATTCGCTCTTTGACCCGTTTTTCACCACCAAAGAGCCAGGGAAAGGGGTCGGTTTGGGTTTGGCGGTGTCGCATTCGCTGATTGAGGCGGCGGGCGGCGCGATGCGGCTGGAAAATAACGATGAGGGCGGCGCGACGGCCACCATCGTGCTGCCGCTGGCGGCGGACCGAGAACAGGGCTGAGAATGAAAGCGAAAATGAAAATGAACATGAAAAATATCCTGCTTGTCGATGACGAGGCGAATATGCGCCACATGCTGAGGGCGCTTCTTTCGCGGCGCGGCTATCAGGTTGAAGAGGCGGCGAGCGGCGAGGCGGCCCTGACGCTTGTGGCTGAGCGAGTTTTCGACGCCATTTTATGCGATGTGAAAATGCCGGGCGTCGGCGGCCTGGAGTTTTTGCGGCGGGCCAAAGAGCAGCTTGCGGCGACGACGGTGATCATGATGTCGGCCTATGGCAACATCGAGCTGGCGGTTGAGGCGATGCGCGAGGGGGCCTACGATTTTATCGCCAAACCTTTCCAGCCCGACGAAATAATCCTGACCTTGAAAAAGGCCGAAGAACGCGAAAATCTACGCCGGGAAAATCAGCGGCTGCGCGATGAATTGCTCCAAGCCATGGATGGGAAAAACGCCACCTTTTCCTCGTTGATCGGCGCGAGCGAATCGATGCGCAAACTCGTGGCCCTGGCCGAAAAAATCGCCCCGTACAACGCCGCCGTCCTCATCACCGGCGAATCGGGAACCGGCAAGGAACTGATCGCCCAGGGGATTCACGCCGCCTCGCCGCGCCGCGACAAAGCTATTGTCTCGGTCAACTGCGCCAGCATTCCGGAGCATCTCTTGGAAAGCGAATTCTTCGGCCACCGCAAGGGCGCCTTCACCGGCGCCGACCGCGACCGCAAGGGATTATTTGAAGAGGCGATGGGTGGCAGCCTGTTTCTTGATGAGATCGCCGAATTGCCGCTGAATTTGCAGGGCAAATTGCTGCGCGTCTTGCAGGAAAACGAGGTGAGGCCGCTTGGTTCGACACGGACGCGCAAGGTCGATGCCCGCATCATTGCCGCCACTTCAAAAAATTTGGTTCAGATGCGGGATCAGGGCCTTTTTCGCGAGGATTTATTCTATCGCTTAAACGTCATGGGCATAAACGTGCCGCCGCTACGCGACAGAAAAGAAGATATTCCAATGCTTTGCGCTTTTTTTCTCCAAAAATTCAACCGCCTGTTCACCACCGATGTCGAGTCGATTTCACCGGAGGCGATGCGGCGTTTGCAGGCTTATGACTGGCCAGGCAATGTGCGCGAGTTGGAAAACGTCATTCAGCGCGGCATGGTGCTGGCCGAAGGCCATGCGCTGGAGCATGTGGCTGTGCCTGAACGACGGATAGCGCGTCAGAACGACGATGATTCGGAGAATTTGTCGTTGAAGGAGGCGCGAAAAAAGCTGGAAGCGCGCTTAATCGCCCGCGCCCTGGCCCGTGTTAAAGGCAATCGTTCGAAGGCAGCGATTCTTCTGGAAATCAGTTATCCGTCTCTTTTGGAAAAAATTAAAAGCCACCGCATCGAAGTCCCTGAAAATCCGGGAGACTGAAAAGAATGTTTCTTCCTTCTTGCCGCTTGCATTGCGAATACAATCGAAGTAATTCATCAATTCAGATGAATAAGGTCCGCGCCGTGACGGTCATGCGCGAGCGGGCGAATCAGCGGTTTCCACACAATCACAGGCATTCTGACTTCAGGAGGACGTGGCATGAACAGACGGCGGTTTTTTAAGCTCTGCGTCGGCGGCATGGCTGGTTCCAGCATGGCGACTTTGGGTTTTTCTCCGCAAGCGGCCCTGGCCGAAGTCCGGGCCGATAAACTGGCGCAGGCGCGGATTAGCCGCAACACCTGTCCGTATTGTTCGGTTGGTTGCGGGCTTCTGATGTACGGGCGCGGCGACGGCGCTGGGAACGTCAAAGATCATATTTTCCATATCGAGGGCGACCCGGATCATCCGGTCAGCCGTGGCGCCTTGTGCCCGAAAGGGGCGGGCCTGATTGATTTCGTCAACAGCAAGGAGCGGCTGCGCTATCCGCAGGTGCGCGAGCCAGGCGCGAAAGAATGGAAACGCATCACTTGGTCTGAGGCCATAGGCCGCATTGCCCGCCATATGAAAAAGGACCGCGACGCCCATTTCACCGTGAAAAATGAGAACGGCGTCACCGTCAACCGCTACCAAACCACCGGCATGTTCGCCTGCACGGCCTCGAGCAACGAAGCGGGTTTCCTGACACTGAAACTGGCCCGCTCGCTGGGCATGGTCTGCCTCGATCACGTCGCCCGCATCTGACACGCGCCAACGGTGGCAGGTCTTGCCCCCTCATTTGGCCGTGGCGCGATGACCAACCATTGGGTTGACATCAAAAACGCCAATCTCGTTCTCGTCATGGGCGGCAACGCCGCCGAAGCCCATCCGGTGGGTTTCCGCTGGGCGATTGACGCCAAAATCCACAACAAGGCGAAAATCCTGGTCGTTGATCCACGCTTCACCCGCTCGGCGGCGGTGGCAGACGAACATGTCCGCCTGCGTCCGGGTACCGACATCACCTTTCTGAACGGCGTGATCAACTATCTGATCGCGCACGATACCTATCAGAAAGAGTATGTTCGTGAATACACCAACGCCACCTTCCTTGTCCGCGACGATTTTTCTTTCGCCGACGGTCTGTTCAGCGGCTGGGATGAGGCGAAAAAACAATACGATAAAACATCGTGGAATTATCAGCTTGATGATAATGGTTTCGCCAAGCGCGATCTGACCATGCAGAATCCGCGCTGTGTCTGGAATCTCTTGAAGGAGCATGTCAGCCGCTACACGCCGGAGATGGTCGCCCGTGTCTGCGGCACGCCGACGGCGGATTTCCTCAAAGCCTGTCAGATGATTGCTGAAACCGCCGCGGCGGATAAAACCATGACCTCGCTCTACGCCCTGGGCTGGACCGAGCATACCGTTGGCTCGCAGAACATCCGGGCCATGGCCATAATTCAACTGATGCTGGGCAATATGGGAATGCCCGGCGGCGGCATCAACGCCCTGCGTGGTCATACCAACGTCCAGGGTATAACTGACATTGGTAGCATGGCCTCGGCTCTGCCCGGCTATCTGACGCTGCCCAATGAAAGCTGGCCGGATTTGCCCTCTTATCTGGCCGCCAACACGTCGAAGATGACAGCGGCTGGCCAGGTCAATTACTGGAGCAACTATCCGAAATTCTTCATCAGTCTGATGAAAAGCCTGTACGGCGACAAGGCGACGGCGGCCAACGGTTTTGGCTATGACTGGCTGCCGAAGATGGACAAACTCTACGACGCCATGCGCTTCATGGATATGATGGAAAATGGCGAGGTCAACGGCTTCCTGGTGCAGGGCTACAATGTCGTCGCCTGTATGCCCAACAAACACAAGACCACTCGCGCCTTGTCGAACCTGAAGTTCCTCGTGGTTATCGACCCGATGGATTGTGAAACCGCCAATTTCTGGAAGAATGACGGCGAGTTCAACGATGTTGACACCAGTCTGATTCAGACCGAGGTCTTCAACCTGCCGTCCAGTTGTTTCGCCGAAGAGGAAGGCTCGATCACCAACTCCGGACGCTGGCTGCAATGGCACTGGAAAGGCGCCGACCCACCCGGCGATGGCAAGAGCGATTCCGCCGTCATCGCCGAAATTATGATGGCGCTACGCGAATTGTATGAGAAGGAAGGCGGCCCCGGCGCGGAATCGTTTTTGAATATGAGCTGGAATTATTCGCAGCCGCATGACCCGTCGGCTGAAGAAATCGCCAAAGAACTGAACGGCCGGGCAGTCGCCGACCTGACTGATAAAGACGGCAATATCATCTTGAAAAAAGGCCAGCAGCTGGCGAGTTTCGCTCAGATGAAGGATGACGGTTCGACGGCTTCCGGTTGCTGGATTTACGCCGGTTGCTGGACGGAGGCTGGCAATCAGATGGCGCGGCGCGATAACGCCGATCCATCGGGTCTGGGCAATCATCTTGGCTGGGCTTGGGCCTGGCCTTTGAACCGGCGTATTCTTTATAACCGCGCCTCGCTTGATCGCAACGGTAAGCCCTGGGACAGCAAGCGGAGCATCATTAAGTGGTTGGGTGATAAGTGGGGCGGCTTCGACGTCGCCGACTTCACCGCCGCGCCGCCGGGCAGCGAAGTCAATCCCTTCATCATGCAGCCGGAAGGGGTGGGGCGCTTGTTCGCTTTGGGCAAAATGGTTGAAGGGCCGTTCCCGGAACATTATGAACCAATGGAGTCGCCAACTGGCGCGAATCCGCTGCATGAAAAAGTCATTACCTCGCCGACGGTGCGAGTTTTCAAAAATGACAATCATTTTGGCCAGGCCTATACCTTTCCCTATGTGGCCACGACCTACCGCCTGACCGAGCATTTCCATACCTTAACCAAAGCCTCGCTTTTGAACGCCATCACCCAGCCGGAAGCCTTTGCCGAAATCAGCGAAACCCTGGCAAAAAAAATCGGCGTTAAGGCCGGTGACGTGGTCAAGGTTTCGTCGATTCGCGGCCATGTGTTGGTGAAAGCGGTGGTGACGAAGCGACTCAAGGCGCTTGAAGTCGATGGCAAAAGCGTCGAGATTGTCGGTCTGCCGATTCACTGGGGCTTCAAAGGCGTGGCGAGAAAGGCCATCCTGACTAATGTATTAACTCCTTCGGTTGGCGATTCCAACAGCCAGACGCCGGAGTTTAAGGCGTTTCTCGTCAACATCGAAAAGGCATAAGGGAGGGGAGCTATGTCATTGCAAGAACAGGATTATCTCGCAAAATCGGCTTCCACCTTTTTGGCGCCGCCGCCCAAGGCGCGCCTGGCCCAGGAGGAAGTGGCGAAACTCATTGATGTGACGGTCTGTATCGGCTGCAAATCGTGTCAGGTCGCCTGCTCGGCCTGGAATGACACCCGCGAGGATATGGTCTACAACCTTTTCCGCAAGGAAGAAGTGGGCTACAATCACGGCGTGCTCGACAATCCCATTGACCTCAGTGCCCGCACCTGGACGGTGATGCGCTATCAGGAAGTCGAGCTGGATGGGCGGTTAGAATGGCTGATTCGCAAGGACGGCTGTATGCACTGCGCCACGCCCGGTTGTCTGGCCGCCTGCCCGGCGCCGGGCGCGATTGTCCAGCACGCTAACGGCATCGTCGATTTTATCTCTGATCAATGTATCGGCTGCGGCTATTGCCTGACCGGGTGCCCGTTTAATATTCCGCGCATCAGCATCCGCGACCGGCACGCCCACAAATGCACGCTGTGCAGCGACAGAGTTGCCGTCGGCCAGGAACCGGCCTGCGTCAAAGCCTGCCCGACCGGGGCGATTCGTTTCGGCGTCAAAGAAGACATGCGCGATTACGCCCTGGGCCGCGTCGCCGAGCTGCGAGAGCGCGGCTTTGCTAAGGCCGGTCTGTATGACCCGCAAGGCGTCGGCGGCACCCATGTCATGTACACGCTGCACCATGCCGACCAGCCGGGCTTGTACAGCGGTTTGCCGGATAATCCGAAAATCAGCCCCTTAACGGTTTTGTGGAAGGAAATTTCCAAGCCGGTCTTTGGCGCGGTCTTCGCCGCCGCCTTTCTATTTAGCCTGATTCACCGACTGGCGGTTGGTTCGGTGCAGCCGGATGAATCGGTCGCCAAGGTCATCGGCCATGACAGCGATGTGCCCCGCCATTCTGTCGTCGAGCGAGCCACGCACTGGCTGACGGCGCTGTGCTTCTTCCTACTCACCGCTTCCGGTCTGGGATTTTTCTTTTCGCCGCTTTTCAACCTAACCGGCATTCTTGGCGCGCCGCAGATCGCCCAATTCATGCACCCGGTGTGGGGCGTCATCATGATGGCGAGCCTGTTGACGCTGGGGCTGATCAATGTTCGGCACGTCTTTCTTGAACGTGAGGATTTCCGTTGGCTGGCCCATCTCGGCGCGGTGATTCGCGGCCATGAGCATGATGTCTGCGAGGTCGGCCAGTATAATTTCGGCCAGAAGTCGCTGTTCTGGGCGAATAGCTTTTTGCTGACGGTTTTATTGATTACCGGCCTGATCATCTGGCGGCCGTATTTCGCCCATAATTTTTCGGTGGAAACGCTGCGGCTGTGCCTGCTTGTTCATTCCTGGGCGGCGGGCCTGTTGATGCTGGCGATCTTCGTCCACGTTTACATGGTCTTCTGGTACAAGGGCACGCTGCGCGGCATGGTGCGCGGCACCGTCACGCGGGCCTGGGCCGAGTTGCACCATCCGCGCTGGTTGCGGGCGGTCGAGGCCAAGACGGAGCGGGACAAAGTGAAGAAGGATAAGGCGGCCCCCCCCGCCTGAGAATGAACAATGCGCCCGACCGGCGCGATCAGCGATTAAATAGGAAAATTATGAGTCAGGGAACGGCGGCGTCTGACGCCTGCGGCGCGGCCTCTTCGATTGCGCGGATGGATGTATCGGAGCTGTATGCGCGGCGGAGCGCCCGCCTACGCTCGTTTGCGGCGACAGGCGGCGGCATGGCCGGATATTTTCTGTTCGCCGCCCAATTGGTGGATTGGCAACGCGACTACCTGGCGCAAACCCCGCTCGCGCCGCCGAAACAGCCCGCGCCGCCGTTATTGATTGATTGGCGAACGCCGCCTTTGGCCGCATCTGTTGGCATCGCCGACTTATATTGGCAACGGGCGCTGGATGCGTTGCTGGAGGCCTGGCCGCGTCAGCGCCAAAACCCGGCAATCGTTTCGACTTTGGCCGCCGTCGCCGCGCTGGAGAGAGGGGAAAGAGAGACCGCCGCCCTGGCGCTTTTGCAGGGCGACATCGCGTCGGTCGGCAGCGCCAAAGCGCCTTTTTTCTGGGCCGCCTTGTCGCTGTTCTGGGGGCAATGGGCGCGGCTCAGGCCGCTTGAAATTCAGGAGCGGGTCGGCGCCGCCCGCGACTTATGCCCGCTGTGCGGCGGCGCGCCGGTGGCCTCGCTGGTCGCCGCCGCCCCAGCCGATGGCCTGCGCTATCTGCACTGCTCGCTGTGTGAAAGCGCCTGGCGGCTGACGCGAGCGCAGTGCGCGGTTTGTGAACAGAGCGGCCGATTACAATATTGGTCGTTGGATGGGCGGAAAAGCGTACAGAGTGAAAGTTGCGGCGACTGCATGAGCCAGTTAAAAATTCTGCATCGGAATGAAACCCCGGACATCGACCCGGCGGCTGACGATCTGGCCAGCCTGGCGCTGGACGCCCTGTTGGAGGAAAAGGGCTTCAGCCGCAGCGGCGTCAATCCCTTCCTCTTCCCTGGGGCCAGTCCCGGCGACGCGGCGTGAAAGATTTCGCTCCATTACGAGCGATCTGCCTGCCCTGCCTGTAGCGGACCAGAAGTATCGACACAACTTGTTTTTCCCGTTTGCCCTGAGAAGCATATCGAAGGGCGAAACCCTTGGTGGTTCGACAGGCTTTTCACCACGAACGGGGGGCTTTATCACGCTTCATATAAAGAGGCCAGCCGTATGTCCACCGCTGTCAATCCTTTGGCGATTTTCCGCCAACTTGAACAATCTAACTGCCGGGAGTGCGGTGAAAGAACCTGTCTGGCTTTTGCCGCCGCCATCGCCACCGGGCAAAAAAAGCTTACCGCTTGCCCGCGTTTGAGCGCGGCGGCGCGACAGGAACTGGCCACGCTGTTGCCCCAGTCCCCGCAGATTGGTCACGGCGAGGCGCATATCGCCAAATTGAAAGCAGAGCTGCTGGGCATCGACCTGGCGCAAGCGGCGGCCCGTTGCGGCGGCGAATACCACGATGGCTGGCTGACCGTGCCCATTTTTGGCAAACCCTGCGCCGTCGCGGCGAATGGCGAGATACGCAGTCAGTTGCACAACAACCCGTGGATGCTGTCGCCGTTTTTAACCTACATCATTCATGGAGCCGGAATCGAGCCGTCCGGCGAGTGGCTGGCCTTTCGTGATTTGCCGGGCGGCATCGAGCGGCAGCCGCATTTTCGCCGCCGCGCCGAAGAGGTGATGCGCGAGGTGGCCGACCGGCATCCTTCACTGTTTGCCGATCTGGCCAGCATGTTTAGCGCTAAAGAATTGCCGCCGCATTTCGGTGCTGATGTTTCGGCCTTGCTGCTGCCATTGCCGAAGGCGCCGGTCTTGCTTTCCTATTGGCGGGCCGACGAGGGCATGGCCTCTGAACTGCACATGTATTTCGATAAAACTGCGGCGCGAAACCTGGATATTGATTCGATCCACGACCTGTGCGCTGGCATGGCCATGATGTTTGGCCGCCTGGCGCAGCGGCATGGCGGGTTCAAGGGATAAATAATCACTTCATGGCCAAGGCTTGCAGGCAGGCTCGCACGGTTTCTTCCGGCGTTATTCCGTCGCAATCGACGACAATGTCGGCGTAGCGGCGATACAGGGGTTGGCGTTCTTCGTAGAGGTCGGCGAGCGTCTGTTCCGGGCGTTTGGCCAGGCCGCGCTGCCCGAAGTTGTCGATGCGGCGCGTCAGTTCATCAAGACCTAAACGCAGCCAGACGACCTGGCCCAAGGTCTTCAGATGCCGCATCGCTTTTTCGCTGTAGACGGCGCTGCCGCCGGTGGCGATGACGTGTTCTCTCTCTGATATATCCAGCAAAAGCCGTTCTTCCAGGGCGCGCAGGGCCAGATGCCCCTGCGCATCGACAATATCCTGCAAATCGCGTCCTTGGCGCTGCCGCAAAAGGGCGTCGCAATCCAGGAAAGCGCGGTGGGTGTGTCGCGCCAAGATCGGCCCGACCGTGCTTTTGCCGGCGCCGGGCATTCCAATGACAATGAGTGAGCCTATTCTTGGCGGCTGTGCTGAGGAAAAGTTCGTCATGGCGGAAAAATACGGCGCAATCCGCCTTCCGGCAAGGCTTGTCTTGCCATGGATAGCGGAAATGCTTACCCTTCAAGAATTTCCCACTTTGTTTCAGCGGTTTATTTTTCGCGCGGAGGGCTTCTTTATGGGCGACGTATGGCAAGGGTTTCTTGAAAAATTTCAGGCGACGGAAGTGCCGCGTCAGCTTCTGGAGCACGACCTCGCGGGCTTATGCCATAACCCGTGGTTTCTCGTTCCGCTCGGCCTGTTGCTCCTCTGGATGGTATACCGCAACGCCTGGCGGGACATCGCCATTGTCGCGCTGATTCTTGGGCTTTGGTGGTTTTCCGGCAGTGAATTCATGGATGGTACCGTGGTGGACGGCAAACCGATTCTCGGTAAATTGGTGCCGGTGATCGGCGTTTTCCTGGCTGCGGTGATTATCATCGCCTATTTGTTGTTTCTTTGAGGTCGGTCTATGGGATTGCGATACAAAAACGGGGTGTTTTCCGTCGCGGAAGAAAACAACTGCCCGCAGTATGAAAAGGGGATGGTGTTTTCCGTGGTTGACGGGGCGCTGAAACTGCCCGCCGGGAAACCGACTTGCCTGAATCTGGCGCGGGAAGTGACGGAGATTGTCTCTGAAACCGAAACTGCCTCGGCGCTCGGCGTTTCGCGCAGAAAAACCCGCTTCGATTGCGGTGGCTGCGACGGCGTCATCCGCTTTGAATTCAAACAGGAAAAAAATTTTCAGACCGCCCAGATGCGCCTGCTCGCCGCCCTGGAGCGCAAAGGAAAAAGCGACCAGATTATGCGCTACACCAACATATTGCGTAATCTGGACATATTTAAGACGCTTGGCGAGGAAGATATGCTGAATCTCGCCGAGTTGATAGAAGTGCGTGAATATCCGTGGGGATTTCCGATTATTGCTAAGGGCGAACCCGGTATGCATCTCTTCATCATCTATTCCGGACGGGTTGAGGTGTTGGATGACGCCGGTCTTGCCAAAGGCGAACTTGGGCCTGGCGAAATGTTCGGCGAAACCAGCATCCTGTCCGGTGAGCCGATCACGAATACGGTGCGCACCTGTGAAACCTGCCAGATGGTGCAGCTCAGCTATAAAAATTTCCGCCACATCATGCACCAGTTCCCGGCCTTGCAGGAATTTATCTACAAATTGATGGTGCAACGTATCGCCGAGGCTTCGCGGCAGCGCGCCGCCGAGGTGGTTTCCGGCCTGACTGGCCAGGTGAGCGAAATTTCCCCGGTTGAACTCAGCCAGATGATCAACAGCAACCAGAAAACCGGCGTTTTGCGCATCAAGTCGGCAAGTGGTTCGCAGGCGGCCTTGTTCTTTAACGACGGCGAGTTGATTCATGCCGAAATCGACGGCATGACCGGTGAAAACGCCTTTTACCAATGCCTGCGCATCAAAGACGGTGCCTTCAAATTCACATCCGGCCTTACCGCTTCGCAGCAGACGAAAAAAATCATTGGCGGTTTCATGGCGCTGATCCTCGAAGGCATGAAGCAGCTTGACGACGAAACCGGCGAGGACGAAGAGGAGTAAGCATCAATGGCTTCGCGGCGGATAAAACACGAGGCGCTGGCCATTTTAGCCGCCTATCCCGCTGACGAGGCGGACAGGCGCTTGGCCAGCCGGTGGCGCGAGGAAGAGCTGATTCATCCCCTGTTTTCGGCGCTGTGCAATGTCGATGAGCTTGGCCGCTTTCGGGCGATTGATGTCTTTGGCCGGGTGCTGGCGCGGCTTTCGGCGCGGGATATGGAGGCCGCCAGGGTGGTGATGCGCCGCCTGTTGTGGAGCTTGAATGATGAATCCGGCGGTATCGGTTGGGGCGCGCCGGAGGCCATGGCTTCAGCCATCGCCTTGAGTCGTCCTTTAGCCGACGAATATCTGCATATGTTGATTTCCTATCTCAAAGAAGACGGCGAGGAACCATGCCAGGACGGTAATTTTTTGGAGCTGCCGTTTTTGCAACGCGGCCTGTTATGGGGCATCGGTCACGTCGCCGCGAGTTTGAAGGAGCGTCTTCTGGCCATGGGCGTGGCCGAGGAAATGGCCAAGTATCTGCGCTCGCCGGATCAGACCGTGGTTGGTTTGGCCCTGTGGTGTTTGTCGCGCCTGGGCGTCGCCACGGCGCTTCCGATCATGCCGGTTGACGAATCAGCGGTCCTGCGCCTGTATGAAAACGGCGCGCTGCATTCGCTTTCCTTGGCTGAGCTGGCGCGTCGCGTCGTTTCTACACCACCTCTTCCACCCGCAACTCGCTGATCGAAATGTTGGCAAAAGCCGGGTCGGATAAGTCGCAGTAGATTGTATCATCATCTTCCAGCTCATAGCCGTCCTCGTCGTGGGTGATCAAGACGCCGGGGCGATTGATGAAGCGCGAGGCGGTCATCACTTTGGCCTGGCGTCCGTCGCTGAGCTTGACCGTATTTCCAGGCGGGTACAAGCCCAGCGCCCGGATGAATTGGGCCAGAATGCCAGGATGAAAGCCGCCTTTGTCTTCCAGCATGATCTGATAGGATTCTGTGGGATTTTTGGCCTTTTTGTAGGGTCTGATGGCCGTGAGCGCCTCAAAGACATCACAGACCTGGAGCAAGGCGGTTATTGGGTGGCGCGTCGCCCAGGCCGGTTGCAGGGGATAGCCTTTGCCGTCATGGCGAATATGGTGTCCCCAGGCGGCGGCGCGGTCGAGGTCGGTGGCGTGATCGTGCTCAAGCAGGATTTCCAGACCCAGGGCCGGGTGCAGCTTCATGGCGCGGTATTCTTCCTCATCCAACGCGCCGCGCTTATGTACGATTTCACTGGGAATTCTTGATTTGCCGACATCGTGCAAAAGGGCGGCGGTGCCGATTTGCAGCAGCATCTTGTCGGCAAACCCCATGCTCATACCGGTGTAAACTGCGAGCGCCGCCACCCGCACGCAGTGGCCGACCGTGTAGGTGTCGAAGTCCGGGTAATGCACTTTCTGCATGGTGTCGCAGAAATGGGTGCGGGTGTGGCGCAGCAGATGCTCGCTGACCGATTGCGCTCCTAAAATATCAATGGCGTGGCCGCGCCCGGCCCCGTCAAAGGCGTTATTGACCACATCGTAGAGCGATTGATAGAGATGGGCCGGTGAATACAGCGCGCCTATCGTCGCCTCGCGGCCACTCCAGACTTTGTCGCTGTCGGCGTCATCTTGGGCATTGTACGGATTGGCCAACTCTATGTGCTGGATTCCTTGCGCTTTTAGTAGGCGGCGGCCATCTTCGAGCGAGGCGACATCTTTTACGGTCGCAGTGAGGTCGGCGAGGCGTTCGATTTCCTCGGCGTCTGTCTGCCGCGAAAAAATAAAACCGCCGCAGCGCAGGGCCTCGGCGAATTGGATCAAACGCGCCCCGGTGATGCTGGGGCCGGTCAGCACCTGCCCACGGTGGACCAGGTTGCCGTCGGCGACGCCGATGAACAGCGTGTCCTCGCGGCTGGCGTCAAACAAATTTTTCAGGCCGACCGCAATCTGTTTGCTCTGCTCTTTGATTTTGCCGTGCTGGGAAAAATACAACCTGCGGTTTGAAAACAGGCGGCACAGCAGCATGAGAAAACTGTCCAGCAACTGTTCGTGATTCATGGCGTTTCCGATGAAATTCCTGGGTGTTTCGGCGGCGTAGCGTCCCGAATCGCTGTTATTCGGATTGCGCCAAAGCCTCTAGAGCCGCTTGGCGGCATTCCGTTGGCCACTGGCGTAAGAAGAGCATCTTTTTGCCGCCGGTGATTTGTTTGAGCAGCGCTTCGATTTCCGGGTTGCGAAACAGATGCAGAATGCGGATGGTCGGCGCGACATGGGGTTCGCGGCGGCGGTCTTCCGACAGATTGATTAGCCCGTTGGCCAGGATGTTGCCAGCCATGGCCATCAGGGCGCGGCTCGGTTGATTGATCTGGCCGTGCCGCAGATAGAGGCGGACGAATTCCAGGTGCAACGGGTCTTTGGCGTTGAGAAAGGGCGAAACGGCCTGGGCCAGCCAATCGGGCGGCTTTTGCGAAAACGTCAGAAAGACCTGTTCATGAATGACCTGGCGCAGGCTTGAACCGATGAGAAGCGCCAGAAGCGGGTAGTGCCTGCCCTCCATGATTTGAATCAATTCCGGCGAGATACGTTTGTTGACACAGCAGGACAAGCCTTCCATGAACGGCAACCAGCGTTCCCGCGCCAAAGCGGGCAGGCGGATCAGCTTGTCGAGCAGATCGATGACGATATTTTTGTTGTCGAGGCGGGCGGATATCGCCACCTCGTTTAAGACATAAGGCCAGATTTTCTCGACGGCCAGCTCACCCGCCTCGCGTAAAACATCACGGAAAAACAGCAGGTTCAGGGATTGGCCGACCTGGGCGTTCAAAGCAGCGAGCAAGACTTGCGCGGCGATGCCGACTTCGCGTTGCGGCGAGGCGGCGAGGATTTCGCAAAAACCGGCGCAGAGGATGCGCCAGTCGCCGGTAATCGGTGGCGACTGACTGAAAAAGTCAAACAGACATTGGTTGAGTGTGGCCTGCCCTTCCGGCGAATGCTCGCGCTGTAAAAGCTGCATGAAAATGGAAAGGCTTTCTTGACGCGGCTTTTGCCGCACCTCTTTTTGCAGGGCGGCGTCAAAGGGATGCGCGCCGAGAAATTCGTTGATTTCCGTGAGGCCGTCCTGGCGGGGACGGGGATCAGTGCGCGATGTGGCCACCTTGGGAAGGTCATCGGGAACCACATCTTCATAGAGTCGCTTGACCTGCAACAGCATCAGGTCGATGGCGCTGTGGCTTTGTTTGGCGTACAAATCCGGATCGAGGGCGCCAAGAATCGCCGCCAGATCGGCAATCGAATCCGGGTATTTCGCCGCGTCGCCGCCGCCGGGAAACATCGGCGTTTCCGCGACGCTGACCCGTATCAACAGGCGTTCAATGTCCTCCCAGGAAATTTGCGGCAACTGGTGGCCGCGCAGACGCCGTTCCTGGTCGCGGAATAACAGCGCTAAGGAATCTAGCACTTCTCGGCAGCGTTGCAGGCGGACATCACTCAACCCTTTGGCGTGCAACCGGTCAATCAGCATGGAGAAAGTGACCTGCTGGTCGCCGTCTGAGACGGTTTCGTATTCGAGATAGCGCTTGCGCGTGATGACAATGGTCGGTGGGACAAAATCCAGCTCCGGGGCGCTGGTAAAGCCACGCGCCGAGCGCAGACGCAGGTAGGTGGCCTGAAGAGCGCGGAAAAACTCCATGACTTCGCTGGGACGCGCCTGGGCGGTAATCTCCAGCTCGACGATGCCTAGGTCGTCCATGAGTTTACGAAAGTCGCGCGCGAAGGTGTCGTCCGCAGGCATTTCCTCGTCAGCCAAGAGCAGTTTGCCGTCCTGGTTTCTGAAACGAGCCGTTTCGCCCGCTTCCGACAAGAGTCGCAGGTCGCGTCGGAAGACCTCCGCCGAAGCCGCGACCAGTTTGTGTCCCTTGTTATAGTAGGCGCTCTGCCGCATCAGCCGATGCAACGAGGCGACGAAATTGGCGGCCAGAACCGGCTTCGGTGGGCGGGGAGATTGCTGGTTTAAGGGCATGATGCCGTAGCGCTCGCTTATCCGGCGAATTCAGCGAGTACCGATTTGACCATATTGCCGTCGGCGCTGGCGCCGAAATGCGCCAAAATCGGGCGCATGGCCTGCATCGGTGTTTTGAAGGATTGCAGATCGATATGGTACCGGATGAAGGCGCGAATTTCCTCGGCGCTCGCCTGTTGCGGCAGATAGCCTTCGAGGATGGCCAGATATTCGGATGCGGCCTGGCCGGAGGCGGCGAGCAGTTCTTTTTCCGATTTGATCAGCTTCTTGATGACCGCCACCACCTGCTCGTCGGTCAATTCCTTGGTCGGCATCCGCTGAAATTCGCCGATCATGACGCGGATCGCGCCGGTGCGGGCCGTGTCTTTGGCTTTGATTGATTCTTTCAGTTCTTCCTTAAAACGCGCTTGCAAACTCATATGTTCCCCTTTGGTCGGATTGACGGCTTCCGCTTTCGGCGCGATCAGTCGCGGTATGACTGCGCGAACGAATTACGTTAACAATGCGGCGGCGGCTGTCAACCGCGCCGGCCTGCCGCAGGGCTGGCCGCCTCATTTTTGCTCTTCCCGTAACTTGCGCCAATATTCATTGTACAGATTCATCGCTTGCTCGCCGATGTTCTCCAGAAATTCACCTCTGGCCAGGTCGCTGGTCAGAGGATACACCACCGGGTTGTTGCGCACGCCGGGATCGATGTAGGTCATCGCCTTGCTGTTGGGTGTCGAATATCCCGTTTCCATACTGATTGCCGCCGCCACCTCCGGTTCGAGCAGATAGTTGATGAAACGGTGCGCCGCCTCGACATGGGTCGCGTTTTTCGGAATACACAGGCTGTCCACCCAGAGAATGAATCCTTCCGATGGATAGATGATGTGGATATCTGGATCTTCGTTGCCGACGATGAAGGCTTCGCCACTCCACATGACGCCGACGGCGGCTTCGCCGGACAGAAGCTTTTCTTTCGGAGAATCGGAATCAAACAGCTTCACTGCGGGCATCAGTTTTTTCACTTTATTGTAGGCGGCGGCCAGGCGGCCCGGATCTTTTTCGTTGATCGAATACCCGATCGCCTCTAGCCCCAGCCCCAGCACTTCACGCGGGTCGTTCGGTAAAAGCAGTTTGCCACGCAACTCCGGCTTCCACAGGTCGGCCAGGGTATTGACGGTTCCAGCGCCGACCAGCCTGGTGTTGACGACGATGATGGTCGAACCCCATAGATAGGGCACGGAATAGGTGTTGCCAGGGTCGAATCCCTTATCAAGAAATTTGCGGTCGATGCCCGCGAGCAACGGCACTTGGTTGTGATTGAGTGGTTGCAGCAAGCCTTCCGCCGCCAGCAATCCGACATAATCCGACGAGGGGACAATCAGGTCGTAGCGGTTTTTGTTTTTATCTTGTTTGAGCGCGGCCCGCATCGCCTCATTGGAATCGTAGGTGGCAACTGTCACTTTGATGCCGGTTTCTCTGGAAAAAGCGCTGACCACTTCTTCCGGCAGGTATTCCGACCAGATGAAGAGCGATAATTCCTGGTCAGCGGCGCCCGCAGGCGCCGCCGAGAAGACGGACATGAATGCGAGCAAGAGACAGGCGGCGAACATCGGCATGGTGGCTTCTCCAGGAAACAGTGAACGCGGAAAACGTCTGCGGAAAATTAATGCACTTTATGGAGATTTTTTATATCGGCGAAACGCAGGCCCTGTCCGGCTTCAATCATTGCCTCGATGCGCTCGCGCACTTCGGCGAGCGGCATGTCGAGGGCTTCGCTGAGCTGCTCGGCGGTGAAATAACCGCGCCCGGCGTCATCGACGGCAATCGGCGTCAGCGAGGGAAAACGAATCTGGAAGGCGCGACCGATTTCCGCCCGCGCCTCCGGCGGCAACTGGGCAAAGATAAACTGCATGGCGGCGTGATGCAGGTAGGAAAACTGTTCTTCGCCGTTTGGCGTGATGTTGGTGACAGACACGGCCTCGTCGAGGTCGTGGAACTGGCGGACCAGGGCCGCGATGATTTTCGCCGAATCGCTTGCCGACAGCGGGTCGCAGGCGCAACCGATCAACAGGCGGTGGCAACGCGGACATTCTTCACTGCTGCATCCAAAGGCGTGGGGCATACCAATGGCGCAACCGCAACATGGGCACTGTTCCGCATCGTCGCGCAGGCACTGTTCCTGGCCGAAGGGAATGCGCGGCAGATGGCTCATGGCTGGTTTTCCACTTGATAGCCCATGTCTTCTGGTAGATTCGCCGCCTTGGCGGCGGCAAGCGCCAGCTCGTCGCAGCATTCGTTGTAGTGATGCCCGGCATGGCCGCGCAACCAGTGCAAAACAACCCGTTTTTCCGTGAGCAGCGGCAGCATTTCCTGCCAGAGGTCGCGGTTCAGAGCGGGCATCCCATCTGATTTGCGCCAGCCGCGCTTGGCCCAGCCAGCCAGCCAGCCCTTTTGAATGGCATTCACCAGGTAGCTGGAATCAGAATAGAGATGAATAATTTCCTCGCCGACGCTGACAGTTTTCAGACCGACCAGCGCCGCCATGATTTCCATGCGGTTGTTGGTGGTATGGCGAAAACCGCCCTGGAGACGCCGCTCATGGCCGTTCTCCAGGATGATCACGCCATAGCCACCAGGGCCGGGATTGCCGAGGCAACTGCCGTCGGTGTAGATGACGATGCCTTCGGACGGCATCGCGGCTGCCTCGGCGTTTGACTTGGGGGCACCAGCGGATTTCTTCGGCCTGTCGCTTTTCTGTGGCCCGCCAGGGTAGGGCGGCGGATTTTTCAGCCAGGCTTTGGCTTCGGCGAGGTCGGTGAACCCTTTGTATACAGCGCCGGGAAAGCCATCGACCTGTCCTTTCGCCTCCGGCCATTCGGTGTAGATTCCTGGCTTGCGTCCCTTGGCCACTGCGTAAAATTTTCCGGCCATGTTGTTCTCAAAGGACTGAAGACAAAAAAACAAAAGACACGGAAAAGCCGCGCCGAATAAAAAACGGCGCGGCCGAAACACCCTACAACTGTAGGATTACGAACATCCGCCGATGCCTCAACTGCCGCTCGACTTCGGCTCGGCGGTTTCGACGCTGACCGCGCCTTCTTTCGTCAGGCCGCCGGCCACGGCGTCGCGGCTGATCTTAATTTTTACGTCTTTGGCGATTTCCAGGGTCAGGACGTTGCCATCCATATCGGTGATAACGCCGTGCATACCGCCACGGGTGACGATCTTGACGCCACGTTTCAGGTCGTTCAGAAATTGCTGGTGTTTTTTGGCCTGCTTTTGCTGCGGGCGGATCAAAAGAAAATAGAAAACGACGAAAATCAAAATGATTGGCGCAAGCTGCATCAATCCACCCGCGCCACCTATGGCGGCGGCGGCTCCGCCGGAGTCGGCGGCAAACGCGATACCTGTCATTAAAAAACCTCCAGAATTTTAGGAAAAAAGCCGACGCTTTCGCCGGAAAGTTGAGTGAATGGCCGAAAAAATACTCAGTTGCCGTCCCGTCCGCCATAAAAATCGGCGCGAAAACGGGCGAAGCGATCTTCCTCTATGGCCTCGCGCATTGCGGCCATGAGGCGCAAATAATAATGCAGATTGTGAATGGTGTTCAACTGATAGCTGAGGATTTCCCGGCTGGTGTACAGGTGGCGTAAATAGGCGCGGGAATAGTGGCGGCAGGTGTAACAATCGCAGGATTCATCGGCTGGACGCGGGTCGTCGCGATATTTGGCGTTTTTGATGATCAATTTGCCTTGATGCGTGAACAGACAGCCATTTCTCGCGTTTCTCGTCGGCATAACGCAATCGAACATGTCGATGCCGCGCCAGACGCCCTCCACCAGGTCTTCCGGCGAGCCGACCCCCATCAGGTAGCGCGGATGATGTTCCGGCAGATGCGGCGCGGTCGCCTCGATCATCGCTCGCATTCGTTCCTTTTCTTCGCCGACCGAAAGCCCGCCGATGGCGTAGCCGTCGAAGCCGATGTCGATGAGTTCGCGAGCGTGCCGCGCCCGTAGGTTTGCATTCATGCCGCCCTGGACAATGCCGAACAGCAGTCGGTCGGCTTGGCTTTGCGCCTCGCGGCAACGTTTCGCCCAACGAGTCGTCAAGTTGGTTGAATCGATGATTTCCCTTTCCTCCGCCGGGAAGGGGATGCAGGTGTCGAGGCACATCATGATGTCAGCGCCCAAATCCTCCTGGACGCGGATGGCGATTTCCGGGCTTAAAAAGAGTTTTGCGCCATCGAGATGCGAGCGAAAAGTCGCGCCTTCCTCAGTGATTTTCGCCAACTCGCGCAGACTGAAAATTTGAAAGCCGCCACTGTCGGTGAGGATCGAGCCTTGCCAATTCATGAATTGGCGTAACCCACCCAGACGGGCAAGCAATTCATGGCCGGGGCGGATAAAAAGATGATAGGTGTTGGCCAGAATAATCGCCGCGCCCATGTCGGCGAGGTTTTCCGGTGTCACCGCCTTGACTGTGGCCTGGGTGCCGACCGGCATGAAGACCGGGGTCTGAATAATGCCTTGCCGCGTGCGTAGTTCGCCGCGCCGGGCCGCGCCCTGGCTGGATGTTTTGAGAAGCGTGAAGGGAGAAGACATGGAAGAAAGAATGTACGCAAGAGCAGGAATGGCAAACACAAAAAAGGCGGCAGCCGAAGCCACCGCCTTCGTTCATCTCTGAGGATCGGGAAAAAAATGCTTACAACTCATCCACCATGCCGCGCAGTTCGGCATAGGAAAAGACCGGACCGTCAACGCAGACGTATTTATCGCCAATGTTGCAACGGCCACAAATGCCGATACCGCATTTCATGCGCCGCTCAAGCGTAGTGAATATTTGTTCCGGCTGAAACTTGAGTTTGTCCAGTGCCTGTAAAGTGAATTTGATCATAATCGGTGGCCCGCAGGTGATGGCCACAGTGTCTTTCGGCGACGGATTCATCTCAAGGAGCACGTTGGGAATCAGACCGACACGCTCCTTCCAGCCCTCCGCTTCCCGGTCAATGGTTAAAACCACGTCGGTGTTTTTCGTTTTGCGCCATTCTTCAATCTCATAGGAAAAGGCCATATCCTCCGGAGAACGAGCGCCGTACAGCAGGCTGATCTTGCCGTAATCATCGCGATTATCGAACATATACAACAACAAGGTGCGCAAGGGCGCCATGCCGATACCGCCGCCGACAAACAGGATATTCTTCCCTTTCATCGCGTTGTAATCAAAATGATTACCAAGTGGCGCGCGCACGCCCACTTTGTCGCCGACTTTCAGTTTGTGCAAGGCCGAGGTGACTTCGCCAGCGCGCATGACGCTGAACTGAATGAATTCACGGCGGGTTGGCGGCGAATTGATAACAAAGGTCGCTTCGCCGACGCCATACACCGAAAGTTGCCCAACCTGGCCCGGCTCATGACGAAAGTTCTTCATGGCCTCGGCATCGTCGAGGACGACCCGGAAGGTCATAATATTATGGGTTTCACGGATAACTTCTTTTAACGTCGCCACATAGGGCATGTACGGGTTCGCCATATCCGGCGAATAGACCGGTATCTTGGCAATATCAGCCATTGGCTTTCTCCTTGGTTCGTCCTTTTCCCTTTACTGGGGCGGCGGGCTTGGGTGAAGCGGCGGCGGGCGCGACCGGTTGTGGTGGTGGCGGTGGAGCTATTGATGCCGCCTGCACCAAGGCGTCCTTCACAATCTGGCGAATATCCACGCTCGATGGACAGCTTTTAATGCAGCGTCCACAGCCGCAACAGGAAATCTGCCCGTCATTATTCCTTAGAAAATACGCGAATTTGTGGCCAACCCGGTTCCGCAGACGGGCGGCTTTTAACGAGCGAGGATTGTGGCCGCTGGCCTCCAATGTATAGAGTGAGGCCATGCAGGTATCCCACGAACGCAAACGCACGCCGTTTCGCGCCGAAGTTTCATCGGTGATGGAAAAACAGTGGCAGGTTGGGCACAGATACGTGCAGGTGCCGCAGGCCAGACAACCGGCGGATTGTCGCTGCCAGAAATCATTATCGGCAAACAGCGAGAACAGGGCTGCGTCAATTCCTTCGAGATTCGGCGCATCACCCAACGATTTTCTGGCATTGTCATGAATAGCTGTGGCCTGCCCTTCCGATGCTGCTGGCGCGTCCTTCAGAAGCGGCGAAGTCAGCGCCTTTTCGCCACGTTCTGTCACCGGCTGCAACAACCAGCCATCGGACAGCTCGGTGGCCAACACATCGGCATTTTTCGTATTGGCCGGATCGCCGCCAACCCAGTTACAGAAGCAGGTGGACAACACCTCGGCGCAGGCGCGGACGATAAATACCGTCGCCTGACGTTTTTTCAGGTAATAAACATCTTTGAACTTGCTACCGTCATAGATTGGGTCGAAGGTGGTTACACTCCCAGCATCGCAACCAAGCATTCCGAAAACGACCGTTGGCATCGGCTCCACAGGCATTTTCACCTGAACCTGCGATACATCGGAAGGGGTTTCACCCTCTTTTTCCGGTGCGCCAAAGGCCGGACGCAAATAGCTGAAGCTCAACAGCTCTTCGCTGCGCGGGAAAAGCGCATGTTTGGCGGATTCCGTTGGTTTACGGCGAAGTTCCAGTCCTTTTGCGGCATCGAACTCACGATAGACAACCGCCTGACCTTCATTCCGCGGAGCGAACACCCGCATCGTCTTCGAGAGTTCGCCCAGCCAGGCGGCGACATCAGCGGTGGCGAGAAATTTGTTTCCTGGCATTACCATTCCCTCTCTTTGATGGTTGGTTCCTCGGTGGCGAAGGTCTGCAAGGGCGGGACAGTTTCCGCGTTGGTTCCGGCCTGATAATCAAACAATCTGGCGGCGGCGCGGGTCATCGTCCGTTTGAACAAGCCAACCGGAATGCCGACCGGACACGCCCGGCTACATTCGCCGCAACCGGTGCAACGGCCCGCAAGGTGGGTCGCGTGAATGAGTTGGAAGAACAGCTTCTCCCGCGTGCTGTCGGCCTGATTCAGCCAATGTGGCTCGCGGCTGGTTGCGACGCAGTGGTCGCGGCAGACGCAGAGCGGACAGGCGTTGCGGCAAGCATAGCAACGAATACAGCGACTCATCTCTTGTTCCCAGAAGGCAAAGCGTTCATCAATGCTTTTTTCTTCAAAGGCGGCGAGATCGGCATAGTCGTCGGTCTTGCCTTCCTTCGGCGTTCCGACAAACTCGTCGCTGACCACGGCGTTTGGATATTGGCAAGACGCGCACTTATCGGCCCGGACATCGGCCATGTCCATCGTCTTCGCGGTGTCCTTCACGTTCACCGTCAGCTTGTCGCTGCTGATGCTCAGCGACGTGACCATGCCCGGTTCAATATCCTGGCCGAGTTGCGCCGCTATTTTCTGAATATCGACCACGCCGGAGCAGGGAAAGCCAATAATGACGACTTCCTCCCGCTTGACCAGACCTTCGGCGATTTGCTGCACGACCGAGCGCGAATCGCATCCTTTGACCACGATACCCACTTTCTTGCCTTTATATTCCGGCAGGAAAACAGCGGGATTATTCACCGCCAGAGGGCCGACGACAAAAGCGTCGACCTCTTCCGGTTTTCGCATAAAAAACGGCGCGCTGCGCAGGGGATCCGGTCCCGGCCCCCATCCGATGACGCAGTCAACATCGGGTAAAACTTTGCGTATCGCCCCTTTCAATTCATCATCCATTTCGGTCTCTCTATAGAATCAGATAAAACCAACAATGTGACCAGGCCAGACATCAACCCAATCATTCACCGGCGCACGCCGCCAGCCGCTCAATTTCCGGAGACTCTGGGAATACCGGCGCGGGCGGCAGAGCATGAATCTGTTTGGTGAATTCCGTCACCACATGCTGCCAGCGCTGGCCTTCCGAGGCCGAAACCCAGGTATATTCAAAACGTTTCGGATCAATACCGACCAACGGAAGCAAATTTTTGCACATCTCAAGACGGCGGCGGGCGTAAAAATTTCCCTCCGCATAGTGGCAGTCGCGGGGATGGCAACCGGAAACCAGCACGCCGTCCGCGCCGCCAAGCAACGCCTTAACAATGAACAACGGATTGATCCTTCCGGAACATGGGACACGGATAATCCGCAGGTCGGTCGGTTGCACAAAACGTCCGACCCCCGCAGTATCCGCCCCGCCATAGGAGCACCAGTTACACAAAAAGCCGACTATCCGGCGTTCTTTCCCTGTCAGCACCGACATAGCGCCTCCACTTCGGCAAGTATCTGATTATCCGTGAAATGTGAGAGTTGCACCGCGCCCTGCGGGCAGGTGGCGTTGCACAAACCACAACCCTGACATACCGCCTCGATTACTTCAGCTTTCGCCTGCCCACGGAAATCAATCTCGCGAATGGCCTTATACGGACAGACATTGATACATTTGCCACAACCGACACAGCGATTGATATTCACTTGGGCGATCTGCGGATCGCTTTCCAGCATGTCTTTGGAAAGCAGGCCGATGGCCTTAGCGGCGGCGGCGCTCCCCATGGCCACCGATGAAGGAATATCCTTCGGCCCCTGGCTACATCCAGCCAGGAAGACGCCAGCGGTGTTGGTCTCAATCGGTTTCAATTTGACATGGCTTTCCATGAAAAAGCCGAATTTGTCGTAAGAAATACGTAATTTTTCGGCCAGGTGTGGCGAATTGGCCGCCGCTTCGACACCGACGGCGAGAACCACCAGATCAGCTTCGACTTCAACCTGGGCACCAGCCAAGGTATCGACGCCGCGTACAATGTACCGGTCGCCTTTTGGATAAATCAGCGATACGCGCCCGCGAATATACTGGGTACCGTATTCTTCCTGCGCCCGGCGGGTGAATTCATCGTACCCCTTGCCCGGCGAACGAATATCCATGTAAAAGACGTAGCTTTGTGAATCCGGAATATGGTCTTTCGTGAGAATGGCCTGTTTGGCCGTGTACATGCAGCAAAAACCGGAACAGTAAGGACGGCCAATCGATACGTCGCGCGAGCCGACGCATTGGATGAAGACGACGTTTTTCGGCTCTTTGCCGTCGGACAGACGTTTGATGTGGCCGCCAAACGGGCCGGAAGCCGACATCATGCGTTCGTACTGCAAAGAGGTTACGACATCAGGATAACGTCCGCCGCCATATTCGCTGTAGACTTTCCAGTCCACCAGATCATAACCGGTAGCGGCGACCATCGCGCCCACCTGCACGGTCAGCAATTCATCCTGCTGTTCGTAACTGATAGCCCCCGTCGGACAGACTTTGGCGCAGACACCGCATTTTCCTTTGACGAACTGGCGACAGAAACTCTTATCAATAACCGCCTTTTTCGGAATGGCCTGCGGAAAGGGAATGTTAATCGCCGTGGTCGTGCCAACGCCTTCGTTGAAGCGATCAAAGGATTTCTTTGACGGACATTTTTCGGCGCAAAGTCCGCAACCGGTACATTTGGTATTGTCAACACAAGTCGCTTTGCGGCGGATGACTACCTCGAAATTACCAACGAAGCCGGAAACTGACTCGAGTTCGGAGCAAGCGTACAACGTGATTTTCGGATGCTGGGCGACATCGACCATCTTCGGCCCTAAAATACAACTGGAACAGTCAACGGTCGGGAAGGTCTTATCAAGTTTGGCCATCTTGCCGCCAATCGACGGCTCGCGCTCGACCATGATCACTTCGATACCGGCGTCGGCGCAGTCAAGCGCCGCCTGAATGCCAGCGACGCCACCGCCGATAACCAGAACACGTTTGGTGGACGGAAAATATTTTGGCGTCAATGGACGATTGCGACGAAGTTTCTCGACCGCGATGCGCACCAACTCAAAGGCTTTGTTACTGTTGGCTTCCTTGTCTTTGCCAATCCACGAGACATGCTCGCGGATATTGGCCATCTCGAACATATAGCGGTTTACGCCCGCCCGTTCCACCGCCCGGCGAAAGGTCGGCTCGTGCATACGTGGACTACAGGCCGCGACCACAACCCCATCCAGAGCGTGTTCAGAAATGGCGCGAATGATGCCGTCCTGGCCAGGTTCCGAGCAGGTGTACATGCTGTCGGTGGCGAAGACCACATCCGGCAGACTTTTCGCGTTTTCGGCAACTCCGGCGGAATCGACGGTCGCGCCGATATTGGTGCCGCAGTGACAGATAAAAACTCCTATTCTCATGCCGCTCCCTCCGTTTGCATGGCATTGGCGACCGCGCGGCGTTGATTGGCCAGCTTGTCAAGCACCGGCTGTGGATCAACCACCAGTTTATCCAACCCAAGTTCGTTATGGGGAAGGGCGAAGGCCAAACCAAGTAATTGCGTGTAGTACATGACGGGCAGTTGGAAGTGCGTCTTGTGTGCCCGATTGATTTGACCCTGGCGCAGATCAAGATTCATCTGGCACAGGGGGCAGGCAACGGCGATAACATCGGCGCCGAGGGCGGCGGCAAGATCGATGATTTTGCCGGAGAGACGGGTTACGGCTTCGTTGAGCGGAATGCCCATCGAAGCGCCGCAACATTCCACTTTCAGCGGGAAGGGGAGTACTTCAGCGCCCGCCGCCGCCAGAATTTCTTCCATCACCATCGGATTTTCCGGGTCGCCGAATTGCATCAGCCCCTGAGGACGACTCATCAGGCAGCCGTAATACGGCGCGACTTTCAGCCCTTCGAGGGGACGGATTGATTTGGCGGCAATCTCGTTGGCGCTGACCTGCTCATGGATGACCTGCATCACTGATTTGATAGTGTGGCCTTCTTGGAGCGTGTCGCCGCCGAGTAATTTACTCGCTTGCGGGCCGATATGTTCATCGCTCATGTTGCGGAGCGCCACCCGCATATTTTTCAAGCAACTGGGGCAGGGCGTGACAATATCAAAAAGCCCCTGTTTTCCGGCTTGGACAAAGTTTCTCGCTGACAGCGCGGTGGATAAGCTGTGATCAACCGTATGGGCTGGGGTTGAACCGCAACAATTCCAATCTTCGAGGTCTTGCAGCTTCATTCCCAGTTCGGCGCAGACGGCGCGGGTCGAACTGTCGTATTCGGCGGAGGTACCCTGACCTGAACAGCCGGGGTAGTAGCCGAATGGCTCATTTCTGCTCATGAACACCCTCCCTGAATCGTTTGAAAATGGCGCTGACTTCGTCGCGCGCCTTGATGCTGTGCGGCGTGTATGGCAGCTTGCGTCGCGTCAGCATCTTGGGTGCCAGATCGACATCGGAGAACAGCCTGCCGGTCGCGACCATGTACATGCCCATCAGTCCAGCCTCGTAAGCCCTGCCGAATGTTTCCACCGTTTTCAGGAAGGAGCCGACGAAAACTCGCACCGGCCAGACTGAAAATTTGCCTTCCCGCCTGGCCATGTGCCGACACACATCCATAACAGTCGCCACATCAATGTTGTTTGGGCAACGCGCCGTGCAGGTTTCGCAGGTGGCGCAATAGGCCAGGGATTTGCTGGACAGCACCGTGTCTTTCTGTCCCAACTGGATCAGACGCATGATGCGATTTACGGACAGGTCATAGGCGAAATCCATCGGACATCCGGCCGTGCAGTTACCACATTGGTAACAGCGCGAGACATCCTGCCCGCTTTCCTCCTCAATCTGCTGGATAAAACTTCGGTTGGATGACGCGAGGTCAATTGTTTTCATCCCGAATGCACCTGGGTTGATGATATGGGCTGAACGAGTGGAAAATCGTCGCGCCCGATTACGAATCCCTCACTTCTCTTAATGTTTCGCCCCTATCAGGGTAAGCCAACGCCCAAGGTACTTAGCAGATTTCATACCGATGGGCAAGCTGTTAATCATGTCCGCTTCGTTCTATAATTCAGAATAAATACATAAATTTATCTGCATGTTACGATGGACATCGCCTCCAAATGCGCTTTCCCTGATGGCCATGAATACCAGAAGTCTCTACACAAGCCATACATGAATTTCCCTCGCCCGCTTGCGGGAGAAAGGAGAACGGCAGGTTCGATTTCAGAGTCAATGGTAATTGTTCCGTTCCGTGCGATCATATTCCGATTCGTAGCTGGCCTTTATTTCATGCGCAAGCTATACTGCGGGAAATGATTGAATCACATCGGAGGCAAAAAGATGAGTCATAACATT
>JAITSS010000017.1 GCA_031287565.1 Desulfobulbaceae bacterium
CCAGGAAACCTCGGAGATGACCAAGCAGAACATCCTGCAACAGGCCGGTGTGTCGATCCTCGCTCAGGCCAACCAGACGCCGCAGTTGGCGCTGTCGCTCCTGGGCTAAAAGAGAGAGACGGCTTCATTGTCATTCTCTTCCCGCTTAACCAGGCTTGGCGGCGATTCATACACGAGTCGCCGCTAAGCCTTACAAACAAGTTGCGGAATCCGTCGCGGGCGCTACGGCGCGTTCCACCCTACCACCCCGGTTTTCCGAATCCTTGGCGATCTTATCGCCAACAATGTATGAGGCACGCGAATGACTGAACACAGCCAATACCTGCGCAACCAGATTTTCACCGCCACGCCGGAACAACTTCTGATCATGCTGTACGATGGGGCGATTCGTTTTACCCGTCAGGCGATTTCCGGCGTCGAGGAAACAAATCTCAATATGATGTCGCACGGCATTCGCCGGGCCATGGCCATCATCACCGAGTTTTCCAACACCCTGAATCACGAAGTCGGTGGCGCCATCGCCGAAAATCTGGACGCTCTCTACAATTTCATGGTGCGGGAGCTGACTTTGGCCAACCTGCATCGCGACGCCGAAAAGCTGCGTGTGGTCGAAAACCTCTTGGTCGGCCTGCGGGCGACCTGGGCCGAAGCGATTCAAATCAACCGAGGTGCCACCGCTCAAACGCTTATGCCCCGCCAATATGCGCCCTTGGCCATCGCCGGTTGACCGCCATGGCCAAACAGACGCGAGCCACCGAATTGGCTGGACTGTCTTTGTCCCTCTACCGGCAACTGGCCGACGAACTGCGACTGCTCATACCGAAAGTCGGCGTCGCCGAAGCCGACCTGCTTCTGACTATGGATACGCGCATGACCCAGTTGCGACGGGCGATTGAAAACGCCGATGGCGAGCTGGCGTCCCTCCTCTCCAAATCCGATGTCGGCGACGGCCCGTCGCCCGAACTGTTGCGCGAACGCCATCAGGCGATGGCCGAAGCGCTGACGCTGCACCATGAGGCAATCACCCAGGCGGAAGGCGTCAAATCGCTTTTGGCGCACGACCTCGCGGCCATGCGCCAGGGACGTCAGGCGCTGCACGGCTATACGCCGCCGCCTGAAGACGCGCCAGGCGGTCTGATCAATCGCCAATCCTGACCTCATTGTCGCTCCACATATTGCCGTTCCCATCCGCCCGAAACCGGTGGCCTATGAAACCGGCTTGCCGCGCGCCCCGTGTTTCAGGTATACTGCGCGGCTCACCAAGCCAAAACCCACGGCGCGGCGGCGGCGCGGGTTATGAGAAACGCCACGGAGAACGGTATGTACAATGCTTCAGATTTACGCAAGGGTTTGAAACTGTTGATTGACGGAAACCCCTATATCGTCATCGATTTTGAATTTTCCAAACCCGGCAAAGGCCAGTCGCTCTATCGCTGCAAGATGCGCAACATGATCAGCGGCAACCAACTGGTCAAAACCTACCGCTCAGTCGATAAGTTTGAAAAAGCCGAGCTGGAAGAAAAAACCATGCAGTACCTCTATCACCAGGGCGACGAATATCATTTCATGGATACCACCAGTTATGAACAACTGGCCCTGACCGCCGAGCAACTGGGCGACAACGCGCACTATCTGATTGATAACATGGAAGTTGAAGGATTGTTTTTCGACGGTCGGCCCATTGATGTCACGGTGCCAACTTTTGTTAATCTGGTCGTCACCCAAGCCGATCCCTGGGCCAAAGGCGACACCACCGGCAACGACACCAAACCGGTGACGGTCGAAACCGGCTACCAATTACAGGTGCCGCCGTTCATCGAAGAAGGCGAAAAAATTCAGATTGATACCCGCACCGGCGCATACGTCACCAGGGTGAAATAATTCATGCCCGATGCTCCGCATACGCGGGCGGCCTGCTTTTCCTGCCTGCGCGCCTTTTTCGCCGCCAAAGGTTTTCTTGAAGTCGATACGCCGATTCGCCTACCCGCCATCATCCCTGAGCGCTTCATAGAGCCAATAACAAGTGAGGATTTTTTTCTGCAAACCTCGCCGGAACTGTGCATGAAGCGGCTGTTGGCGCGGGGTTATCCGAGGATTTTTCAGATCAGCCACTGCTTTCGTCGGGGCGAAAAAGGCCGCCTGCACCATGAGGAATTCATGATGCTGGAGTGGTATCGCCTGGGCGCGGATTACCGGCGACTGATGGCCGACTGTGACGCGCTTCTGGCCTTCCTCGCGCAAAATCTCGACAAATTTCTCCCGCCGGACACGGATTTTATCTGGCCCGCGCGCCTGCGCGAGGAGTTTTTGCTCGGCGCTGAAACGGTCTCGGTCGCCGACGCCTTCGCCCGCCACGCCCCACGCTCCCTCGACGAGGCCATGGCCGCAGGCGCGTTCGACGAACTCCTGGTTCACCATGTCGAACCGCATTTAGGTCGCTCCCGCCCCACCTTTCTTACGGATTACCCGGCGGAATTGGCGTCGCTTGCCAGGCTTTCGCCGGAAGATGAACGAATCGCCGAGCGTTTTGAGCTGTATTCTCGCGGCATCGAACTGGCCAACGGCTTTTCCGAATTGACCGATGCGAATGAACAACGCCGCCGTTTCGCCGAAGAAATCGCGACGATCGCCCGCGACGGCAAAACACGCCCAGCCATGCCTGAGCGTTTTCTGGCTGACCTCGCGCGCATTGATGCGGCCAGCGGCATCGCCCTGGGCTTGGATCGCCTAATTATGTTGCTTTTAGACGAAAGCGCTCTGGCTACAGCCGTGACCTTCGCCCCGGACGACCTGTAAATTTTCGTTTTCCCCACAGGCCGCGAAGTCTAATTTTCGGCACCGACTGAGTATTGGTTCGACAAATAGCCGCCAGTCAGGCTTGACTCGTCTGATTTATTCGGCATCGCCCCAAGCGCCATCAGCATATTTTCGCTGTTGATCAGACTTTTTCCAGACCGCAACCAGCGCCAGGCGCAATCGGACGAAAAAGCTGAATTGTGACGGCGAATTCCCTGGCGTGTCAAGGTCTTAATTGTCTTGAGCCGCCCTCTCATTGACTCCATCCTCCGAGAGATACGCTGGTTTCCCGCCCTGTTTTCCGCATCGGCGAAAAATACCAGCGCCGCGAGCCTCTGTTTCTCCGTTTTTTCCCCGCGACCGGAGCTTTTTTTCGGATTTTACTGAACAATTCCTTTTCAAGCCGCCGTCGATTGCGATATTCTGTGTCGAGTCGGCGTTGAAGCGAAATTTTTCATACAATCCCCAGAACAAAACAAGGCGAAACTGGACTTCCCATGGAACAGGCAACCAATATTGCGCTACGAAAATACGTCGATCTGTTCTATCGCAAAAAATACCTCCTGATCTGGCTGATTCTCATTAGCCTGCCAATCGGTTTGAGCGCCTATCTGCGCACGCCGAAAGTGTATCAGTCGGTGGCGATGCTCACTTTCAAACCGAGCAACGTCAATCCAAACCCGATGGCGGTGGACGCTCAGGAGCGCCAATTGCGCGAGATCGTCGGCACCACCTCGCAGTTGCTGGTCAGCAGGACCAACCTTGAGGAGATGATCAAAAAATTCAACCTTTACCCACAATTGGTGGCGCAGCGGCCAATTGAGGACGTTATTGACGTGATGCGCAGGGATATCATCATTCAACCCGCCAACAGCGGCAACACCTTCCAGATCAGTTATAACGGCGGCGACCAGTCGAAGGTGATGAAGGTGGTTAGTGAATTGTCTGGGCGCTTCATCGAAATCAGCAACGCCGGCTCGGTCGAAGAGGCGGTGCGCATCGCCAGTTATACTGAAGGCGAGATGATGGCGGCGAAGTCGGTCATGGATGCAAAGGACCAGGCCATGCGCGACTACAAAAGAAAATATTTTGATGAAATGCCAGATCAACGCCCCGAAAATGTCCAACGGATGGTGTCCTTGCAGGAGCAATACCGAAAAAACCAGGACGCCATCCTGACCGCGCAACAGACCATGACGCTGTTGCAGGAGCAGTTGCAGTCATTGCGGCAACGGCCCTCCACCGAGGTGGTTGCGCCAAACCCGCAGGGAGGAGCGCCGGTGCTTGCTCCGGTTGATCCACTGGAGCGCTTGCAAAATCAACTCCAGGACCTGCTACGGAAATACACCGAAAACCACCCTGAAGTGAAAAGGGTCCGCGCCCAAATCGCCAAAATGCAGGCCGAGCCGCGTAGCCCATCCGAAACTGAGCCGTCCGCCCCCGGCCAAGCGCCCGCGCCCAGCCGACCGAAACCCGGCGATTCCGTCACCAGCCGCATCATGATGCAGTACGAGGCGCAAATCAGAAATTATGAGTTGCAGATCGCCAGCCTGACCAGAGGAAACGAGGATGTCCAAAAACAGATACTCCAGCTTCAGAAAGCCGTGGACGCCGCGCCGATTCGCGAAGCGGAATGGTCATCCCTGACCCGTGATTATTCAGTCATGAAGCAGCAATACGACCGTCTGGTGGAAAAAAATCTGCAAGCGCAATCGGCCTTGAATCAGGCCCGTCGCCAGCAATCCGGCCAATTCCGCATTGAGGATCCGGCCCGTTTTCCGGAAACGCCGTTCAAACCCGATTTCAAGCGCATTATGGGCGCATGTTTTGTGTTTTCTGGCGGTTTAGGCATCGCCATCGCGGCGCTTTCGTTCTTTTTCGACCAATCGTTCCGCATTCCCGCCGACCTGGAGAATTATCTGAAACTGCCGGTGGTCAGCGTGGTGTCCTACATTCCAACGGCGCGTGAAAAGAAACAGGATCGCATCATGTTCCTGGTCAAAGCATTAAGTCTGCTGTTCGCCGGAATGCTGGTGATGGGCTACTTCGCCTGGGCCTGGCATATGGAAAAAATCGTCATTTAAGGTTTACCGGGAGCGTCAAATCTATGTACCGGGAGTTTTTTGGCCTGCAAAGCAAACCGTTTGAATTGACCTCGGATTCACGGTCGTTGTTTCTCAGCGAAACCCACCGCCAGGGTTTGGCGACTCTGAAATACGGCGTGGTTTCCAATTCCGGTTTTCTGCTACTCACCGGCGGCGTCGGCACCGGCAAAACCACCCTGATCAACGCCCTGGTGACTGAACTGAAAGACAGCCATTATCTGTGCCTGCTCTCCAACCCTATCCTGGAAGTAGCTGATTTTTATCGTTATTTCGCCGCCAAGCTCGGCTTGCGCTACGACGGTGTCAAAAGCCACTTTCTGTTGATGTTGTCGCAACTGCTGGAAAAATGTCTGGTCACCAATCGCAAGGTGCTCCTGATCATTGATGAGGCGCACGCCCTGCCCTACGACCTGTTTGAGGAAATTCGTTTTCTGGAAAATGTCTCATCCGAGCAAAAAAACATATTAAGCATTTTTTTAGTTGGCCAGCCGGAATTGCTGGGACGCCTGGCCGAAGAGCGATTACGCGCGGTGCGACAGCGGGTGGGCATCCGTTTTCATCTCGAACCCCTGACCAGCGCCGATGTGCTCGCCTACATCAATTATCGTTTGATGGTGGCCGGACGCGATACGTCGTTGGGCGACCTATTCACCGACAAGGCGGTGGAATATATCCACCGGGCGACCGGCGGCGTGCCACGGGTCATCAATGTCGTCTGCGACAACGCCATGCTCACCGCCTATTCGCGCGGGCAACGGCAGATCGATCACACCATCATCCAGGAATGCGTGAAGCAGATGTACATTCCCGGCGATGAAAATGTGTTGGAGCCAATTCCGGAACAAAGCTTCTGGGAAAAATGGCTGTGGCCGCTCATCGTCTGCGCCGCCGTCCTGGAAATTCTGGCGGTGTGGCTGGCCGTTCATTGTGGCCTGGTCGATTATATTGTCGGTTTATTCAAGTAATTGAGGGGCGCGATGGGAAAATTCACCGATATTCTCGAAAAATCCGGCGTCGATCAGCGGGAAAACTGGCGAGAGGAGCCAGAAGAACAACCCGACAAACGCAGGCGCAGCCGCCGGGCGCGCTCCAGCGTGCCACAGCAACAATGGGACGAGCGCTTTCAGCGGGTCAATAATATTTCCTGGCAAGCCGCCGAATCGTTTCGCATGTTGCGCTCAAAAATCCTCTATCCGGATGACGGCGGTGATCGTTTCCGCACCATCATGGTCACATCGTCATCGCCTTCAGAGGGAAAAAGTTTCGTCTCGGCCAATATCGGCGTGTCGATCGCCCAAGGCGTCGATCAACATGCCTTGCTGGTCGATTGCGACCTCAGACGACCGTCGCTCGCCAAACTATTCGGCATTTCGATCAGCAATAACCGGGGCTTAGCCGATTACCTCGCCGATGAAAAGTACCAACTGTCCAATCTGCTGCTGAAAACCGCCATTGATAAATTGTCGATTCTGCCAAGTGGTATGCCGCCGGATAATCCCGCCGAACTTCTGGCTTCGGCGCGGATGAGTGGTTTGGTCGATGAGTTATCCAGTCGTTACGAAGACCGCCTGATCATTTTCGACAGCCCGCCGTTCCAGGTCGCGTCTGAAACAGTAGTCTTGTCGAAGCGCGTGGATGGCGTGGTGCTGGTGGTCGGATACGGGAAATCGGCGCGGGCGCACATCAAAGAAGTGGTGGAAAACATCGGTGCCGACCGCATCATCGGCGTGGTGTTCAATGGAATGCGCGACAACTTCTTCCAGCGCCGGGTGCTTGACGCTTACGGCTACTACGGTAGCTACTACGGCTACGTCGATAAAAAAGAGCTGTAAGCAAAATCCCGCCTATCCGCCTCAGCGCCCAGAGCGCCCACGGCGGCTTTTCTTGCCATAGTCCTCAGCGACCTTTTTTCGGCAGCAACGCTTCCAGCATTTTTCTTTGCCGCATCCGCTCGGCCGCGCCACGCGCCACGGGAATCGCCTGACCGCTGTCGCGGTCGAGGCCCGTGACGTACATGGCGGTGGCGATGGTTCCCGGCGTCGGCGTGAAATCCTGAAAAGCCGCCACGGTCAATCCCAGTTTTTTCATATCACGAGCCAGGATTCTCGCATCTTCCTCGGTCGCGCCGGGGTGGGCGCTCAGCACATAGGGACTGAGCCAGGCTGGTTTGCCCAGGTCGCGACCGATTTTCCGGCACAAATCCAGGAGTTGTCGTAATTCCTCATGCTTTTCCTTGTGCATCAGGCGAAGCACGCGCTCGCTGCTGTGCTCTGGGGCGATTTTCAAAACACCGGGGCAATGCTTATCAAGAATCTGCCGTAGCAGACGCGGCGTTTTACGCAGTAGCTCCATGCGTAATCCAGAAGAAATAAAGACGTGGCGCACGCCGGAAATGGCACTCACATCACGCAAAAGCTGAAGAAATTCATCCTCATCGGTTTCCAGATTTTTGCAGACCTGTGGATACAGGCAATCACGGCGGCGGCAACCACGGATGGCGCAACGGCTGGCGTACAGATTGGCGGTCGGCCCGCCCAGGTCGCTGATTGTGCCGTTGAAATCCGCCCGCCCGGCGATTTTCGCGCATTCGGCGACAATCGCGACGCGGCTGCGGCTCTGGATGACCGCGCCCTGATGCCGGGTGATGGCGCAGAATGAGCAGCCGCCGGCACAACCGCGGACAATGGTCACGGAATCGGCGATCATCCTGGCCGCCGGGATGTCGCCCGCCGCCGGATGCGCGCGGCGCGTATACGGCAGGGCGTATATCGCGTCAAATTCGCGGGTCGAAAGCGGCGCCGCCGCCGGATTTTGCAAGAGCCAATGACTGCCCTGGTTCTGCAACAACACCCGCCGATCATCTTGCCGCGCCAAGCGGTCAATGGTCAGCTCGGTTTCGAGAAAAAGCCTGGGCCGGGCGGTGATGGCCGCGAACGAAGCCAATGCCAACAAACCGTCAGCGGCTTCGGCGCGGCGCTCTTTTTCCGCCTCGGTCAGACGCTCGCAGGTGCCGACAACGCCCGTAAGCGGCAGATGTTCGCGCAGGCGGCTGGCAATTTCCCGCGTCGCCCGTTCGCCCATGCCATACACCAACAAATCAGCCTTGGCGTCGCAGAGAATCGAGGCCCGCAATATCGCCTGCTGATAATCATAATGGACGAAGCGCCGCAACGACGCCTCGATACCGCCCAAAACCAGGAGCGTCGTCGGGAAGACGGCCCGCGCCAAATGGCTGTAGACCAGACAGGCGCGGTCAGGACGGCGACGGTTTTTGCGGTCGCGTTCGCCGCGCCACGGGTTGCCGTCCGGTGAATAGGCGTCTTTGTCTCGCACCTTGCCGCCGGCGCTGTAGTTGGCGACGATGGAATCGAGGTTGCCGCCGGTAATGCCGCAAAAGAGTCGCGGCGCGGGAAATTGGCGGAAGTCGTCCAGGCGGTCGTGACGCGGCTGCGCCAGAATCGCCACCTTCAGGCCGTCGGCTTCTAGCGCCCTGGCGATGATGGCGACGCCAAACGACGGATGATCGACGTAGGCGTCGCCGGTGACGAGTAGCACATCATAGGAGCGCCAGCCGCGCTTCCGGCATTCTTCCCAGGATTGCGGCGGGAAATCAAAGCGGGCGCGCGGATTATGGTTCAATGGAAATTGATGGGTACAGGCCCTGCCGAGGGCCAATATGATAGGGTTGGATGGTGTTGATCGCGGTGCTCTGATGATCCTGGGCGTGGCCGCGATTTTTTCCCCTGCTGTAAAACGCGCCGTTATGCTCCAAAATGTGGTGAATGGTGGCGCGGTATCCTTCAACAAACAGGTTTCCATCGCCGGAAAAGGTCATGTCGCCTATCGACAGTTCACGCGATTGACGTAAAACGCTTAAGGCGACCGAGTTGGTGGCCAAATCGGACGGTGAACCGATAAAACCCCAAACCAGGTGGTCTTCCGGGATGTTTATCGCCTCGTCGCTGTCGATGATGGTATGCGCCATGATGATGCAGCCTTTGCCGATACTGATCGGCGCTTCCGGCTTACCGTTCAGAAAGCTGTTAAAGGCGACGAAAATATTTTCTCCCAACTGGCTGTGGATGATTTTGGCGCCGTGCGCGGTGATGTCGTAGCCGGTCAGTTTGGAATGGACGATGAAGGTGTTTTCCTGGGCGTTCGAGCCACGACCCATTTCGGCGTTGTCGAGGTAGGCCCGCTGACTAATCAGCACGTTTTCGCCGATTTTCGTTCTCCCTTTGATCAGCGAAAATCGGTTAACCGTCGAAGTAGCCGGAATCCGCAGCTTCCCTATCTTAATATTGTCGTAGATACGGTCAAAATCGGCTTTCTTGCCATCGACAAAATCAAAGAGGATGCCGGTGGGCCGGTGGTCGGCGTCAAAGGTGATGTAGCGGCGCAGAATTTCCGACGGCAGGGTGTAATGAAAGGAGAATTCATCTTTTTCGATCCACACCGTGCCCGGCTTGATCACATGATGAAACAGCTTATCGACCTGAAGATAGGAAAAGTCGCCAACCACGCAGGAATGCAACGACATCTGATCAACGGTGGCGAAGACGCCTAAATAGCAACCTTCCAAAGTCGAGCCGTGGATGTTGGAGTAATGGGCGGCCACCGAATTGCGCACGAACAGCTCTTCCGGCGTTTCGATATTGTGCGAGCGGCTGTGAATCAGGGTGCGGAAGAGAAAACTGTTGCGAATCAGGATGAATTCATCCTCGGTGAGCGGCAATTGTTTGACCCCCATGGCCAGATCGCCTTTTCGCTTCAACTCGTCGCCGCGCAAATCGCTTTTGTACACCACCGAATCATGGACGTAGCACTTGCCGAGAAAATAGCTGCCGGCGATGTTCGAGCCGGTGAAATGCAGGCGCAGCGGGTGTTTCGAGGTGACGGCGTAGGTGGCGTAATACTCAAGCATTTTGCGTGGATCGGTGACGGCGTTGATATAGGCGTCGACATGAAAATCGTATTCACGCAGGCTGGCGTTCACCCGGCTGATGATCCGCTCAACCAGGAGGAAAAACTGTTTCATGGTCTGCTCCGGATAAGATTGTTTTCCACCTCGCGGGGAAACCGACTTTCATCGGGCCAGCAAAACAAGCGGCGCGGAAAATACCACAATCTCTGGCTATCCCTCCATCTTTTTCACCGTCCGCCGCCAGCGCGACAGGTATCCTGGCGCGGCGCATATCCCCTTCCGCAAATGAAGGCTCTTGTGAGCAAGGCATCGTCAAGTGTTGGCCCGCCCGTGCGCCGCTTGACGTTTGTCAGTCAATTGACGATACTGGCGGCGAACCTGGTTTTATTTTGACGGCGACGAAACGGACCATGACTATGGAATATCAGGCGGTAAATTCAAACCAGAAAACCATTCTGATGGTCGATGATCAGACGGAAAACCTGGTGATTTTAGCGGGCATACTCAAACCCTATTATCGCGTCAAAGCGGCCCGCTCCGGCAAACACGCGCTGGAAATCGCCAGGGTTGTCCCGCGTCCGGACATGATCCTTCTCGATATGATGATGCCGGAAATGGATGGTTTCGCAGTCCTTGATCAGTTGCTCGCCCGCCCGGAAACCGCCGATATTCCCGTTATTTTCGTCACCGCTAGCCACAATCCCAAAGATGAGGAAAACGCCTTTGTGCGCGGCGCCGTCGATTACATTACCAAACCCTTTCAGCCGCCGGTGGCCCTGGCGCGGGTGCGGCTGCATCTGGCCTTAAAGCAGGCCAACGACGAACTGGCGCGGCAGAACAGCCTGTTGGAAGAACGGGTGCGTGAACGCACCAAAGAGCTGGAAGAATACCAGCATCAACTGCTGCAAACCGAAAAAATGGCCTCCATCGGCCTTTTGGCCGGCGGCATCGCCCACGACTTTAATAATATCCTGACACCAATCATCGGCTATTGCGAATTGCTGATGGACGATTTGCGACCCGGCAATCGCCTGTACGACGATGTGCGCCAGATATTTCTCGCCGGTTTACGCGCCAAAGACCTGGTCAGCGAAATTCTGACCTTTGCCCGCAAAAACGAATTTGAAAAGCGCCCGATCCGCATCGCTTCCCTGGTCAAAGAAACGCTGAAACTGCTGCGGGCCAGCCTGCCCGTGACCATCGAATTACGTCAGGAATTTGACCAGAGAGTCGGCAATGCGCTGGTCTCAGCCGACCCGTCGCAGGTGCAGAGCATCCTGATGAATCTCTGCACCAACGCCACCTACGCCATGCGCGACAAAGGCGGCGTGCTTTTGGTCGAGCTGTCGGCCAGCGACGAAAGCGACGCCGCTTTTCTGCGGTCGCGCAAATTTGCCAGTCCAGCGGCGCGGCTCAAGGTCAGCGACACCGGCCTTGGCATGGACGAAGCCATTCGCCGCCGCATCTTCGAGCCGTATTTCACCACCAAACCGCCCGGCGACGGCACCGGTCTTGGCCTGTCCGTCACCTACGGCATCGTGATGGAGTTGCGCGGCGTCATTGATGTCAAAAGCCAGCTCGGTGTCGGCTCGACATTCATTATCTACCTACCACTCCTGAATGAAAGCGCTAAAGTGGCGGGTCCGGTCATTTCCGCCGAGTTGCCGAAAAACCTGGCCAATATGCGGGTGATGTTCGTCGATGACGACGAAGCGGTGCTGACTTTAGGCGGCCAACTGCTGCGCCGCATGGGAATGCGCGTTGAAAGTTTCAGCAAAAGCACCGAAGCCCTGGCTAGTTTTCTCTGTCATCCTGACCAATTCGATTTAGTGATCACCGACCAGTCGATGTCCAAACTCACCGGCGCGCAACTGGCCAAAGAAATGACCGCCGTCCGCCCCAACCTGCCAGTCTTGCTCTGCTCCGGCAACCCGCAGATTCTCACAGAAACTCAACTCAAAGAATCCGGGGCGCGGCAAGTGCTGACCAAACCTTTCCAGACCCAATCGTTGATCGACGCGCTGCGGCAAATCGCCGGGCAAAAGCAAAGCGACGAGTGACCGCCGTCGTCGTTTTTTTCTCTTGGCCACGCCGCCCGTTTCACCAGTTTTAGCGTTTCCTTACTCTATTACTTCTCTCTACGAAAATTCGCCCTACCCTTGACACGCCGGACGCGGCCAGGTATAAAGCCCGCCGTCCGAAGTTCATGTTGGCTAATTTTATTTATGGGAGGGAACATCATGTGGCAACAGGGTTGGTGGAAATATGGCTTGTGGCTGGGAGCGGGGATAGTCGTCGGCGCGGCGGCGACTATGCTGGTATCGAAAAATTCCGCTGGTATCCGAAAAGGCGCGGCCAGGGTGCTCAGCCATGGCATCAATTTGAAGGATAAAGCCTGCGAGGTTATGGCCACCGCCAAAGAGAATCTCGACGACATCGCCGCCGAAGCCCGCCACGAAAACGAGCTGCGCAAAGGCGAGACCGGCGAAGCCGCCTGAGAGAGAAAACTTCCTTTTCCCTTTCCACCATTTCAAAGCGCCGTCCGGGCCTGCCTGTGACAGACAAGCTGCGGGCGGCGTCAGCCGACGGAACAATCACCATGTACAATGGCGAAGGAACAATAATCTGCCAGGTTCAGGGCCAGGCGTCCACGCCGGTGACGCAAAACGCCGCCGCATCCATGCCCATGAACGCGCCTGATTTCGCCGCCCCTTTTTATCGGGTGGCCCATAAAAGCGCCGGACGACTCCGGCTACGACCGCTCAGGCCGGAAGACGCCGCCGCCTTACCGGATAATCAGATCATCGCCGCCAACGCTTTAGCGCGCTATTGCGACAACTTACCGGCAACCGCCCAGGTCAGCGTCGCGCCCGTAACCGGCAGCGTATTGATTATCGTCCTTCGCGCCAACACCTCGCCAGCGCGCAAAAATGACGGTGAACCGCGCAATCCAGTGCCGGGACGACTTGTCAGTTATCTGATCCCCAAGCTGTTCAACACCGCCGTCGCCATCTGGCGCGCCCTGCCCTATATCGGGCGCGGCCTCGTCGCCTTGGCCCGCGAACGCGCCCTGACTCTTGAAACGCTCGACGCCTCAGCCCTGCTCGTCTGCATCCTGCGGCGCGACTATAAAACCCTCGCCTCAATCATCTTCTTCTTCGCCTTGGCTGAATACCTGGCCGACTGGACGCGGAAGAAATCGGAAGCCGACCTGGCGGAAAAACTGGCTCTGAATATCGATTCGGTATGGATTGAAGCGGCGGGCGAGGAAATCCAGATTCCTTTCCGCCGTCTGAAAAAAGACGATACGGTCATCGTGCGCGGCGGCTGCGCCATCCCCGCTGACGGCCGCGTCGTCGCGGGCGAAGGCATGGTCAACCAATCCTCGCTCACCGGCGAAGACATGCCACAGCGTCGCCAAGTCGGGTCGAGCGTCTACGCGGGCACGATTCTGGAAGAAGGCGAATTGCGCGTTCAGGTTGAAAAAGCCGGCGGCGACAGCCGCATCCGCTCGATCCTGCGCTATATCGAAGAATCGGAAGAAGCCAAGGCCGGTATCGCCGGGCGCTACGAGCGCATCGCCGATTCGGTGGTGCCGTGGAATTTTCTTCTGGCCGGGCTGGTTTTGCTGATCACGCGCTCGCCGTACCGCGCCGGTTCAGTGCTTCTGGTCGATTATTCCTGCGCCATCCGGCTGGCGACGCCGCTCTGCATCCTGACCGGAATGCGCGAAGCCGCCGACTGCGGCGCTCTGGTCAAGGGCGGCAAGGCCATTGAGGCTTTGGCCGAAGCCGACACCGTGGTCTTCGACAAAACCGGCACCCTCACCGAAGCGCGACCGGAGGTGGTCGAAGTCATCCCCTTCGGGCCGCTGACCAAGCCAGGCGGCCGCGAGCAGGTTCTGAAAATCGCCGCCTGTCTTGAAGAACATTTCCCGCATCCGGTCGGCCAGGCAGTGGTCGAAGCCGCGAAAAAGGAAGGCATCAACCACCGCGAAGAGCACACCGAAGTCGAATTTATCGTCGCGCACGGCATCGCCTCGCGGCTGAACGGACAGCGCGTGTTGCTGGGCAGCGAACATTTTGTCCTCGAAGATCATCATACGCGGCTCAGCAAGCGGCAGCATGAAACCGTCGAACAGCGAGCGGCGCTGGGTTTATCGCTGCTCTATCTGGCGCTTGACGGCGAGCTGGCCGGTCTCATCTGCATCGCCGACCGCCTGCGTGACGAAACGCCCGCCGTGATTCAGGCGCTGCGCGACGACGGCGCGCGGCGCATCATCATGCTGACTGGCGACGGTCTGCGCACCGCCAAACGCATCGCGGCCATGGCCGGCATCGACGAATACCGCGCCAACATGCTGCCGGAAGAAAAAGCCGCCTTCGTCGCCCTCTTGCGCCAACAAGGCGGCAAGGTACTGATGATTGGCGACGGCGTTAATGATTCGCCAGCCCTTGCCGCCGCCGACATCGGTTGCGCCATGCAGGGCGGCGCCGACATGGCCCGCGAAGTAGCCGACATGGTGTTGGTGAGCGGCAGATTGGAAGATATGCTGACGGCGCGGGCCATCGCCCGTGAAACACTGGCGCGGGTGCGCGTCGGTTTTGGCTTTTCTCTGGTCTGGAACACCATGCTGCTTACGGCCAGCCTCGGCGGCGTCATCAGCCCCGGCGTTTCGGCCTTTCTGCACAACGCCGGCACCTCGGCCCTGGCGGTGCGGCTGATGCGGCCAATGTCCGACGACATTGTTCCGCAAACACCTCTTTGCCTGGAGGCGCGGCCATGATTTCAAGTTTTTTCAGCGGACGGGTGCGGGTGCGCCATGAAGCCTTAAAAAACCGCGAAACCCTGCGCATGGTTTTGGATATTCTGGCCAAACGCGACGGCATCACCAGGGCCGAACCCAACCCCGTCACCGGCAGTCTTTTAGTCATCTACGACCCGGCGGTCATCTCCCGCGCCGAACTGACCGAAACCGCCAAGATGCTTGAGGAAAAATTCGCCGCCCGTTTCAGTTGAGGAGGAAAAGAAAAAATGATTGTCAGCGCCTTTGCCGGACGCCTGCGGCTGCGTGACGCCGCCCTGAAAAACCCGCGAACAATTGCCGAAATTGAGCGCGTTCTTGCCAACCAATCAGGAGTGACCACGGTCGCGGCCAACCGGCGCACCGGCGGCCTTTTGGTCCGCTACAACCCGGCCACACGAAGCGAAGCGCAAGTGCTCGCCGCCGTCGCCCCGTTTCTCAGCGACGCCACCAACGGCGTGCTGCTCGCCAACCCGCGCCGCTCGCCTGGCCGACGGGCGCGACACGGCGAAAACCTGCTGTTGGCCTGGATGTATGCGATTACCGGCGTCAGTGGCTTCATCGACAAGCGCGTCCACTTGGCCGCCAGTTTGGCCCTGACCATCCTGGCGGCGCGGCACGCCCTGAAACGCCTGGGCTGAAACCATCTGGTGTGACAAAAAGACAGCCGTTGCACACATCGACCAGGTTCCAGGTTTATCGAGCGGGCCAAGCGATTTTGAAGTTACTATTTGGCAGGAAAATGAAAATTTCAGAAACCAAATATCGCTTTGAAAGAACGTGCAAATTGATGATTAAGCAATATTCATGCCAGACCTGGAATGACTACTACATTGCAGGATGTCTTGGAAACTACACTAACTGCGCGACAGGCAACGGGACATACTACAAAGTGGCAGTTGCAAAGCCACGCCGTTGCTGACTATAGTGACGCCCACTCCCAGAGATGGGAACGGAACCGGTTCCGATTGTGACAATAACAGTCCAGATAACAGTCCTAGCACAAATGCCCAGAGATGGGAACGGAACCGGTTCCGATTGTGACATTCATTTAAAAATGAATTGCACTTTTTAATCCCCAGAGATGGGAACGGAACCGGTTCCGATTGTGACAATAAACTGCCTGGCCTTCTGAGCCTGACTCATACCCAGAGATGGGAACGGAACCGGTTCCGATTGTGACCATTTTCCGTCATTCCCGCGCAAGCGGGAATCCAGACTGCCCGTTCTCTGTATTTTCTTGATGCCCCTGGATGCCCGCCTGCGCGGGCATGACGGTTGTCCTAGAGATGGGAACGGAACCGGTTCCGATTGTGACTTCAAAACGCCCGGCGCCCGAAAACGGTCGCCCCTAGGCAAAGGTTTAGACGATTTCCCTGGTCTTTCTGAATTCAATCTCCGGCCATTTTTCGATGAAGAATTTCATCATCCATTCGCTGTCGGCGAGATAGGTAAGAAATCCTTCCGAATCGGTGGCCAGGGCCGCCTCGTTCTTCCGCTCGAATTCGAGTAGCTTTTTCTTATCCTCACAGTGAATCCAGCGGGCGGCCTGATAGTTGACCGGCTCGTAGATGGCGTCAACGGCATACTCGTTTTTCAGTCGCGCCATGGTCACTTCAAATTGCAGAACGCCGACCGCGCCCATGATGTAATCCGAACCAATGCGCGGGCGGAACACCTGAATCGCCCCTTCCTCGGCCAGTTGGGTCAAGCCTTTTTGCAACTGTTTGAGTTTCAACGGATTCTTCAGTAGCACGCGGCGGAAATGCTCCGGCGCGAAATTGGGTATGCCGATGAATTTCAGCGGCTCTTTTTCAGAAAAAGTATCGCCGATTTTGATGGTGCCGTGGTTGTGCAATCCAATGATGTCGCCGGGCCAAGCTTCATCGACATTGGCCCGCTCCTGCGCCATGAAGATGGTGGCGTTGTTCAAAGCCACATCCTTTTCCAAACGGTGATGGCGCACCTTCATACCCCGCGTGAAACAGCCGGAACAGACGCGAAAAAAGGCGATGCGGTCGCGGTGCGCCGGGTCCATATTGGCCTGAATTTTGAACACGAAGCCGGAAAATTGTTCTTCATCCGGAAAAACCAGGCGGCTTTGACTCTGCCGCGGCCCCGGCGGCGGCGCCATTTCAACAAAGGCGTCAAGCAGTTCCCGCACACCAAAATTATTGACGGCGCTACCAAAAAAGACCGGCGATTGGCCAGCTTTTAGGTATTCATCATAATCAAAGGGGTTGGCGGCGCCGGAAAGCAGTTCCAAATCATCGCGCAGTCCCTGGGCCTGCCGCCCCAAAAATTCATCCAGGCGCGGGTCGTCCAACCGCTCGATGGTCACACCGTCGCGCTCACGGGTTTCGCCGCCGGCTTTGAACAGATGCAGGCCGCCAGGCCGGAAATTCCAGACGCCCTTAAAATCCTTGCCCATGCCAATCGGCCACGACAAGGGCGCGCACTCAATCTGTAATTTATCCTCAATTTCCGATAAAAGCTGTAAAGGCGGCAGCCCCTCGCGGTCTAATTTATTGATGAAAGTGATAATCGGCGTGTTGCGCATCCGGCAGACTTCCATCAATTTTTCGGTCTGCGCCTCGACGCCCTTGGCGCCGTCGATGACCATGATCGCCGAATCGACGGCAGTTAAAACACGATAGGTATCTTCGGAGAAATCCTGGTGGCCCGGCGTATCAAGCAGGTTGATTTCATGGTCTTTGTAGGTGAACTTCATCACCGAGGTGGTCACGGAAATACCGCGTTCCTGCTCGATACTCATCCAATCGCTGGTGGCGTGCCGCGTGGTTTTGCGCGATTTGACCGCGCCGGCCATGTTGATCGCGCCGCCGAATAGGAGCAATTTTTCAGTCAGGGTTGTTTTGCCGGCGTCGGGGTGGCTGATGATGCCGAAGGTGCGGCGGCGGGCGATTTCTTGGGTAATCTGATTGGTCATTTCGTAAGGAAATTGGGAAAAAATTGCTGGGAAAAGACGGATGCTGTATAAGCTCATCCGGGTTTTGGGCGAAGGCCGCCTACAATATGATTTTTTCCTGGGAATGCAAACATTATGACACGAACCATCCTCGTCACCGGCGGTTGCGGCTTCATCGGCGCCAACTTCGTGCGCCTGATCCGCGAAAGCCGCCCCGATTGGCGCGTTATCAACGTCGATAAACTGACCTATGCCGGCAATCTGAACAATCTGGTCGGCATCAACGAAGGCGAGCGGTATCGCTTCGTTCGCGAAGATATTTGCGACACCCAGGCGATGCGGCGCTTATTCAGCGAAGAACCAATTGATACCGTCGCCCATTTCGCCGCCGAATCGCATGTTGACCGGTCGATTGCCGGGCCAGACGCCTTCATCCAAACCAATATTTTCGGCACATTCAGTCTGCTGGAAGCGGCGAAAAACGCCTGGCTGGATAAACCCGGCCCAGGAAATGCGCCCTGCTTTCTGCACGTTTCCACTGATGAAGTCTATGGCTCGCTCGGCACAAGCGGCTATTTCACCGAAACCACGGCCTATTCGCCGCGTTCGCCCTACTCGGCCTCGAAGGCTTCGTCCGACCATCTGGTCAGCGCCTATTTCCACACCTACGGCCTGCCAGCGCGCATCACCAACTGTTCTAATAACTATGGGCCGTATCAATTCCCGGAAAAACTGATCCCTTTAATCTTCAATAACGCCCTGCACGGCAAACCGCTGCCGGTCTACGGCGACGGCCAGAATGTCCGCGACTGGCTCTATGTCGAAGACCACTGCCGGGCGATTCTTCTGGTTATCGAACAGGGAGAAAACGGCGAACGCTACAACATCGGCGGCCACAACGAAAAAACCAATGTCGAAGTTGTCACCACGGTCTGCGATCTTCTCGATGTGAAACGTGGTCTTCTGCCCGGCAGACGTCGGCGCCGCGAGCTGATAACCTTTGTCAGAGACCGCCTGGGCCATGACCGCCGCTACGCCATCGACCCAACGAAAATCCGCGAGCGCCTGGGTTGGCGGCCACAATTAGATTTCGCGGGCGGCATTGAGGCGACCATCGACTGGTACCTGGCCAACACCGCCTGGGTCAACAAAGTGGCCGACGGTTCCTATCAAAAATATTATGCTGAAATGTACGGGCGGGCAATCGCCTGAAGCAAGTCGATAAAACGGAGGAACGATGAATCCGACATTTTCACGTTTGCAAGCGCGTGGTTTCCGCCATCTGCATGACCTGGATATGCCGTTCGCGCCCCTTAATGTTTTCATCGGCGTGAACGGCGTCGGCAAAAGTTCCATCCTGGAAGTAATGCGTGTCCTAGCTGCTTCGGCAAATGGGCAATTGCAGAAAACGATCAATGCGGCGGGAGGATTAGCCAGTCTGAAAACGTATGGCCGGGATGATTCCATGTCCTTGCGCCTGGAAATGCCTGTCGCCGGAAAAGAAGCTATCAGTTATGAATTGTCGTTGCAAATAAGCGGAACGGGCTACCGGATAGCCCAGGAGACGTTAAGGCAAAGACGTCATAAACGCGGAGAAAAAGACCAATATTTCAAATACATAGAAGCGGACGAGAGCAATATCCGCTATTACAATCCAGCGAAAAAAAAATTACAGCGACCTGAATGGGAACAGAATCCCCTGGAGACTTCTCTGGCGCAGGCGCCCAGGATGTTTCAGGATACTGAAAAATTCCGCGCGCTTCTGTCTGGTTCCGCGCTGTACCACACCCTTGATGTATCGCCACGCGCGCCTGTTCGCTTACCCCAGATGATGCAACCGGCCCATATGCCCGGCGAAAATGGCGAAGACCTGGTTTCCTATCTGTTTTATGCGCGCGAAACTGATGCCGACCGTTTCAGGGAAATCGAAAATACCCTGCGCGTCGCCTTCCCAAATTTTGAACGTCTGGAATTTCATCCTGTGGCGGCGGGTTCGCTGGCCCTGACCTGGAAAGAGACTTCGTACAACAAATCTTTTTATACACACCAGCTTTCCGAAGGGACGTTGCGCTTCCTTTGGTTGGTCGCGCTTCTCCACAGCCCTGAATTGCCGACGGTCACGCTCATTGATGAACCGGAGGTCAGCCTGCATCCGGAAATGTTGCGCCTTTTAGTCGAACTGTTCCGCGAAGCGTCATCACGAACGCAACTTATTGTCGCGACTCATTCCGACCGTCTCGTTGGTTTTCTGGCGCCGAGCGAACTTGTCGTCTGCGATTTTGATGAAGAGGGCGGCATGAAGACAGCCCGCGCCGACACGCTGGAGCTGGAACGCTGGCTCAGGGATTACAGTTTGGATCAGCTCTGGGAGATGGGGCGTCTGGGAGGGCGGACGTGAGCGCGGCAAAACGAAGTGTCCGCATTGCCGTTCTGGTGGAAGGCGCAAGCGAAGTCGTCTTCAAAAGAGCGCTCATCGCTTTTCTCCAAACGCGCCTGCCGGGCAATATGCCAAAACTTGATTTCATGCCCTACAATGGCCGGATACCCACGGACGACGTGCTGAAACGCCATGTGACCAATTTAGAAGAGGAATGAATATGCAAGTCATCAAAACCATCATCGACGATGTGCTCCTGATCGAACCGAAAGTCTTCGGCGACCATCGTGGCTTTTTCATGGAAAGCTTCAACCGCCGCGTCTGGCAAGAGAAGACCGGCGTCGAATTCAACTTCGTCCAATCAAACCATTCGCGTTCGACGAAAAATGTTTTGCGCGGCGTCCATTACCAACTGGCGCATCCGCAGGGGAAATTGGTGCGGGTGGTCAATGGCGCGGTCTTCGACGTGGCCGTTGACCTGCGCCAGAATTCGCCCACCTTCGGACGCTGGGTCGGCGAAATTTTAAGCGCCGACAACAAGAGGCAACTGTGGGTGCCGGAGCGTTTCGGCCACGCCTTTCTGGTGTTATCTGAATCCGCCGATTTCCTCTACCAGACCACCGAGTATTATCATCCGGAAGACGAACATTGCCTGCTGTGGAACGACCCGACCGTAGGAATTACCTGGCCTTTGGACGGCGCTTCACCCCTGATGTCGGAAAAAGACCTGCGCGGCAAATCTTTGGCCGAAGCGGCGCTGTATCAATGACCGCCGCGCCCCTGCCGCGCTTTATTGTGGCTTACGCAACTCGTCCTGAATCACCGTCGCCAAGCTGTTCATACTGAATGGTTTAGCCAGACAATGGCCGATGCCCAACCGCTCGGCCATTGCCAGATCCTCCGGGCTGAGATAGCCCGACGCCATCACCACCCGTTGATCGGGGCGAACGGTTTTAATCCGCTTGAAAACATCAAACCCGTTCACCCCTTCCTCCATCCATTTATCCAAAATGATCATATCAACCGGGCGACTGTTCAAGAGCGACATGGCCCGTTCGGATGTATCCGCTTGAAAGGCTTTGTAGCCCAATCGCTGTAAAATCGAGGAAACAATCGCCAATTGCTGCTGATCGTCATCGACCACCAGCACAACTTCTCCCTGACCGCGTGGCGGCGTGACGGCGCAACCGACCTCATCGGCCATCCTCTCTTCGGCAATGGCCGCGACCGGGAAATAGAGGGTGAAGCGACTGCCCCGCTCGGAACTGACAACATCGACATAGCCACGGTGGTCGCGCATGGTGTTGATAACAATCGCCAAGCCCAGGCCGGTACCGCTGCGCCCCATCTCTTTTTTGGAATAGAACGGCTCGAAGATGCGCGGCAAGTCCGCCGGCGCAATGCCTTCGCCTTCGTCTTCAATCGACAGAATCGCGTATTCGCCGGGCGGAATTTTTTCGTACAGGGCGCGTCCACGCTTCAACAAGCGCCGTCCAGTGGTCACGACAATTTCGCCCAGACCGCGACTGGCCTCGGCGCTGTTGCGCAGCAGGTTGAGAAACGATTGCCTGATATGCAGTTCTGACACCAGCAACCGTGGCAGGTCGTCGGCCAGGCGGAAGGTGAAACGCAGCTGCGGATAATCCTTCCGCAACACCCGCATTTCAATCGAGCCACGCGCCTCTTCAATAATCTGGTTGAGTTGGCGCGGCTCACGGGCGGTGGTCGCGCCACGGGCGACGGTGAGTAAATCGGCGACAATCGCCGCCGCCTGCTGTCCAGCGGCGCGGATTTCCTCTAGGTCGTGGTGGTATTTGTCGCCCTCCGGCAAATCCAACATCAACAATTCCGGATAGGTAACGATACTGGTGAGAATGTTATTCAAATCGTGGGCGACGCCGCCGACCATCAGACCAATATTTTCCATGCGTTCAGCGCCGCGCAGCCGTTCTTCCATGCGCAGGGCGCGGCGCTCGGCCTGTTTCCTCTCACTGATGTCGCGCACCGCCGCCACAAAAGCGCCGTCATCGGTCGCCTTCACACGCGCCTCGACGAGAAATTTCCCGCCAGATTTGTGTCGGGCCACCATCTCCAGCGCCACCGCGCCTGTCTGCCCGCCAGGCAGGCGCATCAGGACGCGCGCCCGCCAATGCTCAAAGAGATCGGCCAAGTCGCGTCCCGGCAATTCATCTTCGGCATAGCCAAACATTTCCGCCAGTTGGCGATTGGTTTGGATGATGCCGTCCTGGCCAAAAAAGACAATGCCTTCCCAGGTGGCGTCGGCCAACTGCTGGAATTTGCGTCGGCTTTCGATCAGTTCGCGCTTCAGCGATTTGTTTTCGACGGCGCGATCAATCACTCGCGTCAGTTCGGCGGGCGCGCAGGGTTTGTGCAGATAGTCGCTGATGCCAAAACGCATTGACCGCACGGCGCTGTCAATTGAGGCCATGCCGGTCAGAATGATGACGGCGGTGTAGGGATGCAGCCGCGACAATTCGCCCGCCAGATCCATGCCGTCGCAATCGGGCAGAATCAGATCGAGCAAAACCGCGTCGAAGTGGTCAGAACGCAAAAGTCGGCGCGCTTCTTCGCCACTTGCGGCGCAGGCGACCACATATCCCTGCTGACGCAACATGATTTCAGTGATGCCGCGAAAAACTGGTTCGTCGTCAACCAACAAAATTTGAGTGGCGTAGGCGTCCATACAATCAATAATCAAACAAGAAATTTTCATCCCCTTCCAGAGCGGAAGGAGTGGTCGGCGCGGTCAGACGAAACAACCAGCCGGATTCGCCGTCGGCGCGACTGATGACGCGGCCACCCACGGCGAACAGGCGTTTACGCGCCAACTGCGCCACCAGAATATCGCCGCGCCAAGCGGGGTCGCGGCGCTCGGAGATGCGAATGTCAACCGTGGCCAAGCCATCGCCTGAATCACTGGTGGCAACCGTGACAACGCCGCCGTCGGCCACGGCTTTGCCGGCGGTATCGAGAAGAATTTCCAGGGTCTGGCGCAAAATATCTGGCGATGACGAAAACGGTTCCAACGCGGCGTCATAGTGTTCATCGAAACGCCGCTCCGGGGCAAGGCCGCGAAACAGGGTGACAATCTCAGCGAGTAAGTCGTTCAGATCGATTTCTTGCAGTCGCGCCTCCTGCACGCTTTCGGCGAGACAGCGCAGTTGCCCGGCCACCTGGCCGATGCGTTCGCTTTCACCGCCGATAAGCGCCAGGATCGCGGCCAAACCATTGCCGCTTACCAGCTTGTCTTCCATAACCCGGATGGCGTTGCGCACCGTGGCCAAGGGATTGACGATTTCATGCAGGATGCCGCGAGCGATATTTTCGGCCACCTGCAATTCGCGACGGGCCAACAGACGCGCCTGCCGCCGCCGCATTTCCTCCTGGTGAATGCGAGCGCCGACGTGACTGGTGAAGAGCAGAATCGTTTCCTGATATTTTTGCACCGCTGGAAGCTGCCCTTCGTTCAGGCCCAAAAGCGCCACGCCGCGACGGCGCGTATCCAGCGGCACCGGCGCGGCCAGAAGGGCCGTCGTGCCGAAACGAACAAGGATTTCCCGCTCGGCCTGTCCGCCCGCCTCCTGGCTAATATGGCAGGTGAAGCCCGCGCCACGACACAGGGCGACGCAGGAATCGCGGTCATTCTCCGGCCAGAGCCGTCCGCTCAGCGCATCATGCAAGGGATTGCGGCGCGAAGGATAGAATTGCAGCCGATCATGGTCGGGAATCAAGGGCAATACGTATTCAACGCCAAGCAGAACCGCCATGCCCTGCTCCAGTACCTGACATATTCCGGCCAGATCGGAAGCCGCGAGCAGACTGGCGAGCAAACCCTCAAGCCTGGCCATGGACAGCATTCGGTCGGTCAGGCGGCGTTTGCCGTCTTCTTCCGGCGCGACCACAGGCAGTTCGACAAGCGGCGACTCGATCCGAAGACCCATCATCCGCGCCAGTTCATCGACCGAATCCTCGGCTGCCGCATACAAATCCTCAATCTCCGCCGCCTTCAGCCAGCGCTGGTCAGGGAAAATAGACGAGTCGGCCGTCTGCCCGGTCAGGCGCAGACGGGCAATGGTTAAAACCGACAACAAATCGGCCACCGACGGCAAACGCTCAAGCGACGGCGCGGCCACCAGTTCAGCCAGCTCCGCAAGCTTCCATGTGCGCAGCAGCATCCCACCGATTTCCCGGCGCGTATACCCAAACGCCGTGGCTTCCGCCGCGCAAAGGGCCGTTTCCCAATCCTTTCGCGGCGTATCGGTGAGCATCGCGGCATAGCGTTCCGGCATCCGAACATAAAAAAACAACATGCCGATGCCGTCGAGCAACCCGGCCAGATAGGCGTCCGACGGTTTGTCGCAAGCCAGCTTTACGGCCAGTTTTTGGCAAAACGAAGCGGACAAAATCGCCCGATGCCAGAAAACAGCCATCCAGCGGTTATCGCCTTTGCCAACGCGGAACACCTCATGCACCGACGCCGAAATGGCCAGATTGCGCAGAATATCAAGGCCCAGAAACACCACGGCCTGGCCAATATCGCCTATCGGATGTCTGGCTCCGAACAGGGCCGAGTTGGCCAGCTGCAACACCCTGGCGGTTAAAGCCGGGTCGCGGCTAATGATCGGGCCGACATCCGACACCGTGACATCCTGACGACCACAGGCATCAATCAGATCAATCAGCACCTGCGGCAGAGCGGGCAAAGCGCCGACATCAATCATGTTCACAGGCATAGGTTCCGACACGACGGCTCCAGACACTTGTAATTGTTAGTAAAAATCCATCTTTCTTTACTGGGTGTATCACAAACACATATGAATTTCAAAAATCGGAGGAAAAGAAATAGTCAAGAAAAGAGCGCGTTTGCTCTTGCCCGCCCGCGCCGCCCGGAGTCTTGACAAGGACAGCGGCGTTTTTTATAGTAGTTGCTTTCATCTAGGCGGGAATAACTCAGTGGTAGAGTGTCAGCTTCCCAAGCTGAAGGCCGCGAGTTCGAATCTCGTTTCCCGCTCCAATTTTGAATTGGTATAATAGGCACTTATCTCCGTCAAAGGTTAAGTGCCTATTCCTTTTTAGATCTCCGTGTGAGACTGAGTGTGAGACTTTTCTCTCGCGGCCTCATAATCACCTATTGCCTGTTTCTCGCTCTCGTTAAAGCTGTGCAAGTAAATCTCTGTCGTCTTACGGTTCTCGTGGCCAAGAATTTTTTGGCTCTTTCCCAAAACGGGTGGGTAAAGGTAAGCCGGGCGGCGGGATTTGGCCTTGACCACAGCCAATGGCTACGGTGTCAAATATATTCAGGTTGCCGTAGGATATTATTTTTCTGATCTGACTTGGCTCTCCTTAGTTTTAACAGGCGAAAAACAAAAAAACCGGGAAGGAACATCCCTCCCGGTCGCAAAACGAAAAATAAAAAATAAAAAATAAAATTATTTTACCAGCTTAACCACCTGGACACAAACCTGGTCGGCCTTTGACAGCATTTTGAGATTGTCCGGGATGTTGAAGGCGGCGAAGGTATATTGATCGCCGATGGCCAGACCGGTGATATCCAGTGTGCATTCGTCGGGCACATCCAGCGGTTTGCCTTCAAGGACGATATGGTCAACGAAGGTTTGCAAGATGCCACCCAGGTCAACACCCTTCGGCACGCCGACGAAACGCACCGGCACATCGTAGCGGCGGGATTTTTCCAGGTCGATTTCACAAAAGTCAACATGGATCAGGGCGTTTGTCACCGGGTTGGTCTGAATTTCGCCGATGATGACGTGCTTTTGCGCGCCGCCTTCGATATTCAGGGTGACAACGGTGTTGCGCCGCGCATACTCCAGAAGCTTGGCGCGCAGAGATTTTCCGTCGGTTTGCAACAGCGTGGCTTCCGAACCAGCGCCATACGTCACCGCCGGAATAATCCCCTGGCTGCGCAGGCGGCGCATCGGGCCTTTGCCGGTCACATCTCGTTTAGCGACATCAATTGTGCATTGTAACATGGTTCCTCCTTGTCGTTCGACCCTCTCGCGGCCCATCCGCTACCTGTCCGAACGATGATGCAAAACGGGCGGGGAAACGCCCGTGGTGAAAAACTATTCAGACAAACAGCGAGCTGACCGAATCTTCGTTAAAAATGCGGGAAATGGCCTCGGCCAAAAGCGATGAAACCGATAAAACGGTGATTTTGTCGCAGGCGGCGGCGTCCGGACGCAAGGGGATACTGTTTGTCACCATTAAGGATTTAATCGCGGAATTTTCGATACGGCTGACCGCCGCCCCGGACAAGACCGGATGCGAGCAACAGGCATGGACTTCCTTCGCGCCGTTATTCAGCAACGCGGTCGCGCCGTTGCACAGGGTGCCAGCGGTATCGACCATATCATCCAGCATGATCGCCACCTTGCCTTTGACATCGCCGATGACGTGCATGGCCTCGCATTCGTTTGGTTTGTCGCGCCGCTTATCGATAATGGCCAACGAGGCGTTTAAGCGTTTGGCGAAGGCGCGGGTGCGCTCGACGCCACCGGCGTCCGGCGAAACCATCACCACATCCTGAAAGTGGCTGAGAATATGTTTTAGGAGCACCGGCGCGGCGTAAAGATGGTCAACAGGAATATCGAAAAAGCCCTGGATTTGACCGGCGTGCAAATCCATGCACAAGGCGCGTCGCGCCCCGACCGCCATCAGCATCTGCGCCACCACCTTGGCGGAAATCGGTACCCGTGGCGCGACTTTGCGATCTTGCCGGGCATAGCCGTAGTAGGGCATAACGGCGGTGATGCGTCTGGCCGAAGCCCGGCGCAGCGCATCGACAATCAGCACCAACTCCATCAGATGGTCGTTAACCGGCGTGCAGGTCGGTTGAATGACGAAGGCGTCAGCGCCGCGCACGTTCTCTTTGATTTCGACAAAGATTTCGCCGTCACTGAACTTTCGTACCTCGGCCTCGGCGAGAGGCATGCCAAGGTGTTGGGCGATTTCCCGCGCCATGACGGGATGGGCGTTGCCGCTGATAATCTTCAGTGTTTTCGGCATGACAATGGAAAAAGATGAGGAAAGGATATGGAACGAATTGACTGGCTAGGGCGGGAGGATTCGAACCTCCGTATGACGGGATCAAAACCCGTTGCCTTTACCGCTTGGCTACGCCCCAGTCAACGCATGGGTCACAAACACCAAAGAACCGAATTCCCGACGCAAATCTTCTGCCATTGTGGTCGGCGCATCCGGGAAATCCCTGTGGGAAAACAACGCGAACACTGTCGCGCCGCTACCGCTCATCAAAGCGCGAGCCGCGCCCAAGGCGATGAGGCGATTTTTGATGCGGGCGATCTCCGGGCGCATGGCGATGGTCACAGCCTCAAGGTCGTTTTCCAGCTCAGTCAGAGGCTGGCTCCCGCCCGCGCCGGGGCCAGACTTTGTAGTTTTTTTCCTGGGCGATGTCAACGACAATCTGGAGAAAACCTCCTTGGTGGACACCGCGAAACCGGGGTTGACCAAAACAATATGATAGCCGTCCAGCGTCGGCGCGGCGCGGAGAATTTCGCCGATGCCGCCGGCATAGGCGGCGGGCGCGGCGAAGAGGAAAAACGGCACATCCGCGCCTAAAGAAAGGCCGATGTTTGCCAGGGTGTCCGCATCCAGTGGCGCGCCGCATATCTGGTTCAGGCTGGCAAGCGTCGTCGCCGCGTCGCTGCTACCGCCACCCAGGCCAGCCGCCGTCGGGATATGTTTTTCTAACAAAATATCAAGGCCATTAACGCCGCCGCGATTGGCCGCTCTCGCATCGCAGGCGGCGAAAAAGGCCGCCGCCGCCCGCCAGACCAGGTTGGTCGCGTCGGCGGCCAGGTTCTGATTCCGCACCTCAAGGCGAATTCTCGGCGTGGCGCGAGGCGTAATTGTCAGGTAATCGCAGAGAGCGATCTTCTGCATCCAGCTCGATAACTCGTGATAGCCATCGGCCCGTCGCCTGAGCGCCCGCAGATACAGATTGATTTTCGCCGGAGCCGAGACCGTCATCGTCGTGAATGGCTCGGCGGGCGTTTTTTGTTGCGCAGGCATCAAGACTTTACGGCTTTGACGAAGCGAATTTTACAGTCGTAGACGATGCTTTTCAGAAGCTCTTCCTCGTCACGGCTGAGGTTGCCTTTGGTTTTCCGCTCAAGCATGACCAACGTGTCGATGGCGTTTTTGGCCAGGTCGAAATCAAGCGTTTTCTGGCCGGTCGTCGGGTCGGGAATCTCGCCCATATGAAAGAGCGCCGAGGTGTTCAGCGACAGGATAAAGGCGGAAAACGTCACCTCCGGCATCATGCAGCGGCCATGGCGGTCTGGTGTCTTGCCTTCGCCGCACCCGCAGGCATGTTCAGTATGATTTTCCATATTGCCCCTCATAAAAGTTTGTTTTTTCATCTAAAAATAAAAAAATCGCCTGCACACGAGATAAGCATCTCGGAAAACAAATCAAGACGGATGTCGGCTGCGGTTGAGGGCGGCCGCTTTCTGGCGCAGACGGCGCAGACCGCTTTCGGCCAGATAGAGCAAAAGGGCCAGCCAGATCAGAGAAAAACCAAGCATACGGTCGCGGGGAAACTGTTCGTGGTAGACGAACAGACCTATCAATAAATTGATGGTCGGCGACAGATATTGCAAAAGCCCGACCAGGGACAACGGAATGCGTTGCGTAGCGAAATTGAACAGCAAAAGCGGTAGCAATGTAACCAAACCAGCCCCGGCCAACAGCAGTGACGTTCGCCAACCGGCATAAACGAATTCGCCCTGGCCGCGCGCGAACAGCCAGATGAGCGCAATCAGGGCCGGTGGAAACACCACGATGGTTTCGATAAGAGCGCCGGTCAGAACCGGTTCGGTAGCCTTTTTGTGCAGCAGGCCATAGACGCCGAACGAGGTGGCGAGCAGCAGGGCGATCCAGGGAAATTGGCCATAAAAAACCGTTAGATACACGATGCCCACGACCACCAGAACCAGGGCCGCCACCTGGACCGGGCGCAGGCGCTCGCGAAAAAAGATCACCCCGAAGCACACGGAAATCAGGGGATTGATAAAATAGGCCAGGCTTCCTTCCAGGATGTATCCGGCGTTGACCACCCAGATATAGAGCAGCCAGTTGCTGGTGAGCAGAAGCGAAGTGGCGATATAGAGCGCCAGGCGACGGCGGTCGCGCATCACCGTGAGCGCCTCGCGGGTCTGACGCAAGGGCGCCAGCAACAGCAGGCAAATCACCAGTGACCAGCAGATGCGGTGGCATAAAATTTCCGTGGCCGGAGCGGCCTGCACGCTTTTCCAATAGATGGGCAAAAAGCCCCACATCAGATAGGCGGCAAGCGCCGAAAAAATCCCGGCGGACATTTTAAGCCACAGTCGGCAGCGCGCCGCTCAACCAGTAATAAAGAATGTACAGGCCAGCCGCCAAAAGGAAGAACGCGGTCAGTTTATGGCTATAGGGGAGGATTGCGCGGAGCGCGCCGACCACCAGCCGCCCTTTGACAAAGGCGATGGCCAGAGTCAGCGCCAGCAGAATGCAGCCGACGCCGCCGACATAGGCCAGACACAGACGCGCGACGGCCATGGCGTCTCTGGTCGCCACTGAGCCGCCGAGCATGGCCAGGAAAATTGGCAGGGCGCAGCCAAGCGAGGTTAGGCCATAAGCCAGACCAAACAGAAAAAAACCCCTGCTGGTGATGTCGCGGGGATCGCCCAGTTTCTCAGCGATTTTCGCCAAACGCGGCAGGGAAATATTCTGGCCGAACAGCATCCAAACGCCGGAAATCATCAGGAGCAACGCGACGACCATGGCGAACCAGGGAATCATATCCATCAAAACCAAACCACCGCTGGCCACCACCAGGCCGCAAGCCAGAAAAACCAGAGCGAAGCCGCAGGTGACGACCAGGGCCAGCCACAGGGCGCGGACCAAACGCCGCCAGGGCGACAGGCTGACGATTTGCCGTTCTTCCGTGCCCAGATACAACGACAGATACACCGGTAGCATGAAGAATCCGCAGGGATTCACCGCCGAAACCATGCCGGCGCCAAAGGCATAGCCAAAGGGCAAAAAGGCGGCCAGACGTCCGAGCAATTCCGCGATATAGCTTTGAATTTCCATTGTTTTTCCTGTAGTGAACATCTTGTCGATAGGGTTTATCCGCGCTTCTCGACGCCGCGCCGAAAATACCATGGGCGCGGAGCGCGGGCAAGGCGAGGCGGGCGTGAGGCCGGGGAAATGAAAAACGAAAAAACGGAAAAATGAAAAGCCTCGAAAAACTTTCTTGGCCTGTGATAGACTGATTCGGTTGAAAAAAAGTTATTCATATGGCCGATTTTACTGCCTATCGTAAGGCATACACTTTGATCTATGAGCGCGAGCAACGTGACGAGTAACCGGGAAATCTTTTCGCGGATGAATCTGACCGAAAAGTTGCCTTCTCCGCCGCGTATGGCGATGGAGCTGGTGCGTTTATGTCACACCGAAAGCGCGTCGTTGGACGACCTCGTAAAACTCATTGAAGCCGACCCGGCCTTGTCGGTGGCTTTGTTGCGCGCCGCCAATCGCGAAACCGCGCCGATGGTGGCCAACACCAGCCAAATCATCTCGATTCCGGAAGCGGCGCTGGGCATCGGCAAGCATGGCGTGATCGGTTTGGCCCTGGGTTTTTCCTTAAGCGCCAAAATCCCTGGCGGACCATGCCAGTCATTTCATTACGAACGGTTCTGGTCGCAATCATTAGCGCGGGCCATCGCCGCTGCCGCCATCGCCGAAAAAAGCGGCGTCGCCAAGGCCGGAGATATGTATGCCTGCGGCCTGCTCGCCGCCATCGGCGAACTGGTTCTGGCCACCTCGTTTCCCGGCGAATACGACGCGATTCTGGCCCATAAACCTGCGCCGGATCGGCTTTTGTCCGAAGAAAAGAGCGCCTTCGGCCTCAATCAGCATGAGCTGACCGTCGAGCTGTTCCATGAATGGGGTTTGCCGCGACTTTTCGGTCAGGTGGCGGCGCTGCACACCTTTTCTCCCGATATTGAAACCAGCGCCGAAACTCCGGCTCGGCTGATCGAACTTCTGTATATGGCCCACAAAATTTCTGAAATCTGCCTGGCCGATCCACTGAATCAGCGCGATTTCGCCTTGGTTGAGCAAATGGCCGCGCGCTTTGGCCTGGGCGATGAGGAATTTCCGAATTTTTTCGACGACATTGCCACACTTTTTGATGAGCGCGGCGAGCTTTTGCGTATCCGCTCGCAAAAAAGCCCGTCGTACCGCGAAATCAAAGTGATGGATGTGCCCAGAGGCGAATACGGCGGCTACCAACCAACGGGGCGACTGAGCATTTTAGCCGTCGATGACGACCCGATTTCACTGCAAACCCTCACCCAATACCTGCGCGGCAAAAACCGCCGCGTTCTGACCGCGCGCAGCGGCGAACAGGCGCTGAACCTGGCGCTTGAGGAAAAACCCGATATGGTGATCACCGACTGGCGGATGCCGGATTTAGACGGTATTGGCCTGTGCAAAATCCTCCGTCGCACCAGCCTGACCGAACACATGTATATCATCGTGCTTTCCGGTTGCGAAAGCGACGACGAATTGGTGCAGGCATTCAACGCCGGGGCCGACGATTATGTGGTGAAACCCTTTTCGCCCAAAGTGCTGGAGGCCCGTATCCGCAGCGGCGAACGGCTGTTGCGCTACCACCAGACTATCGTCCGCGACCGTGAAATCATCCAGCAGTACGCCTCGCAACTTTCAATCGCCAACAGCCAGCACCAGGTCATGGCTATGACCGACCAACTGACCGGTCTGTCCAACCGACGCAACGCCATGCTGCGCATGAAAGACGCGGTGGCGCAAGCCACCCGCTTTCAGGATGCTCTGTCGTGCATCATGCTCGACATTGACCATTTCAAGCGCATCAACGACACCTACGGCCACGATATCGGCGATCTGGTGTTGCGCGACGTGGCCAAAATATTCACCGGCAACGTCCGCGGCTACGATATGGTCAGCCGCATCGGCGGCGAGGAATTTTTAGTCATCTGCGGGCGCAGCGGGCTTGACGAAACCCGGCAGTTGGCTGAACGCCTGTGCCAGGCTGTCGCCCGTCACGAAACCCGCTCGCCGACCGGACAGATCGTCCGCTGCACCGTCAGTTGCGGCGTCGCCACTTGGCACCAGCACTATCTGAATGGCAGCGAATTTCTGAAAAACGCCGACATCGCCCTCTACAAAGCGAAAAATGCGGGCCGCAACCGGGTGGAAGTGGCCGACTGACGGCAGTTTTACCGTCGGTGACGATGCGCCGGACGGCGCATGATTGTCCTGGTCGTTGCCGATGATGCCGCCAACCACGCCGCCGCCAAGAGAATGGCCAGCAAAAAACCACTCAATTTTCACCCGTCGCCTCCTGATGAAGGCGGCGAAAGAGTCCGTATTTCATGGCCTGCGGCAAAGCCGGATGCGTGTGCAGCCGCGCCGTCTGGCCGGGGTTGACCAACGGCTGATTCGCGCCCTTGGCATCGACCAAGGCCGCGACCCGCGCCGGAATCGTCGCCAGACCCGGTGGCAGATATTCAATTTCATCCCCGACAGCAAAACGGGTTCGCGCCTCGATTAGAGGCGTTTTTCCCGCCTCACGCACCAGGGCCACCGGCTCATAGAGCTGGGTGGTTTTGGTGGCGTCGTAGAGCATGTCTTCCGGCCCCGGACGCCCGAAGAAAAAATTTTCGCTGACGCCGCGGCTGCCGACCCGCGCAATCTCGGCCATGAATTCCGGCGGCATGACGATATTTTCCGGCTCGGCCCAGGCTTCGACCGGGATATTTGCCAGATAATCGAGCGCCGCCCGATAGACTCGCGTCGCGCCGCCGACATAGTAGACCGATTTCATGCGGCCTTCGATTTTCAGCGCATCAATCCTCGCTGAAATAAGTAGTGGAAGACGTGGCAGCAGGCACAAATCCCGCGAGTTGAAGATATAGGCGCCGCGCCCGTCTTCCTCGACCGGGAAATAGTGGCCGGGGCGTTTTTCCTCCACCAAGGCGTAGCCATAGCGGCAGGGATGAGCGCATTCGCCGCGATTGGCGTCCCGTCCGACCATATAGTTTGAGAGCATACAGCGCCCTGAATAGGATATGCACAAGGCGCCGTGCGCGAAAACCTCCAACTCGCCAGCCACCCCGGCGCGAATCTCCTGGAGTTCTGTCAATGACAACTCCCGCGCCAGATTGAGACGTTTTGCCCCAATGGCGAACCAGAACCGGGCCGCGTCCAGGTTGGTGATATTGGCCTGGGTGGAAAGATGGATGGGCGTTTTCGGCGACAAGCGGCGAATCCGGTTGAAGATGCCGGGGTCGGCGACGATCAAGGCGTCAATCCCCAGCGAGTCGAGTTGCCGCGCGTAGTCGTCAAGTCCGAGGAAATCGTCGTTATGGGCGAAGATATTCACCGCCACATAGAGTTTTACGCCGCGCGGTCGCAGAAAATCCCTGGCTTCTTCCATCTCCGACAGCGAAAAATTGCCCGCCTTTTGCCGCAGACTAAACTGTTTGCCGCCGAGATAGACGGCGTCGGCGCCGTAATGGACAGCGGTTTTCAGCTTTTCCAGATTGCCGGCCGGCGCCAGTAATTCGGGCAGGGCCGGGCGGGCTGGCTTTCTTTCAATTTGCGGCATTGTCGGGTATTTTGGCTGAATTTATGGCTACGGGAAAAATTTTTCCTGAAATATCATGGATTCACAGGGAATTTGCAAGAAAGCTAATGGCAAAGGAATCGGTGGGCATAGCCCTCTCCGGCGGCGTCGATTCGACGGTGGCGGCCTGCCTGTTGTTGGAAGATGGTTGGGATGTGACCGGGTTTTTCATGGAATTGGCCCAGCCCGACCTGGAGCATCAGCGCCGCCGCGTGACGGAAATCGCCGCCCGGCTGGGTATCGAACTGCGCCGCATTGACCTGCGCGATGATTTTCACAAAAGCGTGATTGCTTACCTGCGTGAGCAATACCGCCTTGGCCTGACACCAAATCCCTGCGTGGTCTGCAACCGCGAAATCAAATTCGGCCTGTTGCGGCGGGCGATGGCGGCGGTCGGCATCAAGCGGATGGCCACCGGACATTATGCGAGAATTCGGCGGGATAATGGCCTCAGCCTGCTGAAAGGCGTGGATGGGCGTAAAGACCAATCCTATTTCCTGGCCGCTTTAGACCCGGCTCAGCTCGATGGATTGGCGCTGCCTTTGGGCGAGTACCTGAAAAAAGATGTCTTTGCCATGGCCCTGGCGCGGGGATTTTCCGGATTTTCCGGCGAAAGCCAGGATGTTTGCTTTCTTGCCGACGGCGCGGTTGGTGATTTCCTTGCCGACCAATTGGGCGAAAATGATGGCCCGATCATGACGAAAGAAGGCCGGGAACTGGGGCGTCACCACGGCCTGTTTCGCTATACCGTCGGCCAACGGCGCGGCCTCGGCCTGCCGGATGCGACACCTTGGTACGTTGTCAGGTTAGATTGGAAAAAGAACGCCGTCATCGTCGGGAAAAATGATGAACTCTTTTGTGCTGGCCTGACAACATCTCCGGCGCGATGGCTCCGACGACCCGCCGATTTTTCCGGCCTGTTCACGACGCGGATTCGCTCCGGCCACGCCGGTTGCCTGGCGTCAATCGTTGCGGACGCCGCCGATTGCCTGACAATAAAATTTACCGAATCGCAACGGGCCGTCGCGCCGGGGCAATTCGCGGTTATCTATCATGATGATGAAGTTTTGGGATCGGCTGTTATTGATGCGCCGCTTCCTTGTTGAACCTGTCCGCTACCGGCAGGCGTTCTTTACGAACAAACCGCTTTCGAGAACTGGAAGTGGCACATTGACAATGGGGCGTATTCGGCTTTGGGAGCGCGGAAGCGCGCCGCGCTCCCAAAAAAGAGGCCGCCGACAATAACATCGTGATTCAGACGATAGGAAACAGCCTCTCCGGCGGGCCAGACCAGTGACAAGCCCATCCATCTCCATGCCAAACCTTGCCGTCATAACTCTGGGTTGCAAAGTCAACCAGTACGAATCAGCCGCCTTTCAGGACGCCGCCGTCGCCGCCGGTTACAGAATTGCCTCGCATGGTGAAGAAGCTGATTGCGTCATCGTCAACACCTGCTCCGTCACCAACCGCGCCGCGATGCAATCAAGGCAAGCAATTCGCCAGGCAATACGGAACAATCCCGCCGCGAAACTGATCATCACCGGCTGCCATGCACAGGTGGCGTCTGCGGAAATCGCCGCCATGGCCGAGCTGGCTGGCCGCCAGGCTTGTTTGGTCGGTAATGGCGAAAAGGAAAAAATCGCTGGCTTACTCGCCGCGTCGAGCTGGCCGCCGACCATCGTCAGCGATATAGCCCATGTCAGTGAAATCGCCCGTTTGCCGACCAGGCATTTCGCCGAACGCACCCGCGCTTTTTTGCGGGCGCAGGACGGCTGCGAAAGTTTTTGTTCGTACTGCATCGTGCCGTTCACCCGCGGCAAAAGTCGCAGTTTGCCGCTGTCTGAAGCGCTGGCGCAGGCGGAAATCTTTGCCAAATCCGGCTATCGTGAAATCGTTATCACCGGCATTCACGTCGGATACTACGGGCGCGATCTTCCTGGAAAAATTCGTATTATCAACTTGTTAGAAGAATTATCGGGAACATTTCCGCACATCCGTTTTCGCCTCAGCTCAATCGAGCCGACGGAAATGACTGATGAATTGCTGGCGCTTTTTTGCGGGCGAAAAAATCTCATGCCGCACCTGCACATTCCTTTGCAGAGTGGCGACGACACGATTCTCGCGGCCATGGGTCGCCGCTACCGCGCCGTCGATTTCGCCGCCGTCATCGCCCGCTGCCGCGAAGCCTTGCCGGAGGCGGCGCTTGGTTGTGATGTTATGGTCGGCTTTCCCGGCGAAACCGAGAGTCTCTTTGCCAATACCCGCGATTTCATTGCCGAAATCGCGCCTGACTATCTGCACGTTTTCCCCTATTCACCCAGGCCCGGCACCAGAGCCGCCACCTTTTCCGGTCAGGTACATGGCCGGGAGAAGCAGCGGCGAGCGGCGGATTTACGCGCCCTTTCCGAGGCGCTACGGCTGGATTTTTATCGACGCAATCTGGGAAAAACGCGGCAAATTCTTATGGAAAACGACATCGGCGCGACCGGATTACGCGCCGCCCTGACCGACAACTACATCCATGTGGGCGTGTCGTCGTCGAAACCAGCCGGTAGCGTCATGACGGCGCGTTTAACGGCGATTGACAGCGGCCACGTCGTCGCTGAGGTATGCGGCCATGAAGATTGAGATCATCGCCATCGGTGATGAACTGACCTCCGGGCGGATCATCAACACCACGTCGAGTTTCGCCGCTCGCAGGCTTTTTGAGGCCGGGTTTGATATTTACGCCATCCACACCATCGGCGATACGCCACGACTCATCGGTGAAGCCGTGCGCCGGGCGCTGACTCATGTCGATGCGGTGATCGTTACCGGCGGCCTGGGCGCGACCGACGACGATCTGACCACCGAAGCTATTTCCAACGCTTTGGGCAGGCCGACTGCGGTCAACGAAGAGATGCTGGCCGCCATCCGCCATCATTTACGCGAAAGAAGCGAACAGGGGGCGGCGGGTTTGCCGATCCGGCAGACGGGCGCCGATCATCTGGAAAAACTGGCCCGCTTGCCGCGCGGCGCCGAGGCTTTGAATCCCTGGGGCAAGATGTCAGGCTATCGCCTGGTGCACAACGGCAAACCAATCTATTTTTTGCCGGGTATCCCCAGCCAGATGCGGCGTTTGCTGATTGATTACGTGCTGCCCGGCCTCGCCACCTGGAGCGATGGACAAACGTCGATGATTCGTCAGCGTCTGTTCCGCATTTTCGGCTTGCCGGAAATCGAGGTCAACCGCCGCATTGCCGCGCTGGCTCTGCCGAAAACGGCGAGGCTTGGCTACTATCCGGTTTTTCCTGATGTTCATTTGAATCTGGTGGTCAGGTCGATGGATGGCGTGGAGGGCCTGCCCGCCACCAAGCAGGCGGGCGACGCGGCCTTCACCGGGGCCGTCGCCATGATCGAAGAAACCTTGGGTGAAGCGATCTATGGCCACAATCAGGAAACCCTGTCGGCGGTTGTCGGTCGGCGCTTGCTTGGGAAAAAGTTGACGCTCGCCACCGCCGAATCGTGCACCGGCGGCATGATCGGTGAATGGCTGACTTCGACGCCCGGCAGTTCGGCCTGGTATCTGGGCGGCGTCATTTCCTACGCCAATCAGGTGAAAGAAGGGGCTTTGGCCGTGTCGAAGGAGATGCTGGCCAGTCATGGCGCGGTTTCCGCCGAAGTGGCCGAGGCGATGGCTGCCGGTGTCCGTCGCCTGTGTCGCGCCGACTTGGCCATCTCCGTCACCGGCATCGCTGGACCGGATGGCGGCAGCGACGAAAAACCGGTCGGCACCGTGTATATCGGCTTGGCCGATGAGCAAGGGACGCACGCCGAGCGCTTTCTCTTCGATGGCGGTCGCCGACAAATCCGCGAAATCAGCGCCCAGACCGCGCTGAACATAGTCAGAAAACGCCTGGCCGCGCCTTGATGCTCTTGAGTCACCAACGACAACATCAAACCAGGTCTGCAGCAACAAACATCGATTGCTTCCTGACTTCTCCCTTTAACGGCCATGCGCGCCGGTGACGCCGAATTCCACAGGGATTTTCACGTAAAAAATTTGTAGCCCGGCCTTCTCGATGGCGCCGATCAGGGCCTTGGCTTCATTTTCGCTGACGGCCATGCTGACCTTGACCGGTTGTTCGGCCAGCTCGAAAAAATGGGCGGAATACCATGCGCCGTCGCGGCCAAAACCCGTCTCCGCCGTGCGCAAGGCGCAGCCTTTGACGCCGAGTTCCCTGGCCGTTCGCAGTATCCACTCAGAGCGATGCTGAGCCGTCCGCGCGTCCGTCCCCGTTGCGTATAAAAAGTCAGTTGATCGCCGCGCATAATCCTAAGGTAAGAAATTTTTGAGCACGGCGAAAACGCCCATGCCGAGAAAGAGCGCCGCCAGCGAGCCGCCGACGTGCAGGCCGATGGTGGCCATGGCCAGGAACAGCCGTCCCTGTTGCAACAGCGTGGCGACTTCGGCGGAAAAGGTGGAAAAAGTGGTCAATGCGCCTAAAAAACCGGTAATCACCGCCAGCCGCCATTCCGGCGCGGCCTGTGGCAGCGCCGAAAACAGGCTGATGGCCAAGCCGATGAAAAATCCGCCGCCGATATTCGCCGTCAGCGTGCCCAACGGAATGGGCGGAAACACCGCGTTGAGCGCCAATCCCAAGCCCCAGCGGCAGAGCGCGCCGACGACCGCGCCCGCGCTTATCGCGCAGATTGAAGTCAACATAACTATTTGATGACGCTTGCGAGCAGCATGATGTTTAAGGCGGCGACAATCGCGGTGAGGAAAATCAACAGGGTTTTCGTGCCGGGGCCGTTGGCGTATTTGCCCATGACGCGCTTTGATGATGTCAGGTAAACCTGGGTGATCATGGTGATCGGCAACTGGACTGAAAGCGCCATTTGCGACACCAGAAGTCCCTGAAATGGGTCGCTGATGCAGCAGATGATGAGAAGCCCGGCCAAAAGCGAACCAGCGGCGCCAAAGAGACTGTGCTTGTCGCGGATATTGTATGCCTCACCGGCAATTCCCGCCGTGATGATGCCGCCGGCCATGCCGGATGTCACCGATGAGGCGACGCCCGCCATCAGCAGGGCGATGGCGAAGATATTGGCGGCATTGCCGCCCAAAAGCGGTCGCAAAAGCTCCTGCGCCTGCTCCAGCTCGGTGACGTCCTTGCCGATGGTCCAGAAAGCGGCGGCGGCCAGGATGATCATGGCGCTGTTGATCGCCCAGCCGATCAGCATGGAAAACAGGGTGTCGAGAAATTCCAGATCGAGCTGCTTTTCAATGATTTCTTTATCTTCCAAATGCCACTTGCGGCTTTGGATAATTTCTGAATGCAGAAATAAATTGTGAGGCATAACGACCGCGCCCAAAACGCTCATGATCACCAGCATCGAGCCTTCCGGGAAGGCTGGCACGACCCAGCCTTGGCCGGAAGCCGCCCAATCAACCGGGGCGAGGAATAATTCATAGAGAAATGACAGGCCGATAAGGGAGACGAAGCCGATGATCCATCGCTCTATTTTGCGATAGGAATGGCTGAGCAACATGAACAGAACGAAGACCGTGACCAAACAAGCGCCGCCGACAATCGGCAGACCAAAGAGCATTTTCAGGGCGATGGCGCCGCCGAGAATTTCCGCCATGCTGGTCATGCACGAGGCGGCGAAGGCGGAATAGAGAATTGGCCTGCCCAGCCATTTCGGCAGATAGCCGTTGGTCGATTCAGCCAGGCATTTGCCGGTGACGATGCCCAAGTGCGCGGCATTGTGCTGTAAAACAATCAGCATGAAGGTGGAGAGCGTTACCATCCACAACAAAGAATATCCGTATTCGGCCCCGGCGGCCAGATTGGCGGCCCAGTTGCCGGGGTCGATGAATCCGACCGTCACCAACAGACCCGGCCCGATATATTTGAGTATTTCCAGCCCGCCGTTATTCAGATGGCGGATGTCCTCACATTTTTTGACGATCAGCTTGATGAAGCGCATGGTTGGCTCCCATGGGTTGGATTCGCTTGGCGTGTTTGTTTGTCTTTCATCATGAAAATCCTGGCTGTCGTTATAGCGGCATTGGCTGGGGGATAGCCAGAGGAACGCCGATGAATGCTTCCACGGCCCGGACTGAGAACTATTGCCTACCGGAGCCGTGCATACCATTGACCAACCTGCGTTTTTTGCAATTCAGTAAGCAGGTCACATTGTCCGGCGGTCATCGACTTGGTTGAGGGCGAAAATTCGATGACCTGGTATCAACTTCAGCGCTTGCTTTCTTGTCCTTCGTCCTGTTTCTGACCGCCTAGCGTCTGGTTTTCGCCCCGTTCCTGAAGATAAAACAGTCCGCCCAAGGATGAAATGAGCAGCGTTTTCAGGCGCAGCAAGAGGGCCACCGACAGGGCCAGCGGTTTCGGTATTCCCAAAAGCGAGAAAAAGAGGACGAAACTTCCCTCCCACAGGCCGATGCCGTTGATGGTTATCGGCAACACCGCGAGCAGCAGGATAAACGGCGTGACAATCAGCATCTCGATGAAATCAGGTTGATAATTCAGGGCCAGGCAGGAGAGATACAGGTTGAGGCCGGTGATGACATGGAACAGAACCGACAGCAGCATGATGCCCGCGAACTCCGGCAGCTGGTGGCGAAATTCCTGCAATGACTGGTGCAGGCCGATGAGTTTTTCCCTGAAGCGGCCGCCGCCGGGAACAATCGTAAAGAACAATCGCGCGACGAGGGCGAATCCGCGCCGTGAAAAAGCCAGGAAAACGAGAAGGCCGGTTCCGGCGAGCGCCGCCAGACAAATCGTTTTCAGGTTGCCGATATGGATAAAGGGATGGTCAATGACCACCGCCAGGCTGGTGAGCGAAACCAGGGCGACAAAGCCGGTGAAGCGCTCCATGAAGATAGAGAGGAAGACATCGGTCATGCGACCGCTTTTGCGGCCCAGGATCAGGCCGCGCGCCGAATCGCCGCCGATCATGCTCGGTAGGAAATTGTTGAAGAAATTGCCGAGGATATAGAGGCGAACCAGCGAATGCAGACTGGTTGCGATGCCCTTGCGCCGCAGCAGAATGCGCCATTTCCAGCAGCTTAAAACGATCATGCCGTAGTTCAGCAGCAGGAGCAGGGCGACATACCACCAGTTGAGGCGGGCAAAGAGCCGCGCCACTTCGGCAAGAGGCACGCTGTACAGGACAATGACCACGAAAAGCGCCGTTACGAGCGCCTTCGAGGCGAGAAAGACACGGGCGCGGAGCTTGGAGGCCATCATACGCCTCCAGCCAGACGCTTGGAGATATGCAGGCTCTTGATTGCCATTTGCTCGGCGAAATTGCGTAGGCCGCTCATCGGATGTTTCAGGCGCAGAGTCGGACGATTCATGATGATCCTGCCGTTTTTGGGTTGGGGAATGTCGCGGTTTTCGTAGTCGCTGGCTAAACGGTCGATGACCGCGAACAGGTTATATTCTTCCAGCGCCCGCCGCCGCGCCTCCCGCACATAGGGTAAACGGTCATGGTATTCGTTATTGGCGATGGTTGAGCGGATAATGTCGGTGGTCTTTTTCAGGTCGTTTATATTGATACGAATGAAACTTTCTTTGGGGAAATAGTCTTCGGCATTGGGGCAGCCGTAAAAGAATGGCACGGCGTAGCCCAGGAAAATATCCGGCAACTTCTCGGTCAGATGGTGGGGATAGTAGTGGTTTTCGATGGTCAGATGGTATCTGTAGGGATCGATGACCTCGGCTTTGTCGTTGATCGGCCGCCTGCCATGACCGAAGACTTCCAGTTCCGGGATGGCTTGTCGCAGGTGTTCTGTAAAATCAAACCTCTGATGGTGTAGCGTGACCCGTCCCTGACGGATCGAGCAGATCGTGGAAACCTGCCGCGTTTTTTCCGGCGCTTCCATGCTGGATAACTCATCGTAGTCTCTGATATGGCCGTCCCCAAGCGGATAGCCGTAGTACCAGATGAGGCCAGGCTGGCTGAAAACCACCTGTGGATGTGGCATGGCCCACGGCTCCTGAAATGTCAGGATTATCCCAAATTGACGCAGATAATCGCGGCCATAAACGGTAATTGATGAAGGTTCACTGGTAATGAGCAAGGTTTTGCGCGGGTCGCAACGCAGCTTTTCCAGGCCAAGCCAACCGTGGGTTTTCGGCAGGTCGTGGTACACCACCAGCCAGTCGTATTCTTCGGCCAACGGGTTGAAGAAAAACTCGCTGTCACGCCAGCGGTTTTCCGCGCCTGGCAATTGTCGTGACCAGCGCCGGGCGTCATGGCCGGGCGGGATGGCTCTGGTCATCAATTTGATTCGTCTTGCCACAGTGTTCATAAAAATATCCGGATAAAAATGCTTCCTTTGCCCACAGCGAAAATCCAGCGGCGATATTTCCACATGATTACAGAGAGCGATGAACAAATCGCCCGGCTCCGGCCGGTTCTTGGTGAGCGCCTGCATTGTCGCCCCGGTTGCGCCGACTGTTGCCGCCCGTTTTCGGTGTTCGCGCTGGAGGCGGCGATGATTGCCGGACAAGAAATACGGCCAGCCGCGTCGCCTGCTGCGGCCGATGTCTGCGTTTTTTTAGAAAACGGTCTGTGCCGAATCTATCGGTTCCGGCCTCTTCTCTGTCGCGGTCAGGGTTTGCCGCTGGCCTATATTGACGATTCCGCCGAGGCGGAACATCCGTGTCTGGAGATTTCAGCCTGTTTGATGAATTTCCCGGAGGATACGGAATTCGCCATGGAGGAACTTCTGTTTCTCGATGAAACCAATCGGCGTTTGGCGGCGCTGAATATTCAATACTGCCGCCAGGCGCGGCTTGAGGCCGGGCGACGCGTGCCGCTGGCGGCGATCTTTTCGCCGTAATCTCGAATCGCGGCGGGTCGGCCATTCCCGGCTTTTTCTCGTTGTTATTTATTGCTCATAATAATACGATGTTTGAACGCTTTTGATAATCATTTCAAGACTTAAATCATTTGTTAAATTGTTTTTGATAAGCGTGTTGATTTCAAGCGTATTCACAGAACTGCGTTCCATTGCTTGTAGGTACAATTTTTATCAATCTTCGACCAATCGGCCACCAGTCCGGAATGTTTTTTCAGCATCTGATCCAGCCATATGCGCATACTTCTGCCCTTGCCCTCTACAAATGGGTGGGCCACCTTCATTTCGACATATTTATCAATAATGTCGTCAAACGAGCGCTCGGACATGAGTTCAATTTTTGCCAGCGCCTCTCTGAGGTACAGGCTGTTGGCGAATCTGAAATTGCCTTTTGAAATATTCACGTCACGTATTTGCCCGGCGAAATCATCGATTTCTCTGAACAAATACCTGTGAATATCACACAAAGCGCGCAATGAGCCGACTTCGATTGTGTCAATGGTGCCGCTGACATACAGTCGGCAGGCATTTGTAAGGCTTTTTGGGTCGCTCTCGTTCATGCGCTCTTTCATCCTGGTCGGCCCGCGCCACATGATGTTTTTGTCATGGCGCCTGGTCTGATAAACGATGAGTTTTTAAGGCGGGCTGGGAATCATGGCAGGCGATTTTCCTGCTTATCGTCCACCAGCCGGGCGATTTCGGCCAAAAGCGCGTCCTTGCCCAGACCGGTTTTGGCCGAAAAGAGGATGCGCCGCTCCGGCGTCAGCGAATGCCCGGCGTCGAGCAAGGTGGCCTGACGACCGCGTTCATTTCCCGAAAGCTTGTCGGCTTTGGTGTACACGCAAATGGCCGGGATACTTTTTTCGGCCAGCCAGGCCAGAAGTTGCCCATCCTGCTCGGTGGCCGGGTGACGAATATCCATGATCACGACCACGGCCTTGAGTTGCCGCCGCTTTTCCAGATACGAGGCGATGAGTTCACCCCAATCCTCGCGCATGGCCCGCGACACCCTGGCAAAGCCGTAACCCGGCAGATCGACAAAATACAAGCGCTCGTCGCAGAGAAAAAAATTCAGCCCCTGGGTTTTTCCGGGTTTGCCGCTGACTTTGATATAATCGCGGCGGTCCAGGATGCGGTTTAAGAGACTCGATTTGCCGACGTTCGAGCGCCCGGCGAAGGCCACTTCCGGCAGATCATCCTGCGGCAACTGATTGAGCCGGTGGACGCTGATGCTGAATCGGACATCGAAGATGCGCATCAGATAACCTTATTCAGTGTGTATTCGATGATGCCTTCCGCGCCATTCTTTTTCAGGCTGGGTATCAGCTCACGCACTTTTTCCTGCGAGATAACCGTTTCAATCGAGTACCATTTTTTGTTATACAAATGGGCGATGGTCGGGGCGTTGAGGCTGGGCAACAGTGCGACAATGGCGTCCAGCCTGTCTTCCGGCGCGTTCATCTTCAGGCCGACGATGCGGTCGGCGGCCAGCGAGCCTTGCAGCATCATGAAGATATTTTCAATCTTTTCCCGCTTCCACGGGTCTTCCCAGGCCGCGTTGTTGGCGATGAAAATGGTGTTTGATTGCATCAGTTCGTAGATGATTTTCAGGCCGTGGGCGCGGATGGTCGATTCGGTTTCGGTGACTTCGACGATGGCGTCCACCAGGCCGGAGACCACCTTGGCTTCGGTCGCTCCCCAGGAAAATTCCACATCAACCTTGATGCCTTTCTCCGCGAAAAAACGCTTGGTTACGCCGACCAGTTCGGTGGAAATTTTCTTACCGGCCAAATCTTTAATGTCGCGAATCGGCGAATCGCCGTTCACCGCGATGATCCAGCGCGTCGGCTTGCGGCTGACTTTGGAATAGACCAGATCGCCGACGACATAGACATCCGACTGGTTTTCATCGGTCCAATCCTTGCCGGTAATCGCCGCATCGAGCAGGCCGGATTCGACATAGCGCGACATTTCCTGCGGGCGGCAGATCGAGCACGATAAATCCGGGTCGTCGATTTCCGGGAAATAATTCCTGGCGACTGGTTTGATTTGCCAGCCGGCCTTTTCAAACAATTCGATGGTGGCCTTTTCCAAGCTGCCTTTGGGCAGGCCGAGTTTCAATTGCGGCATAACGCCTCCTTTCGCGACGATATTGTGGCGCTGTGGATTATTTATAGACTTCTTTCGGGTCGAAGAGCGGTTCGCCTTCAACAATCAATGTATCGCCCTGAACGCGGCGGTAAAAGCAGGTGCGCTGTCCGGTGTGGCAGGCGGCGCCGCCTTTTTGTTCGACCTTGTACATCACCGTGTCGGCGTCGCAATCGACGTAAATATCTTTAATGATTTGCACGTTGCCGCTGGTTTCTCCCTTCAGCCACAGGGATTTCCTTGAGCGGCTGTAGTAGTGGGCCTTGCCGGTTGCAAGGGTTTTTTCCCAGGCTTCGCGGTTGATATAGGCCAGCATCAGGACTTGGTTGTCGCGGTAGTCAACGGCTATCGCCGGGATAAGGCCGTCGCGGCCGCCATCGAAATTCAGTTCAGGCACAAAAAACCTCATTCGTTTTATGTATTTTTTTCAAGGACGAATCACGGAAGCCCGCCGTCGGCGGACGGGGCGGTTGTTGGCGCTTGTCCAGGTTGGTCGGCGTATTGCAACAATTCCGGGTCAATTGAGCGGATTTCCTGCTCCACCCGTTCAATGTTGTTCGTCACTTTGGCGGCGATTTCCGCCTCCGGGTATTTGACAAGAATATCCTTTAAGATGCGTCTGCTCTCTAAAAGCAGTTTTTTCTTCGCATCCATATCGGCGATTTTCGTATAGCGGATGTACAATTCGGCGGCTTTGCGTCGTTGGTCCTGCGCCGCCTTCAGCGTGATTTCGCCGACTTTGGCCTTGGCTTTGTCGCCCATGGCGGGATCGCGTTCCAATTCGGTGAAGGCGTCAATGGCCTCGTCATAGCGGCCATTCTGGGCCAAGAGCAGGCCGCTATTCCATTTGCGTTGCGATTCCTGCTCTTGTTGTTGGCGGACGGTCTCGCGGTCCACCGCTTCGGCAAAGGCGATTTCCTCACTTTTTTCCTTGAGAATGGTCTTCTGCTCGCCCTCGATGATGGCCTGGGGCACCGAGTCGATCATGTTCGCCGCTTCCTCAAATTTCTTCCGCGCCGCCAGCTTATCGGCGGATGAGACCAGGCCGTTGATCCAGTTTTCGGCCTTTTTCTTCGTTTGGTCGCGGATATATTCAATGTTTTCCGAGACCGGCGATTGCGGATGTTTGCGCAGAAAATTATCGGCCAGGGCGCTGACCGTAAAGCCGTCGCGCTCCGGCGCGTAGATCAGCCAGCGGCGCATGATGTCGGCGTATTCGCGTAATGCCGGGTCGTTGCGCGAGCCGGAGGTGATCATGGCGGCCTGGCGATTCGCCCAGTCTTCGTTGTCGCCGAGCTTTTTATAGTCGTCTTCAATCAGTCGGTATTGGCGCAGGGCCAGGGTGTTGTCGCCTGTAGCCAGCGCAATATCGGCCAGGTTCTGGCGCAGGCGCAACGTATCCGGGCTGTCTTCGTCATCCAGCCGTTGCAATAGATCGCGGTAGATGGTCGCCGCGCCTTTTTCATCGCCCTGACGCAGCAGTGATTGGGCGGCGGCATTCTGCGCCGACACCCGCAAGCGGACGCCCTGTTCCGGCGGTAGCGCTCGCCAGAGCTGGGCCGCGCTTTCGTAGTTGCCGGCGGCATAGTTGCGTAGCAGGGTGTCTTCAGTGGCTTGCAGCGGTCCGTCGGCGATCTTCGGGGTTGGCGGCTTTTCGGTCAGCATCAGGCCGCAGCGGCTTTCAAGAAAATCAATGTCGGTTTTATACAGGTCGCGGGCGGTCTGCACCGAAACGGTTTTGCCCGCTCCGGCGTTCATGCTGTCGAGCATGTTGGCGCGCAACAGCGAATAGCCGTTCATCACCTTTTGCAACTGTTGGAAACAGGAAATCAGTTCGGACGATTCCTCCGGGCTGACGGCGGTCGCCGATGATTGGCGGTCGAGTTCGCGCCAGCGGTTGAGCTTTTTCCCGTATTCATCGAGTCGCTCGTTGACGTAGGTCATCGACGGCAGCACCTCTTCTTGTCTGACTGTGGTGGTGCGAATCGGCTGATTTTCCGGCATATCGACATAATCCTGCCGCTCGCCTCCGGGCAACCCGCCGTCAGGAAAATCGGCGGCATTCGGCCCGCCTTCATGAATCCCTTGGTTCTCGTCCTGATAAAGCGGCCTGGCGGCGCGGCGGCCAGGCGGCGGCGACGTGGAGAAGCCGTCATCGGTTTGGGTTAAAGGCTGGTGACAAGCGCCCACGAGCAGGGCGGCGGAGCAGAGGGCGATGGCGGACAAAAACGATTTTTTCATGGCGGACCATCATCTTTGGGGAACAAAAAAAGGCTGTATCCGGGTGAAACGACGCCCGACGAAGTGAGTGGCCATTATGTAGAGAACGAACAAATTCATGTCAAGTTTTCGCTATCTTCGGCCAGGAGCAAACCGGTCATTAGGATATAAAAATGTCCCTGGTGGGAATCAAAGAGCAGAGAATTAGCCAGGCATCCCAAAGCCATGGCCAGGGCGACGCCTTCAAGCAGGCGGCGGCCCTCGATCGGGCGGCGGCGGCCCTCAATGGTCGGCGCGACCAGCAGGGCGAGAAACAAGGCCAGACCGCAGACGCCCGTCTGCTCGGCGAAAAAAAGATAGTCATTGTGCGGGTTATCGGTGGCTTGGGTGCGTTGGCCCAAAGCCGCGACCAGTCTTTTCTGCTCGCCGGGAAACGAGCCGACGCCCTTGCCGAGCCACGGCGATTCGGCGAAAAGCGTCACGGCGTTATGCCACCAATCGTAGCGCATTCCCATTGAGGTGCGGGACTGGCCTGGTTGGTAGCGCCGCGTTTCTTTGACGATCTCGCGGACGCGCACGGAAACGATGGAGGATGATTGCCAGGTCAGAGCGGCCAGGGCGGCGACGAGCAGCGCGCCGACCGTCATCCGCCGCCACGAACAGCGCCGTAAAAAGGAGAAGGCTAGAAGCGCCAGGCAGATCATCCAGCCGGTGCGGCCTGGCGTGATGGAAAACAGATTGAACCCGGCCAGCAGCGCGACCGCGATGTAGGCGCGGCGTTGTTTCCTGGTCGTCGCTGCCGCCATGGCCCGCTCAACGAGGAAAAAAATGAACATGGCCATGAAAAAACTGTGGGTGATGTGGTAGACGAGGGAAAATCCGTGCCGATCAACGAAGATGGCCGTGCCCAGAAGCACGGTGATCAGCTTGAAATACGATACGAGCAACAACACGGCGCAGCCGCCCATGAAGGCGTCCACGGCTTTTCGGCGGAGTGTTGGCGCGTCACTGACCAGCGAGAAGACAATCGGCAGGTAGAGCAGTTTTCGGTATTTTGCAAGAATTTCCAGGCCATAACCGAAAGGAGCCGTCGTATATATCAGGCTTGCCGCAAGGAGCGCAAACAGGGCGCAGGCCAGAGTGGCGCTGGGCGAGCGGCGGAATATTCCCAAGACGGCGGCGGGTTTGCCGGAAAGCAGCCAGCAGACAGCCATGAACAAGGCGCAGAGGTTTAAGAGCGCCACCGACAGCGGCAGGAAAAAACAGGCGCAGATCAGGGCCGCGCCGCCGAGTCGGGCGAAAAAATCGCGAAATCGCGCCGACTCGCGGCGGTTCTGTGATATAATCATTGGTGTGTCAGGAAAACTGCATTCGATACAGATGGGCATATTCGCCTTGCCGCGCCAAAAGCGTGTCGTGCGCCCCTTCCTCGACGATGCGACCGTCTTTTATGACGATGATGCGGTCGGCGTTTTTGATGGTGGAGAGGCGATGGGCGATGACAAAGGTGGTGCGGCCGCGCATCAGATTTTCCAGCGCTTTCTGTACCTCGTGTTCGGCTTCCACATCGAGGGCCGAAGTCGCCTCGTCAAGAATCAGGATTGGCGCGTCTTTTAAGATCGCCCTGGCGATGCAGAGTCGTTGCCGTTCACCGCCGGACAGCCGCGCTCCGCCCTCACCGATGACGGTATCAAAACCCTGCGGCAGCGCCTGGATGAAATCGAGGGCGTAGGCCGCCTCGGCTGCTTGCCGCATTGCCGCCTCATTGGCCTCGAAATTGCCGTAGAGAATGTTGTAACGCGCCGTTTCGTTGAACAAAATGGTTTGCTGTGTGACGATCGCCACCTGCTGTCTCAGGCTGGTAAGCGTCACCTCGCGGACATCGTGGCCGTCGATTTTCACCGCGCCTTTGGTCGCGTCGATGAAGCGGGGAATCAGATTGGTCAGCGTGGTTTTGCCGCCGCCGCTGGCACCGACAATGGCCAGGGTTTGGCCGGTCGGCACCCGCAGATTGATGTCGCGCAGCACGTCCTCGTTTTCATAGGCGAACGATAAGCGTTCGAAACGAATTTCGTTTTTGAATGGCGGTAGCTCAATGGCGTCTGGTCGATCGGTAATATCGGGTGGTAGGTCGAGCACTTCGTAGGCGCGGACGGCGGCGGCCAGGCCCTGTTGGATGGTCGAGTTCAGCCGACTGACGTCTTTCACCGGGCCGTAGGCCGAGATCAGCGCCGTGAGAAAGGCGAAAAAATCGCCCGCCGTCATGCCGCCGCGCAAGACTTCCCAGCCGCCGATCCAGATGAAGCAGGCGATGGCGATGCCGCCGATGAATTCGGTCAGCGGGTGTTGCAGCGAGCGGAACTGCGCGTCTTTGATGACTACCTTGAAGAGTCCGGCGATCTGGTCGCTGAAACGGCGGTTTTCGTGCTGTTCACGGCCAAAGGCTTTAACGATGCGGTTGCCGGTGATGGTTTCAAACAGTCGGTTCGAGACGCCTGCGGTTTCTTCCTGGGTGCGGGTGCTGAGGCGGCGAAAAATGGCGCTGAAACGGATAATCGGCCAGGCGGCCACCGGCAGCACCAGAAGGGAAATCAGGGCCAGCTTCCAGTTGAGGTAGCAGATCAGGGCCAGTGAGAACAAAATCTGGAAGAAATCGCGCAGGATCGTCACCAGCGCCGACGAAACGGTCTGCTGCACCAGAGTAATATCGGAAATCACACGCGAAATCAGGGTGCCGGTGGGATAGGTATGAAAAAAAGCCAGCGAATGGGCCTGGACATGGGCGAAAATTTTTGTCCGCAGGTCGCGCACCACCGATTGGCCGACAAATTCGAGCAGGAAGGAATGCAGATAATAAAAGAGCGAATTCAGCAGGAAGACCGCGACCACCACCAGCGGCAACCAGTTGAGATAGAGGGAATTTTTGGCGATGAAAATGTGGTCGAGCACAGGTTTGACCAGATAGGCCAGTAAACTGGTCATGGCCGCGCCCATAACCATCGCCAGGCAGGCCAGGCCCAGACGTCCGCGGTAGGGCTGGGTAAGCGCCAGGAGACGGCTCAGGATTTCTTTATTGGTCATTGTTTTGCTGAAGTGACAGGGGCCAAAATATGGCATTTTTCGCTACGTGGAACCCAGTAGTATACACCGGAGCCAGTCATTACTGAAGGAAAGAATTGTCGCGGCCCGGCCTGGGGTATAGATATTTGTACAGGCGGCGCGGCTAATTAGTACAAATTCTTGGATATTTATCGCCATGCCGGGTGAATCGCCCGACGATTTTGTCGTGAATTGTCGCTAATTCAAAGAAATACAATTGTCCATCGTCAGTGGCACGGTATTTGCTTAAGTAAAGGCATCTCTTCTCTCCTTTCTCCTGAAAAAGCCGGTCTCGCCGCAGAGACCGGCTTTTTCGCTTTTCTGGGCTTGCCGTTTTTCGCGAACGGGGAAATTGTATGCCGGTCAATCCGCGCATCCGGCAATTCCGCCGCCCGTTCCCCGTCGCCGCCATGTCCGAATCGTCGTCGCCCGCCGTTTTCCTGCAACATACCGATTATCAGAAAGAACATCTCGAACTGGCCATCGCCCGTTTCGCGCCGCATCTGGGTCTCGACCGGTCGTTTCATGGGCGGACGGTTCTGCTTAAACCGAATCTGATCAGCGCCCTGGCGTCGCCCCTCGCCTGCACCGATACGCGGATTTTGCTCGCCATGGCCCGTTGGTTTCTCGATCATGGGGCTACTGTGTTGGTCGGCGATTCTCCGGCCTTCGGCTCGGCGGCCTTGGTCTTACGTCGCCTGGGCGTCATGCCGGAATTAAAAAAACTGGCGGCGCGCGTTGTCGAATTTTCCGCATCACAGCCGCTCGATGTGGCCGGTTCGCGGCTCTCTGTCGCCAGGCAGGCTCTGGAATGCGATCTGCTGGTCAACCTGCCGAAGATCAAAGCGCACGGCCAGATGTATTACACCGGCGCGGTCAAGAACTTTTTCGGCCTGGTCATCGGCATGAAAAAATCCCGGCTGCACATGACGCATGGGAAAAATCATCACGAATTCTCCACGCTGCTCAGCCATTTGCCAAGGCTTGTCGCGCGGCAAATCACGGTCGCCGACGCGGTTGACGTGATGCACGTCAGCGGGCCTGTGCGCGGCGCGCGACTTACGGTCGGTTGCCTGGCGGCGGGCCTCGACCCATTCGCCGTCGATACCGCCCTGATCGCGGCCTTGGAACTGGCGCCGGAGCGCTGCCCGTTGCAAAGTCTCGCCTTGGCAACGAACCAAGCATCCTCTTTCCCGGAAAATATTCTGTATCCATGTGAATCGCCTGAAAACTTTTACGGAAGCGGCTTCATTGCCCCGTCAGCGCTCGCGCCGGTTCGTTTTCATTCCTTGCGATTTGTGGTAAGCACCGCGAAACGTTTGGCTTTGGCCCTGCGTCGTTGATAATCATCTGAATAGACAGGAAAAAACAGGAGCGCCGCATGTTGGGTTTTCATGGCAGAACCGCGCTTGTCACCGGCGGCAGTCGCGGCATTGGCCGGGCCATCGCCGCCCGCCTGGCGGAAATGGGCGCCGATCTGGTCGTGAATTATGTGCGGCATCGGAAAGACGCCGAGGAAACGGCGGCTATGGTGGGCAAGGCTGGGCGGCGCTGCGTGTTGGTTAAAGCCAATGTCGCGGTTCAGGCCGATGTCGAGCAGCTTATGGAGGTGGCGCGTCTCGAATTCGGCAAATTGGATTTTCTCATCAGTAACGCCGCGTCAGGGGTGTTCAAACCGGCGCTGGAGTTGACCGAGCGCCACTGGAATTGGGCGATGGACATAAACGCCAGAGCGCTTCTGACTCTGGTGCAAAAGGCCCTGCCGCTGATGCCGCCAGGCAGCCGCGTTATCGCCGTTTCCAGCCTGGGCGCGGTGCGGGCGATAGAAAATTATACCACCGTCGGCGCATCGAAGGCGGCTCTGGAATCCTTGGCGCGGCATCTGGCCGTCGAGCTGGGGCCGCGTGGAATTCATGTCAATACCATCAGCGCGGGCGCGGTCGATACCGACGCCCTCAAACATTTTCCAAACCGTGAACAGATTCTTTCGGCGGCGATTCAGCGGACGCCGCTTGGTCGGTTGACGACGCCTGAAGATGTGGCCGACATCGCGGTTTTTCTCTGCGGCGAATTGTCGAAGATGGTGCAGGGGCAGGTGATTACCGTCGATGGCGGCTATGCCATTCGTGGTTGAGCGTTTGAGAAAAGGAAAAAAGGAAAAGTGTTCAGCGCATGACAGCGAAGGTATTCATCCTGCGTCAATCCCTGCTGTTGGCCTCGGCCTCGCCCAGGCGTAAGGACCTGCTCGCTTCGGTCGGCATTGATTGCCCGGTGTATCCCGCCGCCATCGACGAAACCCGGCGGCGGCGCGAAGCATCGGAAGGCTATGTTCGCCGCATGGCCGAGGAAAAAGCCCTGGCGGTGGCGCGTCGCTTTCCCGAATCGTATGTGTTGGCCGCCGATACCGTGGTCGCGCGAGGAACATATCTGCTGGGGAAACCGGCGTCCGTCCAAGAAGCGGCGCGGATGCTGACCGAGCTTTCCGGCAAGACCCATCGCGTGCTGACTGCATATTGTATCAGCCAGGTATCAAGCGGATTGCATATCCTTGAACATGTCACGTCCAAGGTGCGCTTCGCCGACTGGGACGCGGCGACCATCGCCGCCTACGCCGCCTGCGGCGAACCGCTGGATAAAGCCGGAGCCTATGGCATTCAGGGCGCGGGCGCCTTTCTTGTGGCTGGTGTCGTTGGCTCATCGACCAATGTGATTGGTCTGCCGCTGGCTGAAGTGATCAGGCATTTCCTCGATTTGGGCGTCGTCGTCCCGGCGGGCACTCCCTGAGGCGCTGTGGATTGAACAATGATATGGAAGACGCCTTGTTTTTTCGCGGCGTTTTTCAGACAATACAGGAAACAACCGGCGGTCAGGGAACTTCTTTGCTTTCATTGTTCAGTCTGGACGCTTTGGTAAAGGCCGCGCATTTCGCCCTCATGTGTTCGTTGTAAGGAGTGTTTCCATGGCAGACATACGCCCGCCGGGCGCGGTTGATGTGCTGAAATTATTGAATAACGCGGTGCATTCCCGACGGGTTTTTCTCGTCGGTTCATCGCAGATTGATATATCGCAGGAACGCGCCGTGGCGGCGTTGCGGCGGTATCTGGAAAAAAATTCGCTGTTCGCTCTGGCTATTCATGGCGGCGAATATGTTTTGTCGGGGCTTCCGATAAGTCAGGAAACGCTTGACGCCATTCCCAACCTGCTCCTCTACCGCCAACTGGAATTGCTTCAGCAGCCGCAACTGTGTCTGAAGTCGGGTTTCGACGAGGCGTCCTTGCCGTCGCTCCTGAATCTCCTGGCGGCCAAAATCGAAGAAATCAAGAAGGAGGGCGGTGGCGGCGAATATATCCGCGCCCGCGGTCTGGAAAATTTCTTCCCCACCGCCGATCTTTCAGATGAGCTGGAAAAAATGGCGAGGGAAAACGCCGAAGCGCCAACCGGCGGGCATTTCCTTGATAAGCTACCAATAAAACAAGAATTTCTTGATTATCTACTTGGGAAGAACAACTCGGCCCGCCGCGCCAGGCAAATTGGCGAAATCCTGCGTCAGCCGGATGAGGGCGGCAAACTTGTGGCCGGTTGTCTGGCCACTGCGGTCAACGGTTTGCTGAACAAGCGGCAACTGCGCGAATCGCAGTTTTATAACGCCATTGTGCGGCGGGCGCTTGACCTGACGCCAGAGGACGACCACGGCGAGCTACTGCGCGCGACGGCCGCCTCGCTCGCTGAAGTTCTACCGGCGCGGGCTGTGGCTATTTGCTTCGCCCAGGAACATACCTTGGTCGCTGGCAGGCGTCTGTGGGAGAATCTGTTGCATCTGACCTCGCTCGATGTCATCGGCGAGATCGTCGGCTTGCTGCGTGGACGTTTGGCGCAGCTTCGACCGCGTCGCGACGGCGATGACTTGGAAACCCGTCGTTTCAGCCAGACCCTCGACGATATTTTGGCTTCGGATCGTGGCAAACAGTATCTGGGCTATGAAAAAACCAAGACACTCCTGGAAAGCGGCGAGCTGGAGCGGCGTAAGAAGCGGGCGCAGGCTGGATTAGCGGCCCTGGGACGCGGCGATTTGTCGCTTTTTGATAACGAAGAAATGTTGTCCGTTCTGCCGTGGATCGGGCGCAAGATGGCGCGTGAGGGACGGCAGCGCGATGTCGGCGGCATTCTGAGCCGCGTCATGGCCCGCATCGAGCAGCGCCAGCGGCCGATTTCGCCGAGTCTCGCCCATAAATTGGTGGAAATGGTCGATGATTTCCGTCGCGAAAAACAGGGCGCGTTGTTGGTTCTGGCCGCCCAGCCGCTGGCCGGTTGCCTGGCGGTTTTGTCGGATGGCCCGGCCTGCGCCAGCGTCGCCCGCGCCCTCGCGCAGGTCATGCAGATATGCTGGAAGGGCGGGCGGATGGATACCGGCGACGCGATTTTGCGCGTCTTTTCCCAGATTCGCGACGGGAAAATCGCCAAAACCGCCACCGTGAAGCGGAGTATCCTGCAAGAAGTAGACAGCGGCGTCTCGCGGGAAATGCTGGAACATTTTTTTCAGACCTGCCTGCGCAATAGCGATCCCGGCGACGCGGCGATGGATATGCGCCTGGTCATGCTGGGACCGGTGGCTGGACGCTTCCTTATCGAACGGCTGATGCATTCGGAAAACGCCGCCGAACGCCTGCGCATCATCGACCTGTTGTCGCGCGGTCTTTCATATCTACCGGGCATTGTGTTGGAAAAGCTCGCCGACCCGATGCCCTGGTATGGCAAACGCAACCTCTTGAAGTTGTTGGCTGAAAACGGTGATGTCTCACACCTCGAACCGATTTTCGCCTTTCTGCGTCATGACGACCTGCGGGTGCAGCGCGAAGCCTTTCTCTGCCTTTATAAAATCAGCGGGCGCAGGCGACGCGACACCCTCTTGCGCGTGTTGTCCACAGCCTCTGAAAGCATCCGCCTGCAAGCGATCAAAGCGCTTATCCCCTACGCCGATGAAGAAACGCTGAATGTCGCCCGCCAGATCATCGACGAGCGTGAGATGTATTCGCCCGCCGCCCGCGACGAATTGCTGATTGGCGTCTGTCAGCTTTTGGAGCGCTGTCCACCGGCCGACAGTATCGGCGTTCTGCGCGATTTCCTGGCTCTGCGCGATACCAAAGGTGGACGCGGCATCGGAGAGGCGGTGTGGTTTGAGGCGGAAAAAGCCCTCAAACAGCAGCGCAAAAATCTTGCCGATCATAAAAAACGCCAGGCACAGGCCCTGGGACGGCGCAAGATAGCGCAGCGGCATCTGGCCCGCGCCACACCAGCCTTGCCTTCGGCCCGTCTGGCTTTTTCGCTTTCAGGCGACGCCGACGAGCGAACGATTGCCCGCTTGCTGGCGGTGGGCGACGCGGCGGCGGCCGAGCGGCTCTTTCTGGAGACGATTGGTCGCCTGAGCCAACAAGGAGAAATCGCGGGTGCCAGGCGTTTTCGGCAATGGTTCGGCGAGCGGCAGCCAGAAAATTCGTCCGCGATGATCAAAGCTGGCGAGCTGATCGGCGCGGCGCGCGACGCTTCGGTGGAAAAGAGCCATCTGGAAATCTGGGCCGATTTTTATGACCGCCTGACGACCGAGGAATTCACCGCGTTTTATCAGGCGCTTGTCCACCGCGATTATCAGGACGAGGAAATCATCATCCAAAAAGGTGAAGAGCGGCACTGCCTGTTCATGATTAACACCGGGCGGGTCAAAGTCGTTCAGCGTGGCGATGAGGGCGACGATACGCTCTTGCAAAGCCTGGATGGCGGTCAGTTGCTGGGCGTCGGCGCTTTTCTTGACCCGGCCATTTGGCCAGCCGCGGCGGCCAGCGTTGGCGTGAGCAATCTGTCCTGCCTTGATCTCGGCCAGATGTCGGTCTGGGAAGAGCGGCAGCCGGAACTGGAAGGCAAGCTGAGAAAATTATGCGACGCTTTTACGAGCGTGGACGACGCTTTGCGCAAAACCGGTCGCGAGCGGCGGCGTTCAACCCGTTACGCCGCCCAGGCGCATGTCGGAATGCGGCTTTTCGATAATGCCGGCAGGACGCTTGATGTCGGCCATGATGGCGAATTGATTGATGTTTCTGACCAGGGCTTGTCGCTGCGCCTGCATATCGGCAACCGCCGTGAGGCCCGCCAGTTGCTGGGACGCGATGCGTCGTTTGCGGTGGCGGCGCAGGCGGAACACGCGCCCGCGCTGGTCGCCGATGGTAAAATTGTCGCCGTGCGCGAACTTCAGGCGCAAGGCGGCGAGGCGCTCGAAAATTCTCTGCATGTGTCGCTGAACAAACCAATCGGCGAGCGGCGACTGATGGAAATCATGAAATTGCGCGACATCCTGATCGATTCTCCCGCGCCCACTCTTCCCTCCGATCACTGAACGCCATGTGGGGAACAAAAATCTTCGCCGCCTTGTGCCTAACCGGTCTTCTTGCCGCCGCATTGTCGGCCGCGCCGCCTGTGCCGCCGCCCATGGCCAAAGTCGCGATGCTTAGCGAAACCACGCCCGCGCCGTCGCGCTTCCTGGCGCGAGGAACGGAAATCATCGACCGGCGAAGCGGTACAAGCATGCTTTTCAAGGGAATCGGCTATTCGCCGTACCTGCCCGGCGAAACGCCTTTACAAGGCGCGGCTCCGGCGGACGACGGGCGCTATACCGAACACTTCCAGCTGTTTCAGCAACTTGGCGTCAATTATCTGCATGTCTTTCCCTTGAATATGCCGAAATCTTTCTTCGCTGAGCTGGATAAAAGTAATCTTCTTTATGGCCAGGATATGTTCGTTTGGGCCTATGAGGATGATTTTCTCGACGAAGCCTTTCAGGCGAAAACCCTGAACGACCTGAAAAAGGTCATTGACCACACCTACGCCGTCGGCAGGCCGGACCGTCTGGTGCTGTTTTCCGTCGGCGATGAACTGCAAGCGAAATCAATCATCGAAACCGACCGCAGGCATCCGCAAGTCAGTGAATATGTGGGAAAACACCTGACTGTGCGCCACCGCACGCCGACCGAAGTGGCCCTGGCCCGTTTGATTGACGGGGCCATCGACTATGAATTAACCACCTACGGCAACAGACATCTCTACTGCCACACCAGTTGGACACACGTCGGGCCGCTGGCCGACCGGCGCGACCTGGAAGTCCCCTATGAAAACGCGCTGTCGGCGGATATGGGCGATCTGGTCTGCTTAAATGTCTATACCTACGCCCGTGGCGTGCGCACTTCGCCCGCTGGTTCAGTTACGGGTAGCAGCTATCAGGGCTATCTGGAAGAACTGGCGGCAAAAACAAATAAACCGATTCTCATCACCCAGGTTGGCTTTTCCACTTCGCCCAACGAACCGAAACCCTGGGTGCCGGGTTTTGGCGGCCACGATGCGCGAAAAATCCCGACGCTGTTTACGGAAATTGGCCGCGATGTGAGCACAGCCAAGGGCCATGAAAAGTTCCGTGGCCTGGTCTTTTTTGAATTGAACGATGAGTGGTGGAAGAGCGGCGAAGACCCAAGCGATTGCGCCCGCCATGAAGAGAACGACCCGGAGGAGTGGTTTGGCCTCTACTCAGTCGATGAAGATGGCCATTTACAGGCTAAAGGTCAGTTGCCCGAAGCGGCGCGGCGAGTCTTTTCCACCCTGGGGAAGTGAGGCATGATTGATTTTTCGCCTGACTGCCGCGCCGTCTTGATCGGTAGCTTGCCGCTTAGCGATCACCGGGCCGCTTTAGAGATGATTCTTCGCTACACGCCGGACATTCCGCTCTGGCCGCAGTTGCCGCGTTTGGCCAAAGAAGGGATGACCAGGCAGTTTATTGATGGCTTCCCTGGTTTGACCGAAGACGGAAAGCGCTTCTGGATTGATACGGAAGGAGCGGATTTCACGACGCGCATGGCCGAGTTTTATGAGGATTGCGGCGCGCTCGATGACGATTCCAACCCCTCAAGCCGGGCGCGCTTCGCCCTGGATCGCGACGCCGCCCGTGGTTTTTACGTGTTTTGTCAGGCGATGGCGGCAAAAACGACAAGGCCGTGGACGGTCAAAGGCCAGATTACCGGGCCTGTCACCTGCGGCATCGGCGTGCGCGACAGCTCTGGCCGCGCCATTATTCACGATGATAATCTGCGTGATATGTTGGCGCGGCTCATCGCCTCGCGGGCTGAATGGCAGACGCGGGTTCTTGGCGGTCTGCCGCGCTTAGCGGCCGCGCCCATGCTGTTCATCGACGAACCGGCGATGGTCGGTTTTGGCTCCAGCGGTTTTTCAGGTATCAGCGAAGAAATGGTGAGCGAGGCGGTGGGCGCGGTGATTGCCGCGATCCATCGCGGCGGCGGCGTGGCTGGCGTGCATATCTGCGCCAACGGCGATTGGCGGCCGGTTTTGACCTCGCAAACCGATGTTGTCAGTTTCGACGCCTACAGTTATTTCGAGTTTCCTCAGAAACTCCCTACTGTCGGCAATGTTCTGGGTGTCGCGTCTGGCCGGGATGCGATGGAGCGGAATATGCTACGAAAATCCCACGCCAAAATGCGAAAAATAAAATTTT
>JAITSS010000013.1 GCA_031287565.1 Desulfobulbaceae bacterium
TTCATCCCGCAACGGGCCATCGGCTACCAATCCCCCATCGATGCACTCAAATCATGGTACGCGCAACAGCCTGATCTGTTTGTTAAACAGGTCTATAAACAGGCGGAACTTGACAGCTACCGCCGCCGTGGGCGGAAGCTGCCGTCGGCCATTTCTTTGCGCACCACCCGTTCAAAGAGGCGGGCCATTTTTATCTGCTGCGATTCCCGACCATAGAAGCTGTCCCAGGCGTCATCGAGCAATTGTCGCAGGCGTTCGGCGCTCATATGTTTCGGTTGATAGACGACCTGATCCGCCGAATATTTATCCCAATCGTAGGTCAGAATTCGTTTCTGTTTATGCAATTCGTCATAGGCTTTGGTATGCGGGAATGGCGTCAGCACCGTGAATTCAGCCAAATCAAGCTCAATTTCCAACAGAAAATCGATCAGGCGTTTGATAAAATCTTCGCTATGATTATCAAGTCCCAATAAAATTGTGCCCTCGACGCCGATGCCGTGGTCATGGTAACGCTTAACGCGCTCGCGGATGTAGTCCGAAGTATCAAAAACCGCCTGATACACATACCAGGCCCCGGCCTGGGCGGCCAAATCCAGCACTTCCGGTTTATCCTCAATCGGATGGCAGCACCATTTTTTCTTCAGCGGAATCATCTCGCGGAACAAATCCAGTTCCCATTTGGTATCCTGGGCCAGCGAATTATCGACCAGAAAGAGGCGGTTATTATCAATTGAGGCCATTTCGGCGATGGTTTTATCAATTGGCCGTGGTCTAAACTGACGCCCACCTAAATAGGCGACGGCGCAGGGATAGCAGTGGAAGCGGCAGCCGCGCGAGGCGTGCACCAGATCGACCATGCGCAAGCCCTTGTAGCTGTAGAAATCCCGGTTGAGAATGTCGCGTCGCGCCGTACCAACCATGGCTATATCCGGAGGATCATTCAAATAATTGTAGCATGGCTTCAATGTGCCGGCCTTGAAGTCGGCCAGGACTTCGGCCATGCGGCCTTCCGCCTCGCCTAAAAATATCGCGTCGGCGTGGGCCATGGTTTCCTCGGCGTGCAGCATGGTGGCGATGCCGCCAAAGATGACCTTTATCCCCATTTTTCGGTACGTATCGGCGATTTGCCAGCCGCGCTTGACCTGCACGGTCAGCATCATCGAAATCGCCACCAGATCGTCCGAGGCGGCGAAGTCTATTTCCTGCCGGTTTTCGTCAATAAATTCAACCTCGACGTCCGGCGGCAGCGCGGCGGCAAACACCACCGGCCCGTGCGGCGGCAGGTGAAATTCGGTCTGGCGGCAAAGCTTCGGCCATTTCGGGTAGATGAGTGTCAGTTTCATAGGAAGATAAAGAGGCTGGAATTAGTCGAGTTCGTGTATTTTTTTTAAGACCACCGACAAGTCGCGCAGCGATTGTGGCGTTTCACCCAAGCGCTCGATGATCTTCCGGCGAAGGCCGAGGCTTTCTTGGTAGGCTTGCCGCGCCGCTTCCAGTTGCCCCAAGGCTTGCGCCGTCTCGCCGACTTTATTCAACGAAATCGACAAGTCGCGTAGCGATTGTGGCGTTTCACCCAAGCGCTCGATGATCTTCCGGTCGAGGCCGAGGCTTTCTTCGTAGGCTTGCCGCGCCGCTTCCAGTTGCCCCAAGGCTTGCGCCGTCTCGCCGACTTGATTCAAGGAAATCGACAAGTCGCGCAGCGATTGTGGCGTTTCACCCAAGCGCTCAATTTGTTGTCGGCAAAAGTCCAACAAGCGGGCGGCGATCTCACCGGCCTGCTGATGGCGCCTGAGTTGGTCATACACCTGATAGGCGCGTTGCCCGGCCAGAAAAATGCCGCGATCCATTGCATCCTTCCCGCGCAGCCGTTCCCACTCACCAATCAGGGATAAATCATAGTCGGAAGAAATCTCCGCCGGGGCGGCCGGTCTTTCCGGCGGCGGGGCGGTGGCCACCTGTGGCCTTGTCGGCGCCAGCCAGTTTTCCGTGGTCAGGCTGAAGTGACGAATCGACCAGAGATCGGGGGCCAATCGCTTGGTGGCGACAAACTCGGCGGCGGGCAGAATCAGGACCAGCGGACACCCCAAAGAGCGCCGCAAGGCCTCGCGACGTTCGTTGAGACGTAGGAGAAAGGTGATGCGGGCTTCTCGCCAATCCTCGCCCAATTCCGAACTCAGATCGAGCCAATAGGGGGCCTGTAACGCGGCTTTGTGAACAGGCGGACGCAACAATTCCGGCAGAATTTTGCCGAACAGTCCATCCGGCTGTTGTGGCAAGGCTATCTCCAGCCGCGTCAGCCGCGCTCGGTAGATGTCAGCCAGCCGCTCACGAAACAGGCGAATCACGGCGGCATGGGCGGTAAAAATGAAGCACAGCGCAAAGCCATCACACCATTCGAGATGCCGCTTGACACGCAACCAGGCGGCTTCGCCATCTTGACTTAAATGAGGCGGGGGCGGCGTCATCGGCTATCAATCTGTTTCTGTGGACATTCTTTTCACTTCTTCCTCAATCACTGGATGGATATCAAACCAAGGTTCACCGTTCTGATAATTCATAATCAGATTGGAATCGAAAAAGCGGGCTAAATCGGGCAGGGCCTTTGTGTTGGCTAATGACGCCTGCTTGGTCGTATGAATTTCCGCCAGCCAGCGGGCGTCGTCTTTCGCAATCGGCAGCAGTTCGTTTCTGAGTTGCTGCACCACCCGAGAGACCACGTCCTCGCCTGGCGCGGCCTCCGGATTCTTCTCCCGCAGAGTTCGTACAATTAAGGCGAATTCCCGTAGCAGTCGGAAAAAATCCCGCATGTCGCCGCCGGACCAGATGGCCAATTGATTGAGAAAATCTTCCGGGACAATTTCCTCCCAGTCGGAAAAACGTTGCGCGACAAGGCGTTTCATTATTCCCAGTCCGGCTTCATCCCCTTGTCCGTCGCGCCCCCGGACATGAATGTTCGGCCATTGACTTATGGGATGCCCGTCCAGCGCCCTTCCCAGGTTTTTGCTTAAAATGGGCAGAAACGGCGGCACGGTATACACCACATGCAGCTTGGGGTAGTCAAGGTTGGCGGCCTGGCCGGAAAACAGTTCGACGACGCTGTCGTACAACTGTTGAGCGCTTTCTCCCACGCCGCGCAACTGCTCCATGGAATCGACCAACAGCACGACTTTGAGGTCGGCCTTTCCTTTTTCCCGCCGGATTGCCGTCACCAAATCATCGACGAATTTGTGGGCGTCAGCGACGAGTTGCGTGGTATGCCCTGCCAGGCTTTGCTGGATTTTTTCTTTGAAGGTCGTGTCCGTTTGCAATTTCAGTCCAATATCGGCCACCGGCGATTTGATGGTCGTCTCGCCTAACTCGATCTTGCCTGTAAGAAAGTTCATCAGCCTGGCACCATAACCTTCTCGTAATGGCTTCAGGTGGCAATCGGCCGATTCTTCCACGGCATCGGACAGGGCGGCCATCAAAGAAAGGGTGAAATCGGAAATGGCGATCGGTTTGGTCATCAAGACATACTTGAGCATATCGACGAGGAACACCACGCAGCCCGACTTTTCGAGCAGCTTTTTCAGACGCAGCAGTTCCGTGCTCTTGCCGTTTCCGCGGAATCCAGTCAGCAGATGGACGCTTTCCGATTCCGCCCACTCAATCCGATCCGATAAAGCGCGAATGGGATCTTTTTCGGCGGTTTCTTCCAAGCGTCGAACGTAGTAGAGATCATCCGGGGCCAGCGGCAAAGCGCCTTTTCCAGAGAAACATTGATAAAACCGGCGCAGTTGGTCACTTTTCGACTGATTCTTTTGACTGGTCATGATGGTTTTCTCCCTCCGAATACGGCGAAACAGGAATTTTTATGCAGCGCGTCAACGACGGTAAAGCCGACACGCCGCAGCAAATCAAGCTGAAAGGTCAGGGGCCTGGGCGAATCCTCGCGGTCGATCGAGGCGAAAACGCCGTCGCGGTAATCGGGGCCGCCGACTGTGGCCAGATAATCGCCGTAACGCCGCCACATCAGGGATTGGAGCGCCGGGATTTCGTGGCTGACCAAATCCGAGAGCCAAAACGAGCCGCCGGGCCTGAGCAGGCGAAAAATTTTATCGAAGACCGAAAACCAGTCGGCGTCGTCGCGCAGATGATGCAGAACAGCGGCGGCGACAACGACGTCATAGTGGTTATCCGGTAAAGACGCGAGGCGAAAATCGCCTTGAAAAACCGAGACTTTTCCGGTGGTCTCCCGCGAAACCCGCTCTTTCGCCCGCGTAAGCATGGCGCCGCTCAAATCGAGCAGATCACAATCAGGATTGGTGGCGACCGCGCGAACAATTTTGATGCTGTTGTTGCCAGCGCCGCAACCAATATCTAAAATCCGCCGCATTGCCGGGGTGGCGGCCACAGCGGCCTGGGCGATCAGCTCCAGGGCCAGCGGCGCGTCAATGGTTGAAACCTGACCGGTTTCAAGATTGGAAAAACGCTCAACATCGTTATCGAATCGCTGTCTTATTTCTTCCGGTGTGGATTTAGCGGACAGAGAAGTGGCAAAAAGAGACATAAGTTCCTGAAATTATGACAAAGAAAGCAGAGTATACGAGGATGATTTTTATCACGCCGCTTAACGCATCGGAAACCATTCTCGAAGAACATCGACAAACAAGCGAAAGCTGCCGCATTCTGACAAGCCCGTTATTCCCGCCTGCTTTCCTATTTCGGCAAAATCACGCGGTGAAATCGTCCTTCTGAGTCGTTCACGCATCACGTATTCAAACAATTCCTTCGGTTGCTGACTCTTGAGCGCCTCCAGCGTCATGTCCAATTTCTCGGCCCGTTCGTTCAGCCAGGCCTGAAGTTGGTCTTCCGCGATCCTCCAATGGGAAAGCAAAGCGCTTTCGCAGCGCCAAAGCCATTCTTCCAATTCCGGAACAAAGATGATAACGGCGCTGTTCCTTTTCCAGGTAAAGGAATCCAGTTTCTCTTGTATTTCAGCTCGCGTTTGTTCCGGCGTCTGGCGATGATCCCGTCCAGAACCGTGATGATCCCAGAACAAAAACGCCTTGTGGTATTCCCTTTTCTTCATGCGGGTTAATTCCGCGCCGCTTTGCACCATACCCGCATCTTTCTGCGGATGACGCGCAATATCGAAATCAATCGGCCTGACGCCAAGCGCCTGATGTTTGCGCAGAATTTCACGCAGAAAAGCCTCGGCATCCGCGTCAGCGGCATAGAGGAGCAGGTCTTTCATTCCAGCACTCCGGCCGCGAACACGATGCCAAGATCGGGAACGCCATCCCAATCTTTCAACGCCGGATGTTTGCTCCCTTTGGTGATGCGCACGCCTTTGTCATCATGGCTGAAACACAGCAGTGGTTCAACGCCGCATTGCTGAACCACAAACGGAGAATGGGTTGCTACAAGCACCTGCGCTCCGGGAATGGCGGTCAGTGAACGAAGAATGATTTCCAAGGCCTTGGGATGCACGCCATTTTCCGGTTCCTCCACCATATATATGGCCGATTCCGGCGGGAGAAAGGCCGGAAGCGTCAAGGCCAGCATACGCAATGTGCCGTCCGAGAGCATCCAGCTCGGCGCTTCCAGACCGTCGTCGTATCGCAACAGCAGATATTCGGCGTTATCCGCCTGTCTACGCGCCCAACCGATGGCGGCAAGATCAGGCAAGGCATAGCGCAAATGCTCCGCCCAACGAAAAACAGGCGAATCCTCCTCCGCCCAAGAGGGGCCGGACTCATTTTTCCCCAAAAGACGCCCGACGACGCGCGCCAAATTGGCGCCGTCCAATTCCAGCTCTGTTGGTCGCAGAGCAGGACAGGGCAAACGCATGGCGGAACTGTCAAGGCGCATAGAACGCACGCCCTGCATTAGGAAACGCCGGACGGCATTGGCCGTTGGATAGTATTCTTCGTCTGGAGGCGTCAAAGCCAGCGTCACTTTATCGCGACCGAAATTGAATGAATCTTGATAAGAACCTTTTTCTCTGGTGTAGAAATCTTTTCCTTTCGAGGTTTTTCCCAGCAATTTTATTTCTGGCCTGGCTCTACTGCTCGAATTCGGATAGTGAAAACCTGCACAGATTCGCGGATTCCATCTGCCATTTTTGAGAAACTGATCACGGGGATATTGTTCCAGTTGTTCATCATAAATACAGACGCCGTATTGTGAATCCTGACAAATAGCCAGGCGGTAACGCAGTATGCTTTCAGTCAGCGACGCCAATTGGCGCGAAAGGTCAAGCCACAGTTCAATTTCTATCACTCCGCCTCGCCGCATCCAGGTCAGATCGCGAAAATCAGGAATAAAACGCGACTCCACCGCCCATGCCGGGCCATGCGTCAGGCAATCCCGCACAAAGTCAATGGCGTCCAGAAATGTGGTTTTGCCAACACCATTCGGGCCAACCAACACATGAAATTCCGACAACGATTCGGAAATCTCTCCGATTCCTTTGAAATTTCTTATGCTTATGCCAATAATCATGCCTTTTTCCTCATTTTCACCGCCGCCAATGCCAGACAAACCCCTTTTGTAAGGAAATCAGCGTCTCCGAAAGGCAAAAGGAAGCAGGCAGGAATCGGCGAGACAATCCTATCAATGGGATTATCCATTTCTGAAAACCACCCCGGCATAAGCAACAACGCGCTCCATATCGCCACTGGCCGCGCCGGAATCGGTATAGCCAATCAGGCGGGCCGCGACCCGACTATTTGCCAGAATCGCCAGCATGGCGATCGTGACCGCGACGAAACCGCACATGCTAATATTTTTTTCTAGGCAAATTTTGTATAAACCCTTTGGATCAAGGGAAAGCACACGTTCAAGCGCCATTGTATCCAGCCGCGCCGCCTCTTTTCTCGCTAAATAATGGCTCATATCGCTGGAGGCGACAATCAAAGTCTGGCCGGACGATTGCCGAATCGTTTCGGCCAGGGCCACGGCTATTTCCTGACATTCATCAAAGGGAATCGCGGAGACAAGCAACGGCGCGATGCGCAAATCCTCGCGCAGATATTGTAAGAAAGGCAATTGCGTTTCCAGGCAATGTTCGCGGCGATGTCCGGCCTCGTCATGGACAATAAGCGGCGTTTTCGCCAGCAAACGGGCGAGAAAGTCGCCGTCCGTCGGCGTATCGCCCAAAGGCGTCCGCCAGGTGGCCAGCGAGGCCGCCGCCGCCGCCGACAAACCGTGGTGCGTTGGCCCCAGCAAAATCACCCGCTCCGGGATTTCAGCCTGGGCGAGAACAGCAGCGGCAAGCGCCCCGGAATACACATAACCGGCGTGCGGGCATAAGAGTGCCAACGCCTGGCGCGGCGTGGCGGGCGAGGCGCTGAAAAAACCGGCCAGCATTGGCCGCAATTGCCGCGCGTCATCGGGATAAAACAAACCGGCGACGGCTGGATGACGAATATTTTCAGTCATTTGTCGCTGCATGAGTCGGGGCGCGCAGGTTTTTCTTCACCGTCCAACTGGTGCCATCAGCGCCGTCTTTGAGCACCAGGCCCTGGGCGGCCAGTTCGTCGCGAAGCGCATCACTTGCCTGCCAGTTTTTCGCGGCGCGGGCCTGGTCGCGCTCGGCGATTTTTGCCTGAATCGTCTCTGCGGCAAGCGGGCAACCAACAAGCAACTTTTGCCGGTGGGCGCGAAAAAATTCCGCCGGTTCACGCTGCAACAAGCCTAAAACCGCGCCTAATTTGCGTATAGACTGGGCGGATTCGCGCATCAACGCCACATCGCTCGCCGCCCAGGCATCGTTTTGTAAGAGCCGGTTCAGGCATTTGACCGCCTCGAAAAAAGCGGCCAAGGCCGTGGCGCTGTTCAAATCGTTATCCATGGCCTGACCAAAACGACCATCCAGGCCGGATAAAAGCGCCTGGTCTTTTTCCGTGGCCAGGGCCGGCGCGCCCAAGGCGGGTTCCGTCAAAGCGTCAATCCGCGCCAGACAGCGATACAGGCGTTCGAGGCCGATGGCGGCATCCTGCATCGCCGCCTCGGAAAAATCCAGCGGGTTGCGATAGTGGGTGGAAAAAACGAGAAATCGCAGCACCTCCGGGTCATACTGCGCGAGAATATCGCGAACGGTTAAGAAATTATTCAGCGATTTAGACATTTTTTCGTCATGGATGGTGACAAATCCATGATGAATCCAATGATGAACGAAGGGGCAACAATTGGCGGCCTCGCTCTGGGCGATTTCATTTTCATGGTGTGGGAAAATCAGGTCCTGGCCACCACCGTGAATATCGAAGGTCGCGCCTAAATATTTGCGGCTCATGGCCGAACATTCGATATGCCAGCCCGGTCGGCCCGTTCCCCACGGACTCGGCCAACTCGGTTCGCCAGGTTTCGACGCCTTCCACAGGACGAAATCCATCGGGTTTTGCTTCAGTTCGTTCACCGAAACTCTAGCCCCAGCCTGCATATCATCCAGTTTTCGCCCGGAAAGCCTACCATAGCGCGGAAAGCGGTCAACGGCGAAAAAGACGTCGCCGCCGGCGGGATAAGCCACGCCTTTTTCGATAAGACCGCCAATCAAATCAATCATTTCTTCGATATGTTCGGTGGCCTTCGGCTCAACATCCGGACGCAACGCGCCCAAGGCGTCCATATCAATATGGAATTCGTCGATGAAACGCCTGGCCAATTCGTCCCAGGGCACGCCTTTTTCGGTGGCGCGATTGATAATTTTATCATCAATGTCCGTGAAGTTACGAACATAGGTCACATTGTAGCCGGAAAAACGTAAATACCGCGCCAGCATATCGAAAGCCAATACCGAGCGGGCATGACCAATATGGCAATAATCATAAGCGGTTATGCCACAGACATACAATTTGACATGACCGGGTTCCATGGGTTTGATTGGGTCTTTTTTGCCGGTCAGAGTATTAAAGATGCAGAGTGTCATAAAGAAAACCTTTTGGCATCGACAGAATCGCCGCTATTGGGTATGAATGAAAAAAAATCACCGGTTTTCAGACGAAATTCGCCTTAAACCGCGCACAATACTTCCCCAACCTGGAAAAGACAAGAATGCCGGACGGCGCGGCCAAATCCTGGCGCAAGAGCCTCGAATCCTGGAAGAATCCGACGCTTATCGCAATGCTGGCTTTGGGCGTCAGCGCCGGTATTCCCTTCCTGCTGATTTTTTCCACCATCAGCATCTGGTTGCGCGAGGCGGGCGTCGAGCGCGACGCCGTAACCTTTTTCAGTTGGGCGGCGCTCGCCTACTCGTTCAAATTCATCTGGGCGCCCTTGGTGGACGCCATGCCGCCGCCGTGGCTCTGCAAGCGTTTCGGGCGCAGGCGCGGCTGGTTACTCTTGGCGCAAGCTGGCGTGATCACGGCGATTTGTCTCCTGGCTTCCGGCAACCCGGCGGAAGGCGGCCTCAAACTGACGCTGATGGGGATTTTTTCCGTCATGCTCGGTTTTTTTTCCGCGACGCAGGATGTGGTCATCGACGCCTGGCGCATCGAAAGCGGCGAGCGCTCGATGCAGGCGCTGATGTCCTCGGTCTACGTCGCCGGATACCGTCTGGGCATGATTGTCTCCGGGGCGGGATCGCTCTATCTGGCCGGATTTTTCGGCGGCGGCGCGGGCGGATATGATTTCGCCGCCTGGCAAAAAACGTATTTCGTCATGGCGGCGCTGATGCTCATCGGCCCCAGCGCCACCTTCTGCATCGCCGAGCCGGAACGCGCCAGCGTCCCTGGCGATTTCAAGCATCCGCCCGGTTCATACGGACGCCTGGCGCTTGCGGTGTTCGTGGCCGCCGCCACCTTCGCGGCGGTCTTTTTTTTCCTCATACCTGAACTTTCCGCCGCGATTCAGCCAAACGGCGCGCAAACCGGCTTTTTCTGGCAGGCCGCCCGCGTCGTCATCTCGCTTATGGCCGCGCTGCTGCCACCTTTGGCCCTGACGCGCCTGGGTTTTATCGACCGCGACATGCTGCGACAAACCTACCTGTTGCCGATGAGCGATTTTTTCCGCAATCACGGAAGTCAGGCGGCAATCAGAATTCTTTTGCTGATTGGCCTCTATCGCCTGTCGGATATTGTCATGGGCGTGGTCGCCAATGTCTTTTACCTCGACCTTGGTTTCGGAAAAACGGAAATCGCCGACATCAGCAAAACTTTTGGCCTGGCCATGACCATTTTAGGCGGCTTCCTCGGCGGCACTCTCTGCCTACGCTTCGGTCTGATGCGCATCCTGTTCGCCGGAGCGCTGCTGTCGGCGGCGACCAACCTGCTCTTTGTCTGTCTGGCCCATGCCGGTCACAGTATGCCGCTCTTCGTCGCGGCCATCGCCCTCGACAATCTGGCCGCCGGCCTGGCTTCGGCGGCCTTTGTCGCCTTCCTGTCCGGTTTGACCAGCCGCGCCTTCACCGCCGTGCAATACGCGATTTTTTCCAGTCTGATGGGCCTTATCCCGAAATTTGTCGGCGGCTATTCCGGCGGCATGGTCATGGCCCTGGGCTACGACGGCTTTTTTCTGCTGACGGCGGCCATCGGCCTGCCGGTGCTGCTTTTGGTGTGGCTCAACCGCGCAAGCGGCAGGGACAGCCAGGCATAAAAAAAAGCGGATGCGCCGGGGAGAAGCCCCGTAGCGCATCCGCAATTTTTTCCGCATTAACGAACCGAGCCGCCGGAATTTATCCGGATTTCCGGTTCATTTTCTACCTGCTTCTTCCGTCTTCCAAGTACGCGCCGATAGCCTTGCTGGGCAGATCTTCAAAAGCCAGTCCGGCGTGGTAGGCCCCGGTTGTTTCGTTCTTTTTCGACCATTTGATTTTGGCGATGCCCGACTGCATCTCCTTTGGCAGATTGTCGATAAACGAAAAGGCGATGCGGGTGTCATCGACCAACTGTTCGTTGGTGGCCAGTTGCATCCCGCCTTTACTGATGTCCACCGTGGTGGCGTGCAGGCTGAAATGTTTGGCCAGCCGCCCGGTTTCGGTGATTTTCACGAGTGTCACCCGATACTGGGCTTCGACCCTGGGAAAATTCCTGCGGTTTTCCAGTTCGGCGACATCATCAATGATTTCCGGCACATCATTGTTCATGCTGAACTGCAAACACAGGGAATAATCCTGGCTGGTGCAGTAAATGTCGATGTGGTCGTCAAGCGGGATAAATAAGCCGTCGCTTGAAATCCGGCATTTCTGGGCAAAGTTCGACCAGAACGGGCAACAGACAGTTTCAGTTTGGTCGTGTGCCATATCCATCTCCAAAAGTTTGCGAGTGAGTCTTCTTTACAAAACCTTTACTCGCAAATTCTTATGCAAATTCCAAACCCGCTTGTCACTTTAAGCCCTTAGCCGAAATGCCGTAGCGTTTCAGTTTGTCGTAAAACGCCGTTTTGCCAATCTTTAATTCGTCAGCGGTCTGGGCGACATTGCCCTTATTCTTTTCAAGAGAATGATTGATGATTTCTTTTTCCAACTCCGCCAGCATGTCCTTCAGGCTGTTGCCAGCCAGGCGATCCATATACGAAACCTCCGGCAAGGCGATCGGCTGGCCGTTCGGGTGCATGGAATCAAAGATAATCTCGTTTTCGGTGATGGCGTTGCCCTTGGCCATTAAGACCGCGCGCTGGATGACGTTTTCCAGCTCGCGCACATTGCCCGGCCAATCGTGCGACAATAGATAGTCGATGAGGGATTGCGGTAGGAAGGTGATTTCCTTTTTATAGATATTGCGGTATTTCCTGACAAAAAAAGTTGTCAGGTCAACAATGTCTTCCTTGCGCTGTCTGAGCGGCGGGATGGAAATATTGATGATGTTCAGCCGATAAAAGAGATCGAGGCGGAACGCGCCCTTCTGCACCGCCGCCGTCAGATCGACGTTGGTGGCGGCGATAATGCGCACATCAACCTTTACCGGGGTGTTGCCGCCGACGCGGATGATTTCTCCTTCCTGCAAAACCCGCAACATGGCCGCCTGCATCCTGGGCGTGATGTCGCCGATTTCATCCAAGAAAATGGTGCCGCCGTCAACCACTTCAAACTTGCCCTTGCGCTGGCTGGCCGCGCCGGTGAAGGCGCCCTTCTCGTAGCCAAAGAGATCGCTTTCGAGCAACGAATCGTTAATCGTGTTGCAATTGATTTTCAGGAAGGGTTTTTCGTTTCTGTTGCTGCTTTCACGAATCATATTGGCGACCAGCTCTTTGCCGGTGCCAGATTCGCCGGTGATCAGAATGGTCGCGTCGGTTTTCGCCACCTGAAAGATCATGTCGCGCAGATCGGTCAGCGCCTTGCTCGAACCGATCATCGTCCCGGCTTCCGGCTTCTTCTTTAAGTGTTCTTTTAAGATATTCAGCTCGTTAGTCAGGGATTTTCTGACCCGTTCGCTTTCCTTGAGTTCCTTGATTTTATAGGTGAGAATGCTCTCGATACTGTTATGAAAGTGGGAAAGTTCCTCGATGTGTTTGTTTTGCTGGGTGACATCACGTAGCGACAACCAATAAAGCCGGTCGCCCTTATAGCCATGAAACGGCGCCAGCGTGTATTCAAACTGCATTCCATTCAGATTGATTTGCAGCGCCTGACCGGAACCGATGGTGCCACCGGCGATTGATTGTTCGACGCAGGGCAAAAAATCGTCCGGCCTGAGCGGTGGCTTGTCGGCGGCGGATTCGGCGGCGGCCCGCTCAAGGCGCTCGAAAAAACGTTTCGCCTGGGCGTTCATGTATTCGATGCCGCGTCCGCCGTTAACCAGAAGCATCATTTCCGGCATGACTTCCAGCAGATTGCGTTGGTTATCGACGAGACGTTTGGTATCCGGGGTCAATTCATTTGGCACGGTCGTTCCTCATCCGGAGAACTGGAAAAAAAGGGTAACTTTCCCAGTGTAGAACAAAAAAAGACCAGGGTAAACCATGAAAAAACAATTATTCCTGTTGGGTTGTCAACTTTCAAAAAGTTTCCGGAAAAAAGGATTTTGCCGCGCCGCGACCCTTCCGCGCATCCTGTTCCTGGCCGCTCTGGCGGCGGCGGTCCCGGCGCGGGCATCACAATCACAGCTACAACCAGAGCACGTGCTGGTGCTGGTCAACACCCGCATGGTCGGTTCGCTGGCCATGGCAAAATACTACATGAAACAGCGCGGCATACCGGAAGACCACCTCCTGGAAATGGCCCTGACCCTGGACGATACAATCAGCCGCGAAGACTATGATGATTATGTCGCGCCCAAGGTGCGGAAAAAACTGAAAAAACTCGCGCCGCAGCCAATCGGCGCGCTCGTAACTTTGTATGGAATGCCGCTGCGCATCGGTGAAATTCCACCCGAGCGGGCCGAGCGGGCGGAAGTGGATGAATTGAACCGGAAAATAGCCGAGTATGAGAAACAATTGGCTTCAGCGCCGGTTTTGCAGCAACAAATAGACGCCCTGCGCCATCGTCTGAACGCCAGAGAAACCGAGCGCGACGGCGCGGCGCTCGATTCGGAATTGATGCTCGTCAGGGTGGAGGGATACCAACTGAAGGGCTGGATCGAAAATCCCTATTCACTCACCAATCAGGGTCATCCGGCCGCTGTTGACAAAAGCCAAGTGCTTTTAGTCAGCCGCCTGGACGGCCCGGACCTGGCCACGGTCAAACGGATGATCGACGACGCCATCGCCATCGAGAAGACCGGTCTTACCGGCATCGCCTATCTCGACGCCCGCTACGCGAAACCGCAAAACCGACCAAGCGACCCTTACGGGTGGTACGACGCGGCGCTCTATGAAGCGGCCAAACTGTTGCAAGCGGCAATGCCGGTGACGCTCGATGAAAAAGACCAACTGTTCGCGCCCAATTCCTGCCCCGATGCGGCGCTCTACTGCGGCTGGTATTCGTATGGCAACTACATTGACAGCTTCACCTGGAAGCCAGGCGCGATTGGCTATCACCTGGCCAGCGGCGAATGCTCCAGTCTGCGCCTGCGCGAAGACCGTCATCCCTGGTGTCCGGAAACCCTGAGCCACGGCGCGGCGGCCACCATCGGCCCAACCGACGAACCCTACCTCACCGCCTTTCCGCCACCGCACCTGTTCTTTGCCGCGCTGGTGAAAGCCGGTATGACTTTGGGCGAATCCTATCTCGCTTCGCTGCCCCATCTTTCCTGGCAGATGATTTTGGTCGGAGACCCACTCTATCGACCCTTTGCGCGGGCGGCGAGACAATAAAACGCGCCCGGCGCGGCGGCCATACCGCGCCAATCAATCAGGATTGCGCCAGAACGGCGCGAAATGCCGCTCCAGGCGCTGAACACCCTGGGCGTCTTCTTCCGCGAAGGTGAGGATGGACGGCAGGGCGCGGTCAGTTTCGCTTAAGATGCGCGGCGGCTCCTCCAACGCGCCGCCCTGCTCCGGGTCGGCGGCGTACAACTGCTGACCCAGCCGCTCGCGCCGCAGCATCAGCCCGTTGAACGACACATCCACCGGGTCGAGGCGTTTTTCATAATTCAGCTCGCGCAACAAATCACCCGCGATATCGATCCAGGTCGGCAACGCGCCAACCGCGCCGGACACCCGCAGACCGCCCGCCCGCATCGGACGATTATCGTCATAACCAACATATACGCCGATGGCCTGGCCGTCTTCGGTGAGAAAGGCGTCGCCCGCCTCGGAAAGCGCCGGCAGATAACCGAAAAAACTGGCGTTGGTGTAATTATTGGCGGTGCCGGTCTTACCAAGTAGCGGCACCGCCATCCCCTTTTCATTGCCCGATAAAGCGCGTCCGGGAAACAAACGCACCTCGCGCCGCGCCCGCTTGCCGGTGCCCAAAAGGACGACGCTTTCCAATACATGCCCCAATTGCAGGCGACTCTTTTCATCCATGGCCACGCTGTCGTGACGATTGGGCCGATACAGAATCTCGCCGTCCGCCGATTCAATGCGGTCAAGCACGCTCAAAGCCGGGTCGCTGGTCGGGCCGCCGTCGCCGTACAGGCTGGTTCGCCCGGTAATCAGCGCCTCATACATGCGGGTGGTTTCAAACAGGGTGACGACGTTCGACCCCAGAGGCAGAGACAACACTCCATCCAAGGCGCTGGCGATGCCCAAACGGCGGCCAAAGGCGCGCAGATATTCCATGCCAACCAGGATGCGGAAGTCGGCGATATTCGCCAGAACATCAAAATGATAGGGACGGGATTCGGCCAGGCGACTTTTCTCCGCCTCCATTTGCCTGACGATAATTTCCACCGCCGCCGCCGAAACGCCGCCCGTAAGAGAAACGCCGCGCCAGAACGATTGCCGCGCCGACTCCGGCATGTCGGCCAGCATCCGCGCCGCCTCGTCATCGGCAAGCCGTCGCGACGAGGCCGGGGCGGCGCCGATTGGCAGGAAAAAAGCGCGCTCGGTAAAATCGTCGTAATACAGCGCCGAGGGCGGCGCATCGTCGGCGACCGACGCCGGAGCCTCGCCATCCATCGAAGCGAAATCAATGAGTCGGGTCAGCCGCTGGCGATAGGCCGCAAGTTGTCGGTACGACTTTTCAATCCTGACAAAATTACGCGACAATACGGCGGCCCGTGTCGCCAATTCTCTGGCCTCGTCGGCGTCGCGGGAACCGGCCCAGCGGGTGTTGCCCTCCAAACCGGCGGCGAAGCGGGCGAAGGATGCGCCGTAGGGCAATTGCCGCAGTTTGAGATAATCTTCGACCAGATTTTCAAAGACGAAATCGTCGGAGCTTTTGCCCAAAGCCAGGCGATAAGCAGCCTCAGTCAGGGCCGCGTCGCCCACCTGAATGCCCATGCGGTCGCGGATACGCGTCGCATAGGCGCTGTAGCCCTCACCTGCGCGCCGGGTCAGATCGAGATAATCGGCGACCTGACGAAATTGTTCCGCCGTCAGTTGGTCGCAAAGATGGGCCAAAAGCCAGATGGTGGCCACGTTTTCCGAATGAACGCCAGCATAGCTGAGGCTGACGCGCTCATGCGGGCTGAAATGATCGGGGCGGGGAAAATACGGCTGGCCACGATAGACGAAAACGCCGCGCCGATTATCAAGCAAATCGGCGCTGTTCCAACCTAATTGTAGGGCGGCGGCGTAGAGAAAAGGTTTAAACGACGAACCCATGGCGCGCTGGGCGGCGGTCGCCCGATTAAAAAAACGGTTTTCCACGCCACCGGCCACGGCCAGCGCCTGACCGTGGCGTAACACAATCGCCGCGCCCATGACCTGGGGAAACTGTTCCAGGTTAAAAAGCGCCTGGCCGTCAGCCTTGATCTCCCGCGCCGAAACCCAGACCGAAACGCCAGGACGCAAACGTTCGATAAGCGGGCCGCCCTGGCTGGTCGCCTCGCGGTGGCGGTTGACGGCGGCCTGCATATCGCGCAAACCGATGTGGTCAATGATGCCGCTTCCGCGTTTCTCACCTAGGTCAACGCCAATGGCGAGACGCGAACCCTTACCGGAAACAGCCGTGACAAGACCCTGGAAATAGCCGCCCACCGCCAAATCCGCATCGCCACGGTATGAGGCGCCGGAAGCCTCGGTCTCGCGCCGCCCATCGGCGTTTTCGTTTTCATAGCCATTCAGCGTTACATCGAGCAGCGAAAGCTGATGGCGCAAATCGAACAGGACGCGCCGTTGCAGGTCTTTATCGATGGTGGTGACAACTTTGAGACCGGCAGTCGCGATATTGGTCACGCCATGTCGCTCCAGGGCGGCGCTCACCTCCGGCGCATCAACCGCCTCGCGCGCCAGCTCGGTCACGGCATCGTGGGCATACCCAATTTTCCCCTGTCTGAAGGGAATCGGCGCGTCCAGGGCCACGCGATATTCACCCTCGGAAATCATTTGCAATTTCCGCATTTGTTCAAGGACATAGGTGGTTCTTTGACGACAATTCGCAAGCGCCCGCCGCCGGTCTTCTTCGGTCTTTTTAATCAATGGATTGTAGTAATTGGGACGTTTGACGCTACCAGCGATATAGGCGCACTCAATAAGCGAAAGTTCGTTGGGATTTTTATCAAAATAATAGCGGGCGGCGATGACCAGGCCGTGGCCGTTGCCGGTGACGAAAAACTGGTTGGCGTAAAACTCCAAAATCTTTTCTTTGGGATAGTAGCGTTCCAGGCGCAAAGCGAAGAGCAACTCGGCCAGTTTCGAGCGCAGCGAACGGTCAGCGCGCTGATACAGGTTCTTGGCGGTCTGCTGCGTCAATGTGCTGCCGCCCTCGACCACCCGCATCGCCCGGATGTTTTTCAGCGCCGCCCTGACAATTCCTTTCGGGTCCAGACCGAAGTGAGTGAAGAAGCGACTATCTTCGGCGGCGATCAGCGCTCGAACAAAATTTTCTGGAATATCGCCATATTGGATATATTGCCGATGGCTACGGTCAAAGAAAACGCCCAATACCGTCTTGCCGTCGCTGTAATACACGTGGCTCTCGCGGCCAAGGATGCCGGTAATGTGTTCTTCAGAGATCATCGAGCCGGGATGGACAATCACATACCAATAATAGCCAAAGGCTGCCACCGCCACCAAAACCGCGATCAGAGCTACGAAAATGAGGTACAATTTTTTGAACATGCCGTCGGATTTACCCGCGAAAATCGTCAGAGAATTGGGATGCGAAAGATTAAAACTTGCAATTCGCGACACCTTCGTTTTAACTGGCCGCCAAACAGGGACGGAAATGTACTTGTTTCAGACCAGCATCTCAAGGCATGGCTTTGGTTTCCCCGGCGATACGCGAGCAGCGTATTCTCCTTCATTTCAGGGAGGCGGCATGGATTTCCCCTTTCCTCACAAACAATTTGCCCACCTGATCGCCGCTCTGGCCATCAGCGCCCTGCTTTTTTCCGGTTGCGCCCGCACCGATTCCAATCCCGAACTCTCAACAACTGATCCCGCGCCGCCGCTCTCCGATGACGGCGATGTGAAAAAAATCGCGCCCCTGGCCTCGCTTGAGGTTGAAGACGATCTGCAACCCTCCGAGGGCGAGATCGGCATCGAAGAGGAGATAAAAGAGCTGAACGAGTCCGGCACCTGGGGCAAGCAGGATAAAGAGCCACCGACGATGGTCGATGGATTCGACAAGAGCAAGTACGACTTCCCGGTGGTGCTGAACAATCAGGTCTCGGCCTATCTCAAACTCTTTCAGGGCGAGCAGCACGACATGTTTGAGCGCTGGCTGGCCCGCTCCACCAAATATTTGCCGATGATCAAGCGCGAACTGACCAGGGCCAAGCTGCCCACCGACCTGGCCTATCTGAGCATGATTGAAAGCGGCTACACCCCGACGGCCAAATCGTCGGCGGGCGCGGTCGGCTTGTGGCAATTCATGCGCGAAACCGGCAGACAGTATACCTTGCTCATTGATGACTACATCGACGAACGCCGCCACATCGAAAAATCGACCAAGGCGGCGGTGAACATGCTGGGCGACCTGTATCGGGATTTCGGCGACTGGCATCTGGCGGTCGCGGCCTACAACGGCGGCCCGGCGCGGGTGCAGAACGGTTTGTCGCGTTTCGACGCCAAGGATTTTTGGGAATTGGCCAACGAACAATACCTGCCGCTTGAAACCAAGCGTTATGTGCCAAAACTGATCGCCGCCATCATCATCGCCAAAGACCCGAAAAAATACGGGTTTAACGACATCTCCTACCAACCAGAATTCAATTCTGACCGTCTCACGGTCAAAGCCGGTCTGCCGCTTGACGCCGTGGCCCTGGTTTCCGGTTGCGACGTTGCAACGATAAAATCGCTCAACCCCGAACTGCATCGCGGCGTGATTCCACCGAACTGCGGACGCTATCTGGTACGCATCCCCGCCGGGAAAAAAGACCTGGCCAACCGCAACCTGGCCCTGTTGCGCGCGGTGCGCGACACCAAATATCGCCGCCACGTGGTTAAACGCCGCGAAAGCATGACTACAGTTTGCCGCAACTACGGCGTCAGCCGCACCGCTTTGCTGAAAGTCAACAACCTGCGCTCGGCGCGTCTGACACCGGGCCGGACCTTGCTCATTCCCTATACCGTTACCAGCTACGCCCTGGGTAACAAAAGTACCAGCGTCGATGACAAACAGATGATCGCGACAGCGCCATCGCCCGCCAACGACACGACGACGACGCACACGGTGGCGAAGGGCGACACACTGGTCGGCATCGCTCGCCAATACGGCATGAGTCAGCGCCAATTGCTGGCCTTAAACCGAAGCGCCAGCGCCAAAAAACTGCGGCTCGGCCAGAAGCTGAAGGTCAATCAGCCTGAACAAACAACCATGGTCGCCCAGATCAGCGCCGAGCCGCAGGCGAGCAAAAAAATCATTCGCCAGGAAAATGTCAAAACCGTCGCCACCAGCAAACAAACCGACGATAAGGTGAACATCATCGCGACCCTGAAAGCCGACAAAAGCAAAACCGTCATCGCGGCGCGTGAGACGAAAAGCGAGCGCGGCCCCAGTAAATTCGCCCGCTACAGCCATGATGCTGACTGGTATCTGGTGAAAAACGGCGAAACAATCTGGAGCATCGCCAAAAAGCACAAGGTGTCCACCAACCAGATCAAAAAGTGGAACAATCTGAAATCAAACGATATTCATGCCGGGTTGCGCCTGCGGGTCAGCGAAGCCTGAGATTTTTCCTTTTCCCCTATTCTCTTCAGGTGTTTGCCGTCGTCCGGCGGTAAACACCTTTTTCTTTTCCCCTGCCCATGAATGACAAACAACAGATCGCCGCAACCTACGGCGAGGACGCGCGCCTGGTCGAAGACCGAGGGCGGCTCATCTATCTGGTCGGCACCGCGCATGTATCCAAACAGTCGGCGGAACTGGTCGAGCGAGTCATCGCCAACGAGCGGCCCGATGCCGTCTGCCTGGAATTGGACGCCAAGCGCTACCAATCCCTGACTGATAAAGAAGGCTGGCGCGACCTGAACATGCGCGAAATCATCCGGCGACAGCAGGTGGCGACGCTTCTGGTCAATCTGTTGCTGGCGAGCTACCAAAAAAAGATCGGCGCACAACTGGGCGTCACCCCCGGCATTGAGTTTCTTACCGCCGCCAGGGTGGCGAACGACCTTGGCATTCCCATTTCACTCTGCGACCGCGAGGTGCGCGTCACCTTGCGCCGCGCCTGGAAGGCCACCACTTTCTGGCAAAAAAACAAACTGTTGGCGGCGCTCTTGGCCAGCCTGTTCGACAGCGAGCAGGTCGATGAGGGCAAGCTTGCCGAATTACGGCAAAAAGATGTGTTGACCTCACTCGTGGATGAACTGGGCGAGAATTTACCTGGCTTGAAAAATGCGCTGATTGACGAGAGGGACATCTATCTGGCCGAAAAGATCAAAGCCACGCCGGGCAAAAAGCTGGTGGCGGTGATCGGCGCCGGGCACATGCCAGGCGTCATCCAGCAAATCGCCTGCGACAACGCGGCCTTGCTGCCATCCATCGAGACAATTCCACGCCCATCCCTGACCTGGAAAATCCTCGGATGGAGCATCCCGGCTCTGATCATCGCCCTGCTTCTGGCCATCGGCTGGCGGCACGGTCTGGAGGCGGTTGGCGAAAACGCCCTGTATTGGATCCTCGTCACCGGGCTACCTGCGGCGGCGGGCGGACTGCTGTCCTTGGGCCACCCACTCACCATCATGAGCGCCTTTGTCGCCGCGCCGATCACCACCCTGTCGCCACTGATCGGCGCGGGCCATGTCACGGCCCTGGTCCAGGCGATGCAAGCGCCGCCTCTGGTCAAAGAAATTGAGAACGTCGGAGCTGATATTGTTCGTGTGCGCGGCTGGTGGGAAAATCGCCTGCTGCGGATTTTTCTCGTGTTTTTCTTCACCAGCCTGGGCGCCAGCGTCGGCGTTTGGCTGGGCGGCTACCGTCTGTTCGCCAGCCTCTTTTCCTGAAAGGCGGCTTCCTGGATTTTCGCTGCGCAACCCCGCCCAAGGCGGCGGATTGTTTTTTTGTTCACCAACATCGCATCATCATGGATACTTCAAACAACGTTTTGAGCGGCAAGCAGAAAAAATACCTGAAGGCGCTGGCTCATCCCCTTAATCCGGTGGTGTGGCTGGGCAAGGATGGTCTCAGTGATCAGGCCATCGCCACCACCAGCCTTGAGCTGACGCGGCACGAACTGATCAAAGTGAAACTGGGCGGCAACAGCGGCCTGGGCAAGGAAATCGCCACGACCCTGGCCGACGCCACCGGCAGCCATCTGGTGCAAATGATCGGCAAAGTCATTGTTCTCTATAAAGAAAACCCGAAACGTCAGCGTGATCAACGCATCCGCCTGCCAAACGATTGAGCGTCACGCCAGGTGTCGCTTACAGCAAATCGGTCAGCGAGATGCCGACGCCGAGGCGATTCACATAGCGGTCGTAGTCGATCAGGCTTTCGCCATAACCGCCGAAGTACTGGATATAACCGCGAAAATGCGGGAAAGAAAACAGCGGGAAACTCCAAGCCAACTGCATCGCGCCCTCGGAAAAGCCTGACTCAAGATTATTGCGCAGCATCAGCGTGAAGGTGTGATCGCCGCGCCGCCAGCCAAGCGTCAGATCACCATGGCCCAAGTATTCGGTGATTTTGGGATTATCGTCATTTTCCGCGTCTTCCTGGATGCGGAACCAGCCGCGCGGCATCACGGAAAAATCGCCCCTCTCCAGCACGGCCCCAGCCACCGCCCGATTCCAACTGCGCGACAGGTTCCCGGCCTGGCCATTCGATTGATGATTGACGCCAACGCTGTTCAAAGAATTGGTCCAGCCCAGAAAACGCCAGCCGGGTCGCAATTGCAACCAGGCTTCCGGCTCGTGATCGGTCTCGCGGAAGGGCGAAGAATGTTCGGTGTCGTAGACCTGCCAGAACGAGCGCATGGTATAACCAGCGTATATATCCAGAGGCAGGTCAAAAAGATCAACGGCCAGAGGCATTTTGCCACTGATCTGAAACTGCGCTTCGGTGCGCTTTAAATCGGTCAGGTCATATTGACGGTCGGCGGCGAATTCCTCGCCGCTCCAACCGTGAAAATTATGGGCCGCGAGCAGAAAATAATTGGCCCGGTGCGCCATCAGCGTAAAGGGTTTGCGGAGGTTTTCCTGGTCAATGACCAACTTTTTGCCAAACGCGCCGTCATCCACCGCCAGAGTCTGGGACAAGGCGGGCGGATTGTTCCGGTCTTCACCGAGACGGCAACGGGCGCGGATTTCGCCGATGGTGGTCACATCGGCGGCTTCCAAGGCCAAACGCCGGACGCACGCGGCGAACTCCTGGGGCGCGGCCTGCGCCTCTCTCATTTGTTCAGCAAATGCGGACAGCGATGACACCAACAGGCAAAGACAAGCCAAAAGCGCCCGGCGGCGGATAAACAAGTTGTCCATGATGATGCCTCGCAAATACAATGCGGCTATGCCGCAACCATTTCACGCCAGCGCCCGCGCCAAACCTCGGATACCCTAGCGTCTCGTCTCAATCAAACCCATTTTCCCAACCGTCACAATGCAAACCTTGGCCGCGCCCGATGCGCCCGAATCCTTGGCGTCGCGTCTCGCCGCCTGCCGTCTCTGCCCACGCGGCTGCGGCGTCAATCGCCGCCAAAGCGCGCGGGGATTTTGCCGCGCCGACGATAGCCTGGCTATTGCAAGCATCACAATACACCACGGCGAAGAGCCGGTTCTGGGCGGCGGGCAGGGCCTGTGTAATGTCTTTTTCCGCCATTGCAACCTGGCCTGCCGCTACTGCCAGAACCATCAGATTGCCGAAAACAACAGCCCGCTCGGCCCAAGCCAAACTTTAGCCGAAGTCACGGCGAACATCGCGGCGATTCTCGCCCAGGGTATCGACACCTTGGGTTTCGTCTCACCTAGCCATATGCTGCCGCAAATGCTGGCCATCATCCAGGCCCTCGGCAAGGTCGGTCTGAAGCCGACCATCGTGTATAATAGCAATGGTTATGACCGCGTGGATAACCTGCGGGCCTTGGAAAACATCGTCGATATATATCTACCTGACTGCAAATATATGGATGCGGCCCTGGCCGGACGCTGGTCGGGGGCCGCCGATTATCCGCAGGTCGTCATGGCGGCGCTGAAAGAAATGTATCGCCAGAAGGGCAATATCCTGCATCTTGATCGGCGGGGCGTGGCGCGACGCGGCATGATCGTTCGCCATTTGGTTTTGCCGGGCGCGCTGAAGAACACTGTGGCGGCGCTTGATTTCATCGCCCACGCGCTGTCGCCGAAACTGCATCTATCCCTGATGTCACAGTATCGCCCGACGCCTCAAGTGGCCGACGACCCGCAATTGGGACGCGGCGTCTCGATTGCCGAATACCGACTGGCGACCGAGACCATGGAGCGCTTTGGCTTTCAGCATGGCTGGGCGCAAGAACCCGACAGCGCCAATTGGTACAATCCTGATTTCACGCGGAAAAATCCATTCAGCGATTGACTGCCCGAACAATTTCCCGATCAAAATAGTTGAACGACATGCCGGCGTCGAGCGTCAGGCTCTGGCCATTGATGCCGGATGAGCGCGGCGACAACAGAAAGGCGGCGGCATCGGCCGCTTCCTGAGTGGTTACGGCGCGATGGCGCGGAATGACCTTTTCGGCATACAAATAGCTCTCGACATACCCCGGAATACCCGCTGAGGCCGAGGTCTTCAGCAGCCCCGGCGCGACGGCGTTGAAACGCACCTCGGAAAAGGCCGAAAAGCTTTTCGCGAGAAACACCAACGACGAATCAAGCGCCGCCTTGACCGGCCCCATATAGCCGTAGTTTTCCGCCGCCATTTTCGTTGTCGAAATCGAAACCGTGACCACGGCGGCGTCTTTGGCCAACAAGTCGGCAAACGCGCCCGCAATGCCGATCAGGGAAAAGCAAGAAATATTCATCGCCTGAAGAAAATCATCGCCTTTGATCTGATGAAACGGCTTTATCCCATCGGAATAATTGGCAAAAGCTAGAGAATGCGCCAAACCTTGTATCGGTCTGCCATCCGCCGCGACCAGGGCCGCCACCTCGTCGCGCAAACGCCGGATATTTTCCTCTCGTTCGACATCACAGATAAAAACCCGCGCCGCCGGAAAAATTTTCTCGGCGGCCAGGCGGCGCTCCTCTGAGCGCACCACATGAATCACCTCAGCCCCAGCCTCGGCCAGAGTTTTGCCGATGGCGCAGGCCACCGATTTTTTATTGGCCAAACCGAAAACCAACAGCCGTTTGTCGGCCAGTTGCAGAAAATCGCGTGGCGTATCCATTGTCCTCCTTTCTGCGCGAACAAGTTCCGACGGCAAGGGCCGCCGCCCAGGGTTTTGCTTTCTTCCACCGCATTTTTTCTTGACGCTACCTAGGCAACCCGGTAAATAGGGCCTCACGTTTTTGCCGTGGCGGGCGAATAGCTCAGCTGGGAGAGCGTCGGCCTTACAAGCCGAATGTCACAGGTTCGATCCCTGTTTCGCCCACCATAAATCGCGGCATCAAAGTTGGAGCGGTAGTTCAGTTGGTTAGAATGCCGGCCTGTCACGCCGGAGATCGCGGGTTCGAGTCCCGTCCGCTCCGCCAGTTTTGTTACAATCTGGTCTTGCCTCCCCAGCTCCCTGAAAATGAAACATTTCGTTTTCAGGGAGCTTTTTTTGTGCCAATTTTTCCCTCCTGGCATCACGCGACCTTCATCTTTTCCAGCGTCAGTTGCTGATTGGTGTAGATGCAGATCGAGGCAGCGATGTCCATGGCGACGCGGCAGATTTCTTCGGCGTCGCAATCGCTTTTCGCCAAGAGCGCCAAAGCCGCCGCCTGGGCGTAGGGGCCGCCGGAACCAATCGCCAACACGCCGTTATCCGATTCGATCACATCGCCATTGCCGGTCAGAAGCAAAGAATGATCGCGGTTAACGGCGATCAACATCGCCTCCAAACGCCTGAGCATCTTATCCATGCGCCAGTCTTTGGCCAATTCAACCGCCGCCCGCATCAGATTGCCGTGGTGCTGCTCCAACTTTTGCTCAAGTCGGTCAAAAAGAGTGAAGGCGTCGGCGGTGGCGCCCGCAAAACCGCATATCACCTGGTCGTGGTGGAGCCGCCGCACCTTTTTCGCCTGATGCTTCATGACGGTATTACCCAGAGTCACCTGGCCGTCACCGGCCAAAACCACTTCGCCACGGTGGCGAATGGAAAGGATGGTTGTCGAACGAATCTTCATAATGCCTCGTTTTTCTTTTCTTTTTTCAGGGATGAAGGCGCGCCGTCGGGCTGAGCCAGTGGATGCGCCTGGTCGTAGACACCGGCCAGATGGTCGATGTTCAAATGGGTGTAACGCCCGGTGGTGGACAGGCTGGCATGGCCCAAAAGCTCCTGCACCGAACGCAAATCCGCACCCATTTCCAGCAAATGGGTAGCAAATGAATGCCGCAAAGAATGCGGCGTCGTCATCTGGATGATGCCCGCTCGTTTGCTATAAAATCTAGTCAGGCGCTCAACACTTCTCACGGTCAGTCTGCCGCCGCGTTGGTTGATGAACAGCGCCTCGGCGGCCAGAGAACGCCCGGCGGCGCGGTTTTCGGCTAAGGTCGCGGCGCGCTCTGGCAGCCAGGCGCGGACGGCTTCCAGGGCTGGCAGACCAACCGGCGCGAGGCGCTCTTTGCGGCCTTTGCCTTTGATGCGCAAAATGGTCGAAGAGAAATCGAGATCAGCCAGATTCCGCGACACCAATTCCGACACCCGCGCCCCAGTTGAATACAGCAGCTCTAAAATCGCCCGATCTCGGCGCGCCGTTTTATCCTGAAGCCCCGGTTCCTCCATCAGGGCGAACGCCTCGTCAACGGTCAGGAAAACCGGTATTCCCTGTCGTATTCTCGGCGCTAAAATTCCAGCGGTCGGGTCGGTTGCCAGCCCTTCTCGTTTCCGGAGAAAACGAAAGAAAGCCCTGAGCGACGACAACTTTCTGGCCAGAGTGGCGGCGCTGTCGTCGCCAAGGGACTGGATGAAGGCATGAATGTCGTCGGATGTGACCGAAGCGGGCGCGAGCAAGGCCGGATTTTTCGCGGCGAACGCCCGCGCATCGCGGCCATAGGCGTCGATGGTGTGCGGCGAATAGCCCTTTTCCAGGCGCAGCCAGTCGAGGAAGAGAAGGATTGCGTTTTCCATATCGCCAGTTTAGTCTAACCGGGCGAAACGCTTGATTTTCAGCATATCCGCGCAAAAAAAATCGTTCATGACGAAAAAATATGGCAAAAAAATCGTTTGAATCGGCCCTCGCCCGCCTGGAGGAACTGAACCGCGAATTGGAGCGAGGCGACCTCAGTTTGGAAATAACGCTGAAAAAATTTGAGGAGGGCGTCGGCCTGGCGCGCTTCTGCTCTGAGCAACTCTCCGAGGCCAAGGCACGGGTTGACATCCTACTCGAAAAGGACGGTGGGTTTCAAGCGGAGCCGTTCAGCGAGCGAGACGGCGAAGATGGATATTAAAACATATCTACGCGATCAGGCCGCCTTGGTTGAAGTCGCGATGGCGCGTTTCATGCCGCCGCCGGACGGGCCGCTGGCCGACCATATCGAATCGATGCGCTACAGCCTGTTCGCGGGCGGCAAGCGCATCCGCCCAATCCTGTGCCTGACCACGGCGCGGGCCTTGAACGAGGCCGACGATACGCAAAAAGCGCTCCTGCCCACCGCCTGCGCCCTCGAATACATCCACACCTATTCTTTGATTCATGATGATTTGCCGGCCATGGATAATGACAGCCTGCGGCGCGGCCAACCCACGAACCACGTGCGCTTCGGCGAGGCGCAGGCAATTCTCGCCGGCGACGGTTTGTTGACCGACGCCTTCGCCCTGGTAACGCGGACGCAAAAACCAGCCCTGCCACTTGCAGCCACCCTGGCGATTATCCAGGAAATCGCCAATGCCGCCGGGAGTTTCGGCATGGTCGGCGGCCAGGCGCTCGATATCGCCAACGAACGGCGGCACATTTCCCTCGAACTCTTGCAAACGATCCATCGCTATAAAACCGGCGCGTTGATTCGTTGCGCCGTCCGTTGCGGCGCTATCGGCGCGGGCGCGTCAGCGGCGCAACTGGCGGCGCTTGACGCCTATGGCCGCCACATCGGCCTGGGTTTTCAGATTGTCGATGACCTGCTTGATAGCACCTCGACCAGCGAACAACTGGGAAAATCGGCGGGTAGCGACGCCAAACACGGCAAAGCCACCTATCCGGCCCTGTTCGGCATCGAAGAAACCCGGCGTCTGGCCCAGGAAGCCATCGACGAAGCCATCGCCAGCCTTGAGATTTTTGACGACAAGGCGGATTCCCTGCGCGACATTGCCCGCTACATCTTCAATCGCGGCAAATAACGCCGCCGCGTCTTTTCCACTTTGCGCCGAATGCTCGCCGCCAAAAGCCTGGCCGCTTGCCGCCCGCCCAGTGGCCCAGCGAGTTCCAAACGCACCTGACGCAATTCATGCTCCAACAGCGACAGCCTGTCCATGGCGCTTTCGACGGCGAGGCGGTTTTTTCTCGGCAAGCTGGCCAAAACGTATTTACGGATGATTTCCATATCCTGCTCGCGGCCGACAATCGCCGCCTGGCTGATAGTATTTGAGCCATGCAGACGATAGGATAGCAGTTTTTCATCAGCGAGATACTGAACGCGGCCAGGATAGGCAATAGCCATGCGTAAAATGAAATCGTAGTCGTGCAGATAGCGGTATGAGCTGAACAAGCCGACGCGCCTCCGCGCTTCGCTGGTCATAAAGAGATTTGAGGTGGTCAACATGAAATTGCCATGAAAAAGCCCGGCCAGCATATTGCCACTGTTCTGAAAATACTCGATTTTTTCATTCACCCAGACATTCCACGGATGCCCCTGATCGACCAATTCCATGCCGCCTGTGTCAATCGGCGTAACGGCTGAAAAGAGACAGGCTGCGCCGCTTTCCTCCTGGACGGCCAGTAGCCGTTCCAGCCGCTTATGATGATACACATCATCGGAATTCAGGATGCTGATGTAGCGGCCACGCACCAGCTTCAAACCCCGATTGATAGTGTTGTAGGCGTCCTGATTTTCCTGGAATATATAGGTCAGGCGAATATCGTTATAACTTCTGACAATCGCGCCGGTGCTGTCGGTTGAACCGTCGTCAATAACAATCAGTTCAAGGTCGGCCATGCTCTGGCCCAACACGCTTTCCACCGCCGCGCCGACGAATTTCTCGTGGTTGTAGGCCGGAATCACCACCGAAACCAGCGGCGATCCGGCCCGCCTGCTAACAACCGCGTGGCCCGGAGATTTATCCTCATCGCCAACCAGCCAGTCGCGGTATTCTTTTTTTGTCAGGCCGCCCTGGGCCAAACGCGCCAGATTATAGTAGGGATCGCCCGCCATTAGCGCCTGTCGCCAGCGTTTCTGAAAACGCGCCAGGGCCAGGCGGGCCATGGCTTCATTGAGGCGCAGCGCCGATTCCTTCGCCACATCCAGCCAGGCGGCGGCGTAAGGCGTATAGACGATGCGTTTGCCGCCTGCCGCGAGCCTCAACGACAAATCGTGGATTGCGAACAAGCGCGACAAATCCGTTGAAATTCCACCAACTTGTCGCAACAGCGCGGCGGATATGGCAAAAAGTTCCGGCGTCGCCAGCCACACATCCTGCGCCTTGAACAGGCCATTCATCAAGATCGACTGCTGCTGGATGAAGCGGGCGTAGCCATGCGGCAAATCCATCCAGGCGCGATCAGGCCAGGGCGGCCACTCAGCTTCCAGGCCATCTTCACGACGACGAACCCGGCCACACACCATGCCGACATCGGCGACTTCCCAATACTCGATCAGCGCCGCCAGCCAATCGTCGCAAAAATCATCAAGCAACCCGTCAATGAAGACATACAAACCGTTTTCGTCCCCCTTTCCCAAAGCGTCCACACCATCAAACTGATAAATTTCAGCAATTGGATAGCCGGCCTTGGCTCGCAGCGCCGCCTGCCAAGGAGCGAATTCTTCCGGCTCACGCCGCCAAACGACCAAACAGATCACGGCGACATCGACGGCCAGCCGCCGCCTGCAACGGTAATAGCCAAAAAGTTCCGGGTCTTTCGTCACATCCGCGTCTAAACCGCGCCGCTGGCAGGCGTCTTCCAGCGCCCGCCGCCCGGCCTCCAGCGCATAGTCTTTCACGCCGCCGCCGCCCGACACCGAGGTTTCCGAGGCCCGCCAATGGTAGAGAATTTCCGGCGCGTGGCCGATGCCCGCCGCCTTTTCGGTCAGGCGCAGCGCCAGGTCATAATCCTGCGCCCCGTCAAAACCCGGACGAAAGCCGCCGACATCCTCAAAAAGCTGACGTTTCGCCAGCAGAAAATGGGTAATGGAATTGTGCGCCAACAGCATTTCCCGATTGTAATCCGGTTTGGCGAATATTTCGCATCGCCTGCCGTCAGCGCCGATCAGGTCTTCATCGCTATAAAACAGCTCGCCGCCATGGCGGTTTATTTCCCTGGCCATAACAAAGAGGCAATCCGGCGTCAGCTCGTCATCGTTATCAAGAAAGCCGATGAATTCGCCGGTGGCCGTAGCGGCGGCCATGGCGGAAGCGCCGGAAATTCCTTGGTTTTTATCCAAAAATGTTACGATAACGCGCCCATCTTGCCTAGCGCATTCAGTCAGCATTGACCGCGCATGAGGCTTGGCGCTGGCGTCGTCGGCCAGGCATAATTGCCAATTTGGGTATGATTGATACAAAACCGAGCGAACGCAGTTGTAAAGCTGGGCCGGTGTTGGATTATAGACCGGGACAACCAGGGAAATCAGCGGTTTTTCTGCCAATTCTTCAACTTCCTGGGCTGGATAATGGCCCAGCGCCAGTCCTGCCGCCAGATAGTGGCGCATAGCGGCCAAGGCCCCGCCAGCGATGGCATAATGCTTGCCGTACCAGACGGGATCGAAATGCGGGCAAGGACGCCGCCCGGCTGCGGCGCCATGCGCGAGAAAATGCCGGTAGGAGTCGATAGCCGGCGCGGCCAGGGCATTTTCGTTTTCACGGCGATAATAGGTCGGATCGAACAGCGGCGACGGACTCTTGCCCTCGGCGATGCCGAAGACCTGGTAATGTTCAACCAGGTCGAAAATATCGCCCTTGTCATACAAATCGTAGGCGTATCCATAGAAAAGGCTGTCGAAAAATGGCGACGGAGCCAGACGTTTTTCGCATCCTTCAGTCAGATAATGGCGCAGCGGCGAAACATGCGCCCAATTCGCGCCTGAATTGGCATCGAAATTCTGTTCTCGATAAAACTGAGGATCGAAATAGGGATGTGGGCATTTGCCTTCTTTTTCACCAAGGCGCAGATAATGGGCGAAGGCGTCCTCGGCCTGCCAATCAATACCGGCCTTGGCCGGGAATTGGCTGCGGTAGTAATCGGGATCAAAGAGATGGCAGGGACTGCGCCGCTCGCCCACCGGCGTCTTCAGATAATGAAGGAGCGGATTGACGCCGCGCCACTCCTCTTCGGACAATTGCGCCAGATACAATTTCGGCAAAAACAGTGGATGCGGCCGCCTGCCATCCACATAGCCGTTCAATAAATAATGGGTCAGGGCATCCTGGCCGCTGGCGGCGACATCCGGATAAGCGCGCAGATAATAGGCCGCGTCAAACCAGTCGGAGGCGGCGATACGCCGATAGGTCGGGGTGAAGCGAACACAAAAAAATCGAAGAAAATTTCTGATTTTAGCGACAGGTTTCATCAAAAAATCACCTAAAATGCGGGGAGCGGGAGCGGCCAACAGCGCCATGCGGATAAAACGCGGCGATTGTACAGCATCCGGCGAAAAATGAGATGTGTTTTCGTTGTGAGGCGCGGTGCCTGCCTGCGGCCAGAAGTCTCTACACAAGTTGTTTTTTCCATTCGCCCTGAGAAGCATATCGAAGGGCGAAACCCTTCGTGGTTCGGCAGGCTTCTCACCACGAACGGGGCGCTTTATCACGCTTCGCCTATGGCTTGCGGAGAGGAGGGACGCGGCACGAGAATGACACAAAATTCGTCATGTCCGCGCAGGCGGGCATCCAGGGGCATCGAGAAAATGCAGAAAAACCGGCAGCCTGGATTCCCGCTGGCGCGGGAATGACAGGAGAAAGCGCGGGAATGACGGAAGAAAGCCACAATCGGAGCCGGTTCCACGGGGAATTGACAAAGAAAATGCCGGTATGGTACAGGTACGCGCCTGCCTGGATGGTGGAATTGGTAGACACCCAGGACTTAAAATCCTGTTGCCTTACGGCAGTGCGGGTTCGACCCCCGCTCCGGGCACCACAAAACAATTCAAAGCAGTTCGATATTGGCCGGAACCTTCAGGGAAATCGAGGGTTCCGGCCTTTTCGTTGTCCGTTGCCGTCCGTATCAATTCGGTTGAATCCGGGGATATTTGACGGTATGTTTTGCGGTATCCCAAAAATATGCCGTCCAGGATACCGTCATGCCATTATCTGATACCGCCATTCGGCGGGCGAAGCCGAAGGGGAAATCATACAAGATCAGCGATGGCGACGGCATGTATCTGTTCGTCACGCCCGCCGGGGGCAGGCTGTGGCGGCTTGATTATCGTTTTGCTGGCAAGCGAAAAACGCTCACCCTGGGAAGTTACCCGGAAATATCCCTGCTGGTGGCCCGTGAGCGGCGTCTTGCGGCGCGGCGGCTACTGGCCCAAGGGGTTGATCCGATGTCGGCGCGACGCGCCGAGCGGGCGGTTTTAAAAGAAGAGGCGCGGCACACCGTGGCCAGCGTGTCGGCGGAATGGTTCACGGCCTGGAGCGAGGGGAAGGCCCGCGTGACGATCCGGCACGCGCGGCAACGGCTCGACAATTTCATCCTGCCGACCATTGGTGATATGCCGGTGGCCGCGATCAGAGCACCGGATGTCCTGGCGGCGCTCCGCCCAATCGAGGCACGAGGCTTGCTCGATACCTGTCATCGCGTCAAAATGAATATTTCGCAAATTATCGAATACGCCATTGCCCGTGGATTGCGCGATATGGCTAATCCATGCCTAACGCTGAATCAGGTGATAAAAGCAAATACTGTCAAGCATTACGCATCCCTTACCACCCCGGAACAGGTCGCTGAATTATTGCGGGCGATTGATGGCTATCGCGGCCAATCGGTTTTCGTCCGCGCCGCCCTGCGCCTGTTGCCGTTGTTTTTTTGCCGTCCAGGCGAGTTGATCGCCATGCGATGGGCCGATGTCAATCTCAATCGCGGCGAATGGAGCTATGTAGCGACAAAGACCAAGAGCGATCATCTTGTGCCATTGTCTAGCCAGGCTATAAAAATTCTTCAGGAATTATCGCGCTACCGAGAGGCGGGCGCTGAGGTTGTTTTCCCGTCGCGTAGCCGACGTTGCCGCCATATGTCAAATATGTCGATCAATCGCGCCTTGCAGACAATGGGATACGATACCAAAACAGAGATCACCGGCCATGGCTTCCGGGCCATGGCCAGAACCATGCTGGCAGAGAGGTTAGGATTTCCGCCGGAAGTGATAGAACATCAGCTGGCGCACCGGGTGCCGGACGCCCTTGGTTTGACCTATAATCGCACCAAATATATTGAGAGGCGGCGCGAGATGATGCAGTCCTGGGCCGATTATCTGGATGGCTTGAAGGCTGGACAGGCGGGTTGATTGGCCTGGTTTTCCATCTCGTCGGCCAGGGCGATTTGCGCCGCCGCCCGCTGGCGCAAGAGGGTAGTAATTTCTGACCAGACGCCGGGTGGAATAGGGCGATACGACTTGCTATCGGTTGGAGATAGCCACTGGTGGATACGCGTTTTGTGCCCGATATTCAAAGCTTGCGCCAAGCCAGCCTTCCAGCGGTCGCCAAAAAGCGTTTCTCCGGCGCGGCGCAACAGGGTTTGTTCGTTCATAAGAAAGCCCCGCCGCTTGTGGCTGACGGGGCGAGAATAATCAGGAAAGAAAGATTTTAACGATAGCCGCGACGGCGGCCCCGGCGGCGGCGATGACGGCGATTTCATACCATTTCGCTTCTTTACTCATTTTCGCCGCTTCGTTTCCAAGCTTGATCGCCTCGTTATTCAATTTGAACGCCTCAGCGTTCAGCTTGAATTGTTCGGCCATCAATTTGCTGATTTCCGCTCGCATCTTTTCAATCTCAACCTGTTCCATTTCCTATACTCCAAAGGATATTTCGGGATGCGCCAAACGCTTCCCTTCCGCCTCTAATGTATACCATTTGATATACACGATCAAGGGAGATGTTCTTTATTTTGCCAACTGCCGGGCCATGAATTGGCGGAAGAAGCGCGCCGCCTGGCGCTCGGCCAGGCCATAGAAATCATATCTTTTCTTCATTGGCGCATCCTTGCCGACCAGCAGGATTGGCCGCAGGCCACGGGCGCGGATCGCCGACGAGATACGCCTGCGCCCCACCTTGCGCGAGGCCGCGCCGCGCTGAATCAGTCGGCCCTGCGACATGCCGACTTTTGTCCCTTTTCCTAATGAAAATCTTTCGTAAACGCCAGGGAAGAGTTTGCCGCGCCGGGTTGGGATAACCACCATTTCCCGGTCTTTTTTCGCGCCACGAATCCGCTTGGCGGCGCTGGCGGCCAGGTTGCCGAAGCGATCAAGTTTTGCACCACCCGTCCGCGTGGTCGGGAACATCTGGCGGCTGGTGGTGGCCAGCTCCAGGGCTTTGCGATGACGTTTCGCGCCGAGGACATGCGGCGCGAGGTAGGAATCTCCTCGCCCCTGGGGCGGCGCGATATAGACGCTGGCCCGCATATTGTGGCCCTTGGTCAGCCCGGCGCGGATCGAATTGATGGTGTAGTTGTTGGGCCGGTCAAAACTCTGCCGCGCCTGGTCGCGTTCGGCGTCGCGCAGGGCCAGTGCGGTTTGGTCAAGCGCCTTTTCCACCGCCCGCTCGATGCGCTTTGACTGACTGGCCAACACCGCTTTTATGGCCTTGTCGTCAATCTTTATGGTTATCATGATAATTGATCCAGGCGTCGATGGTTGCCCGCGCCGCCAGATAAAATTCTTCTTTCATCTGAGCCGTGGTGTCGTCCCACTCGACGCCATAGGGCGGTTCCCCGCCGGAATCGTACAGCGCCATGGCCGCTACTTCGATTGCTTGCTCATCGGGGGTGTTTTCGCCCATATTCTTCTCTCCTTTTTTGATTTGGTCGCTCCTACGCGACGTGAACCACCACTAAGACCGGCCATTCATCATCATCGCCGGTGATTGTTCCAGCCTGGGGTGGTGCCTCCAGACAGCAGAGCGTGTAGGATACAGAATATGACAAATCACCGATAGCTGGCGCGTGTTGGCAATGAAGCGTCCGTCCGCTAACCGGAGTGGTGGCAGCGTCGGATCCGTACCACACCGTGGAGAGACCGCCGCTGGGATAGTAGGGCAATTCGACGGTTGCCTCGACCGAATCAAATTGCGCCCGCGTCTTCCGTAACCGCGCCGCCGGGGAAACTACGCGGGCGAGGCCCGACGATGAGGATATACCGATCACCCGCAGGCCCGGTCCCAGATGAACCAAGAACCAGGCGTCCTGCCTTGGCGCAAAGGTCGCAATATTTTCGCCGTTCATCTCGTCATCCAATTCAATGACCGCGAATTGGTCTTCCACCGCTACGCTATCGCCGAACCGAACAACGATGCTTGCTTTGGCATCAGCCATTTTAACGCATCTCCTGTTCAATGGTTAGACTGATCGCCGCCTGGTATCCCGCCGCCTGGCCTCTCGACACATCCATTGACCATGACTTTATCTTGCCCAGCCGCGACCCCTCATCAATCATCCTGACCATTTCCCCTGGTGCTAACCACTGTAAAAACGGCGATGTCAGAGTCACCGTCTCGCGGTCGGAAAACGACTGATCCACTTCATTTCGCCCCCGCTCGATAGCCACCGCCTCCGACGTGATCAGCGCATCGGAAATATCCTGCCCGCGTTTGTCGCCCGCGCCGCGAGTGACTAAAACCTGAATTTGCCGCATTTTACACCTCCGCTCGCGTCATCCCGGCCAGATTTGGACCGAGACAGATGATGCGCGAGCCGGAGAGCGTCACCATCTGTCCCGGTCGGTATCGCTGGCCGGTGCCACAATCCGCCCAGCGCTCTTGGCCCGCGACCGAAACCAAACAGGCGGCGAACTCAACCCTCAGCACCCGCCCGATTTGATAACCATCTCGCCCTGACGACAAAAACGGATTGAGCGTCATTATTCCACCCAGAATTGCACGTCTTCGATATTCGCGTCCCTGACCATCCATTGGCGGTATTTAGTTGTGTATGAAATATAGGCGATACTCTGACCATCCACCTCGGAGACCAAAGCGCCGTCTTCGGTAAAAGTCAGTGCCCCCAATTGGATCGCGCCCCACTCGATGCCGCGCAGGTCATAAATAGGGCGCTCAGCCTGTCCCTGACCGCCGATAAATTCGACCAACTCTCGATCAATATTTTTGTTGATTACGCCGTCATAGCGCATTTCCATCATCTCAGGTCGCGAACAATATAGGGTGTACCTGGCTTGTGTCATCGGCGTTTCCCATAAGAGGATGCGTTTCTCCGCCGGCGAGACCGCTTCCTCGTCGAGGCGCAGAGTGTCATTTTTTACCGGCTGCGAATTGCCGACGAGAAAGGCGTTGTAGCCGTCGCGCCAGTCTGGCGCGCAACTTATTGATGAGGCAAAATCGTCAACGCTCAAAATCTGCGCTGGCGCAGTCGACCAATCTGTGACCCGAACCGGATAGACCGGACGAATCATCAGCGTGCCATCCGGCTGACTCTGGAGAATCGCGCCGCAGGCCGACGCTAGCTTGCGCAAAACCGCCAACGGCGTTTCACCAGTGGCGAAGAGGGTATCTGGCGGGATATGCCAGTCTATTGTCTGCCAAGACAAGGACACCCCCGTCGTCGCGACAAACTGGGCGGCAATCTCCGAGGCCATACCGCCAGGGAACTCGTCGATCACGGCATCGGCGAATGGCGCGTCCAAAAGCGCCGCCGCGGGGCTTATCACATCCAGGCTATAAGTTTCCTGATAGACAGCCTCGGAAATTGAACGGCCCAGAGAATGACCGTCGACAATCAGGATGAATGTTCCGGCGGGCGTGGTCAGGACGATGGGTGTCCCGGCGGGCGCCAGGTCGCTTTTGTTTGCCAGATAGACCTGGCCGGTGATGGCGTACTGGTCTTCCGATGCCGCCAAGGCAAAGCCGATAATTTCCAGAGATCGCCATAGGCCAAAAATCTTCGCCTGGCAAGTGAAGGCGTCAGCGAAATAGCCCGCGCCGCCATCCCACGATATGGGCAGGCGACAGCTCCCGCGCCGGGAGTCAGCCTCCGGCGCGACAACCGTGAAGACGCCCACCTGCCACAACCTCTCAACCAAAGCCAGCGGCAAACGGCAACGCCCGCGCCTTTCGGCGGGCGCCCACACCGGCAAATCAGCGGCGGCGCGAAGCGAAATGGCAGGCCACAGCGGCAAACGGCAAGCGCGCCGATTTGCTACTTGATAGGTGAGTGACAGGCCAACCATTGCCCGCAACGAACCAGTCGGACGGACGGTTAAAACACAGTTTCCGCACTCCTGATACACGATAGTAATTCTGGTCGCGCCGCGATAAGCCCCTATCAAACCAACCGGGAAATTGAACGCGCCACGCAGATGCGACGCCGGCGAATCGCTTGCGCCGAAATCCAGGATAATAGCGGCTGGTGGCTGGGTGGCGGGCCAACCCGGCAAGATTAGGGTGACACCCGGCATTAAGTCATTTCCTCCAGGTTTTGCCCGGAGAGGGCCACACTCCCTTTTTGCCCCGTGGGATCATAAGCGATAAAAAGCAGATGCGGCGGCCAAGGCGGGGCGCTGATGCCCTTGATGCTCCACGAGCCGTCTGCGCCCGCCTTGGCCGAGGCTTTGGCCAGCCCGTCACGGGCATCCAAAAGCATTACCACGGCGGCGGCGACCGGCTGGCCGCTGGTGGAATCAATACACTGTCCAGCGCATTGATATTTGCCGACCGGCGCGGAGTGGCCAAGAATTGTTACTTCATCAACCAGATATGGAACTGGAAATTCATGGTCGCCCGCGATAAGAAATTGATCGAGAATCATGGCCGGAACCCGGCGGAAATATCGATCAGAACCTGGCCATTCGATGTCGAGATTTTCACTTTCTGCGCCATAAGTGTCTTGCCGCCCTCCTCGATCTGCGTGAAATTTTCGAAGGGTGAATTGTGACAGGGATAATAGAGGCCGGGGAGCCATCCACGAAAGCTATACGCCGTATCGTCAGAGACCGCTAAACGCCCGATAATCGTCTGATTGCCATTCCAAGGATATGGCGATCCAACAAGTCCCGCCGCGCCGGAAACCGGGGATGGTTGCCCAGCGCCCAGGCACTGGCACATCGCCGCGCCGACCACCCCCAGACCATTCCGTAACACGTCCATCCTGCTCGACGCGGATGGAGCGTTGACACCGCCAATCATGCCGCACTGGCTGCCCACCGACGCCGACAACCCCAGACCGAGCACCTGAAAATAATTGTCACCGGCGAGAGCCGGGATACCCTCCCCAAAATATCCGAAAAAATCCCAAAACTGCTGTGAGGTTAGCGTCGTCGCAGAGTTGGCGACGAAGATGTAGGCTCCATAAGCATCGGCGATGATCATCCACGGTCGGCCCAGGGCCGAAGTGGTGCTGCTGAGATACACGTATTCAACCGGTGTGCCGTTTATCCCGACATTCACGGCGCTCATAGTCTCATACAGTGTTACGGTCGCGGATTTTTGCGTGTTGGTGCTGGTGTTATGCGCGACCGCGTAGTAGCGGGCATTAGCGCCCGCTGTGCGCAAGGATATTTCCCCGCCCGCCTGATTGCGATAGGCGACAGTCCAGCCAGCACCGTCGCGGTTAGTGTATCCATCCACCAGACAGGATTGTAAGAGAGCGCAAAAAGAATCCGTTTGTCCAGCCAAAATTGGCGCATCAGCATCATCCCAGCGATAAATCATTGGCACGGTCATAATTTGTTTGATTGGTTAGGGTTTGTCTAAGGGTATCAAGATGATTTAGCATAAGTGATGATCACCGAATACGGTTCATCGACTCGCGCCTCATCAACTTGGGTGCGCAATTGCACGCCGGTTCCTATCACCCAGTGCACCCTTGCGAAATTGCTGGTGCCGCCGGGATAGGGCACGGCGGCCCGCTTGCCCGACGATTCATCGTAGCTAAACCATCCCGCCACGCCGATCACGGCCACGATGTCGGCATCTGGTATCAAAAGGACGATGTTCACCGCTCCGCCTGACTGGGTTATTGTTCCGCTGAAAACCCGTCGGTAGACCGGCGATCCATCAATCCACAGCTCGCCGGTGGCGGTCTCCTCCGGCGAATAATCCATCGCGCCGACGCCTGACTGGCCGCCACCAACCCCAGTCAATCCAGCCAACAGATTCAGCACCCGCAGACGATATTTTTTTGTGTCCCAGCTTTCGTTCATTTCTCCACCTAGTAAACAAATTACCTTCTTACGAAATAACTTGGTTTCCCAACTATCTGGCAGGCTATTACAGCCGTCCTCTCCACCATCGCCATCCTCTCCGCCATCCTCGCCGCCATCCTCGCCGCCCGCCTCGATCACAATGCCCGTTGAGACGGTCATTATCGTCGGCGTGTCGCTCATCGCCGATCCAATGCTGGCAGTAATTTGCCAGGCGGCGATGGTCGCCGCCTGCGGCGGCACAGCAAAGAGCAAAACGGCGTCCATTGCCTGGCCACTGACAATGTTAAAGCCATCCCAGGTTTGGTTGGTGTCGCCGCCCGGCGTTAGATTTCCCGGTGTTGCCTGACCAGATTCAAAAGTATAAATCAGGCCATTTGTCGCACTTGTTACCAGTGAGGAAAATGAAATATTCGCCCCTTGGATATTGGTCCCGGCGCTCAAAGGGATGCCAGAGAGCGTTACCGTGACCAGGCCGTCGGCATAGCCTACAGCCAGCGTCCAGGTTGCGCCTTCAGCTTGTTGGGTTGTGTTTGTGGGTGGATTGGTTACTGGCATTTTATCTCCTGATTTTTATAAAATTTTATGCCGATGACAGTTGGCGCATCCTTGCCAGTTGGCGCAGTAATTCTTCGGCGGAGGTCTTTTCGCCGCGCACCGTCACGGTTTTGCCCTGCGGGAAGGCCAGGTTGATCGTCATTTCCCCGCCGCCCGCCCGCTCAAGCGGGCCACCCGCCGAAAGGCGCGGGATATTGACGTTCGCGGACGGGAAGCGCAGGTTGTTTAGCGATTGGAAAAGCCCCTGGCCAAACTTGGCCACGGCTTCCTTTCTGATGACAAATTCTCCCGCCTCTAGCAGGGCGGGAATTCGGTCGCCGCCGCCATATCCTGGCAATTTCGCGCCCAGAGCCAAGCGCAGCGGCTCGGCCATGCCGCCGTCACGAAAGGCGCGAACCAGGCCGCCCCAGCGTTTTTTTGTCCGCTCAATCACATTGACATAGACTGTCTTGTCGCGCAGACTGTTTAAGCGTTGTTGGACATTATCAATGTCCTCAATCGCCTTCGTCCTCATTTCTTTCCAGGAGGTGATCCATTTCTTTTCAGCGGCGCTCATGCCTTCCATTAGGCTATCAGCTGAAAACTTGTTGGATATGGCATCGGCGACGCCATTCGCCGCTTCGCGCTGCATCTCCAGCGACTTGATCGCCAACTCGCCCGCCGCTTTAACGCCCTGCATGGCCTTTTCCTCGGCCTGTGTTTGAGTTAGGACGGTCTGGCCGTTATGCTCGACGACGTGATTCAGCTTTTCGTACATGCCAACCGCCTGGTCGGCATACTCTCTCGCTTTGTCAAAATCCCCGGCGTTAAATGCCTTGAGCGCCACTTCGTAGTATTCCGCCGCCTCCTCGCGCATATCGACCCAGGCGCTGACGCCACTCATGTCAGAGCGCCCCATCTCGCGCAATTTCTGCTGCAAAGTCTGTTGTCGCCCGGCGATTTCGCCCTGGAGCCGTTGGACTTCCGCGACCAAGCCCTGCCACTGCGCCCGCGTATTATCGGCCGCCGCCTTTGCGGCGTTGGTAATCCGGCCATTGGCTATTTCCCAGGCCCGCACCGATTCCTCGATTGATTGACGCATGGCGGCGCCCATCTTCATGTTTTCTTGGGTGATTTTATTGGTGCCCTGGCTCTCTTTTGCCACCCGCCCATCCACCGATTCGCCATGCCGCCGCGTGGCCTCCTGCCACATTTCGGCGAATATCTGGTTGTTTTGCTCTAGTAGCCGGTCAATTTCGGCGATTTCGGCCCTCGCCTTATCGCTTATACCGGTAAAGGGCGACCAGTCAGTAAAATGCGCCTTGGTTCGCTGGAGCATCAGCATAATCCGGTTAAATCCCACCGCGACGCGGATGCCCGCCTGCTCAAAACCCAGAAATTTATCGGTCAGCATTTTGCCAAAATCCCAGCCGATAATAAGTGCCGTAACGCCAGACAAGAGACCTTTGACCGTAAAGAGCAAGCCCGCGCCCAGACCAGAGAATTGAGCGATCATTGCCGCCACGCCAGCGGCGGCAGATCCACTGAAGGTATTGGCGAACATCAGCTTGAGATAGGGAGCGCCCGCCGCGATAATCTTGCCAATGCCGCCAATACCCAAGGCGACGGTGATCGCGGCGCTGGCGTTTTTCGCCGCGTCAAGCACAGTGGCAAAAGCGTTCATCATCGCCGCCGCCCAGCGGGCCGCGCTGTCGATAAGCGGCAGAAAGGCGTTGCCTAAAGAGATTTTTACCCTTTCCCAGGCTTTGGTGAAGAGGGTGAGGCCCTGTTTAGTCGCGGCCATCTTGCGATCAAACTCCGTCTGCTGACTCCCCGCGTACTTGGCCTGATCGCCCGCCAGTTTCAGGGCTAATTTATATCTATCCAGGCCGTTGACCAGCGCCGCGACATCATCGACATATTCCTGACCAAATAATTCCAACATGACGATAGATTTCTGGCGGTTATCCAGCTCAGCCAGTTTTCCCAAAAGCAGATTGATGGCTTCTTGCGGCTTCTCGGCCACCATTTTCCCCATCTGCTCCGCCGACAGACCGATTTTTTGCAAAGCGGCCTGAAACTTCGGCGTTTGCGCTTCGGCGGTTTGCAGCTTGGTCATAAAGGCGTTCAGCCCAGTTGCCGCCACCTCCGGCGTCTTGCCAATATCAAGCATCGCCGCCGCCAGCGCCGCCGCCTGTTCTTTGGCCAAACCAAAAGTATTGGTGGTTGAGCCAATGCGGGTCATGGCTTCGACTATATCTTTTTCGTTGGTCTTCAGGTTCGAGCCAAGCGTATTGATCAGATCGCCGAATAGCGACATCTCCCGCATCGGCGTGTGAAAAATGCCTTGCAGCTTACCAAACGCCTTGCCCGCTTCTTCCGCCGTCATATCCATGGTCACGGCCATTTTGGCGACCAGGCGGGTGAATTGCTGGAGATCATCGACCGGCAGACCCATTTGCCCGCCGATCTCCATGATCTTAGCCAACTCGACCGCCGACTGCGGCAAATCGGCCATCCCCTTAATGATGCCGTCGGTGAGTTGCCGGAATTGTTCCCGCGTTGTCTCGGTGACTTTTTGCACATTGACCATGGCGTCCTCAAAATCAATCGCCGCCGTGGCCGCCGCCCGCAAACCAACGAAAGCCTGGATCGCCCCCGCCGCTTTCGCGGTCATTTCCACCCAACTTTTTTGCAACGATTGCCGCCAGCCATTGGTTTGATGTTCCAGCGCCGCGATATTATCCTTCATATGGATATGCGCCTGCGCCAGCTCGGCAATCGACACCTTGCCGCTGCTCTTCAACATGGCGTAGGCGGCTCGCTGTCGCTCGATTGCCGCCGTGATTTCTTTGAATGGTCGGACATCGAGCGCCTGACGAGCGGCGGCGATATTGCCGGTTTGTGAATAGCCTTTTTGGGCGTTCCTTTGCGCGTTCTTCAGTTTTTCATACTGACCGGCCAAACCCGACACGTTTTGCCCAGCCGCCTTCATTTGCGCGGCCATGGCCTTCAGGTCAGCGCCCTGGCCGCGCAGTGACCTTTTCAGGTCGTCGGCCTTTTTTCTCGCCGCCTCAAAGTCGCGCTGTAAATCCTTGCTCCACGCCGATTTGCTACCAAAGGCGGGCGCGGTCTGCATAGCCTTTAACGCCTGGCTGGTTTTCTCCAATTCGCCACGGGCGGCGGCGTAGGCTTTCGCGGTTTCTCCAACTGATTTTTTCAGCCCAGCGAAGGCGTCGAGGCTGGCGCTTTTGCCGCTGAGTTTGGCGGTCAGCGCCTCGTAAGCCGCCTGTACCTCGGCGAAGCCGCTCTTTACTTCACGCGGGTCAATGGATATGCTGAGAGAAATATCTTTTGATGAGGCGGCCATGGATAATTCCTACGATGAAAATGGATGGGCTAT
>JAITSS010000030.1 GCA_031287565.1 Desulfobulbaceae bacterium
TTCATCCCGCAACGGGCCATCGGCTACCAATCCCCCATCGATGCACTCAAATCATGGTACGCGCAACAGCCTGATCTGTTTGTTAAACAGGTCTATAAACAGGCGGAACTTGACAGCTAAGTCAAGCGCTGTCTTTACACGGTCAAATATCGTAATAATAACGGGCAGACATCCGGCGCGGATATTGGCCTTGCATTTCTGTATCAGCGGTTCTCCCGGCGCGGTTGTGCAATGGAGAATTGTGTTATTTATCACAAAATCCCCGCCGCGATCCGTTGGCGAATCCGCCACATACGCGCCGTGTATTTGAAAATCATCGGGCGGCAGTATCACGGAAAGTTTCGCGCCCACCAAGTGTTGTAAAACAGCGCCTAAATACTGTGTGCCGGGATTCTGTTTCTGCCGCTTTTTGGCCTGTTCAAAAAGCTCGTCCAAACTCGCGCCAATCGTCCGTGAAGGGTCGGCGGTAAGCGTAAAGGGCAGATTTCTAAAATATTCGCGTACCTGCTCCGCCCAAAAGGCTTCAATCATGTCAAAGTCAATTGCTTCTTCCGTTTGCCATGCGTTCAGAAACTCCACATATTTCATCATCAAGCCCATGTTGCCGCGGCTTGTCCTGCCGCCCTCGGATGCAAGCACCTGAGTAACGTCATGGTCTTTGAGTATCTTTTTCAGATTGCCTCCGCCAAGTCCCGCTACCTGCCCCTTGTTCTCCGTCAGAAAATCCTCCGGGTTTAACGGGAACGTCTTAGTGCGGACAATGCGCGTAAGCTGAACCAAAAGGGCAAGCGGGCCTTTAGTAACGACGTTATGCGCGTCTTTGAATGACCTCAATCTGCTGTATGTGTTGTTCTCCATAAGCCGCCTCCGATAATTTTGTTAAAAATGATTCTCCGATGAAAGTTGCAACAGACATAACTACGGCGTCGCCCATAGCCTTATATCCGTCGTTATAAGTATACGGCAGGACAAAGCTGTCCGGCGCGCCCATTAAACGCGCCGCCTCACGCGGCGACAAAAGACGAGCGTGTATCTCACCGTTACGCTTGACTATGAGGAATTGCTTGCTGCTGCCGCCTTCCGGCGTCCGCAAACAACCCGCCACACCGTCAAAACGCAATTCCAAGCATTGTTTCCCTCCCCGCGTCCGGCGATAACCCGTGGCGATGGCCTTATCGATACTATCGAGTTTTTCCTTATGGCGCGGGGAAATTAGCCGTAAAACATCGTCCTTATCATAAGGGAGGGAAAAGTCTATAATATCTGTCAGATGGCTACGTCGTTTTGGCGGCTTTTCAGTTCTCCACCATATCCATTCCGGTAAAATCTTTCCGAGATTGGCGGCGGCTTTGTTATGTAGCCAATTTGGCTGAGTATCAATTAGTTCTTGTGGAATAGCAATATCACATCTAACCGCAATGATAAATATACGAGTCCTTGACTGTGGGACAAAATGAATGGCGTCAATCAGCATAGCGCCGCTCTTATATCCGAGTTCCAACAAGGCGTGATGGAGCTTGGCATAGCTCTGTCCTTTGCTGCTTGACAACAATCCAGCGACGTTCTCAATCAGCAGAACAGCCGGACGCTCCGGCATTTCCCGCAAAATTCGGAGCCATTCCCAAACAAGCCCGCTACGCGAAGCGTCAATTCCCCCCAATGCCCCCGCCAAAGACAGGTCTTGGCAGGGGAAGCTTGCCCACGACAAATGAGCGCAAGGCAAATCGGCGCCAGTTATGTTCTTAATATCGTCTAAAACAAAGTGATTGCTGTAAAAGTTTGAATGATAAACCTTAGCCTTCTTCTCACTTATATCGTTCGCCCATATAGGAATAAACATCCCTTTTAGACCGTAAGCAACTAAGCCACTCCCGGCAAAAAATTCGTGCATTGTCCAAGGCGCGCATGACAAATCGACCTTGCGTATATCTATTGGCTGTACTGTTGCCATATGATAACCCTCTCACCATTTCTGTTCAGGCGCGGGCGGCTTGTTGTAAGGCGGCGCGCATCTGGCCCAAACGCTCGTCGCTCATCCTGACCGGAATCTGGAAACCCAGGCAGCGCTCGATGAAACCAGCCGATTGCGGCAGCGCCGCCGGGTCGTAGACAAAGCGCCGTTTGCCGCGCGCGGTGAGCGGCCAACCTTCGCGGCTGATGGTTTTGCCGTCCAACAGGTGTTCCCAGCGCGGATAATAATGCCAGGAATTAGCGCCGAAATAGGTGGCGGCGCAACCGTTTGCCGCTAAGACCTCGTTCACCCGCTGGCAATGCTCGACGCTATCGAGGAAAAAGCAGAGATGAGTGGCCGAATCGCCGTCCTGATCGATGATTTCCCGGAATTGGACGCCAGGCAGAACCGCCGCCGCTTCTTTGAACGCCGCCTTGTTTTTCTTCTGACCGGCGATGATCACCGAATCGAGCTTGGCCAATTGCGCCAGGCCAATCGCCCCTTGAATTTCCATCATCCGGTAGTTGCTGCCGACAAAGCGCCGTTTTTCGCCGCCGCGTCCGCCGGGATTCGCTTGGTGGTCGTGGCCGTGATCGTGATATTCCGACATGCCTCGCCACAATTCGCCGTCGTTTGTGATGATCATGCCGCCTTCGCCGGTGGTCATGGTTTTGACCGAATCAAAGGAAAAGGTACCGCAAGCGCCAAAGGTGCCCAGATGTTGTCCTTTGTAGCGGCCGCCTGCCGATTGCGCCGTGTCTTCGAGCACCGGGATGCCGTATTTTTGCGCGATGGCGACGATTTCCTCGATGCGAGCCTGCGCCCCCAGCATATGCACCGGGATGATGCAGCGGGTATTGGCGCTGATCTTTGTTTCCAGATTCGCCGGATCCATATTCATGGTGGCGTCCACCTCGGCGAAAACCGGGGTCGCGCCGACTTCAAGAATCGCCTCCCAGGTGGCGACAAAGGTAAACGCCTGGGTGATGACTTCATCGCCCGGCCCGACGCCTAAGGCCGCGAGCGCCACTTTCAGCGCCGCCGTGCCGGATGTCACCGCCTGGGCAAACGACGCGCCGCAGAAGGCGGCGAATTTCTCCTCAAAGGTTCGCACCTTGTAGACGCCCTGGCGTTCCGCCGCGAATTCATAGCGAAACAGGACGCCGGTTTTCAACACATCCTGAATTTCCTGTTCTTCTTCTTTGCCAAATACCTCGAAGCCGGGCATGTTTTTCTCCTTTTCAATATGGGGAACGATGGAACGGGCGCTTCTCATCCGCCGGACGTGGACGGACGAGTTCTTTCCCTCTTTTTTCTTTTCGCGTCAAGGCGTCGGGCGGGCGTTTCTCCGGCTCGCCGCCAGGGGAATCAGAGAAAATGCGCCACTGGAATATACTGTTCATGGCCGTCGCCGGTGATGACAACGCCGCCGCTTTTCAACCAGGCGTGCGCTTTGAAGGCTTGCCCCGGCTGGGCATAAAAATGTTTCGCGCCGAGAATCAGCAGGCAGGTCACGCCCTGGCGGCGCAGGAAAAAACGCGCCACCAGCGCCTGGGCCAGACATCTCCCCGGCCAGAAGGGAAATTTTCGTTCGATGATGCGGAAAATTTTCCGTACCCGCGCCTGTCTGCTCAGGCAGGCTGTCGCGCTGGCCGCGCTCGGCCCATCCAGCTGGTAATCGGCGGGGACGCTTCGCAGATGCGCAAGCCGCATCAGTTTTGGCAAGGGCAGGACGGCGACGGCGAGTTGCGCCCAAGGTAAAAGGGCCAAAGCGGCCAGCAGCAGAAACCGCTCGCGGCTCTCCAAGCGCCGGAAGGCGGCGAGATTATGACGCACGAACCAGCAACAGCCCGGCGACATAGAGTTGGCGCAAAAAAATCAGCACGTCGCGTTCGCATTCAGCGCGGCTGACCTCATACTCGTCCAGCAAATGGTCAACCACAGCCGAGACCATGACCGGTTCGGCCAGAGCGCTCCAGATGCGGCCAGCCACCGGGCCGAGGCCGTAATAGCTACTCTTGGCCACATCCAGCAGCACCGTTTCGTCATCGACGGTGTTCGACAGGGTTGAAGGCGTTCGCGAGACGATGCTTTCCAGTTGAATATCCGTTTCCGTGGGCATGTTCCCCTCGCGCTTCAGTGTTTGAATGAACGTTGTCCCGTGTACATCATCGCCACCTGCGGTCGGGCCTCGTTGCAGGCGACAATGGTTTCAAAATCGCGCAACGAACCGCCGGCCTGCAAAATGGCGGTGATACCCTGGCGAATGCCGACATCGGCGCCGTCGCGAAAGGGAAAAAAGGCGTCGGAAATCATGACGCTGCCGGGTAAACCAGCGCGGTCGCGGCGGGTTGTCTCGTCGATTTCCTCTTTGGCGGCGCTCGGCTGCTCGCCCGCCGCGATCTTCAGCTCCAGATCGGCATAACCGCAACCATATCGGTCAAATGAGAGCATATCGGCGTATTTTATGTACGCTTTATGCACGGCGATTTCGGCGACGCCAACCCGGTCCTGCTCGCCCGCGCCGATGGCCACAGTGCGGCCGTCCTTGACGTACAGCACCGAATTCGAGGTGACGCCATGTTCAACCGCCCAGCCGAAGAGCATGTCGGCGATTTCCGCCTGGCTCGGCTGCCGGTCGCAGGCATAGGCTTTTCCCTGCCAAACGGCCACGGCCGCTTGCAAATCGGCGGCGTGGCGAATCGAATTGACCGCCGATTGCTGGACGATGATGCCGCCGTCGATCAGACTTTTGAAATCGACGAAGCGGGTGTGTTCGTAGGCCGCCAGCCGGTCGATGCGAGCGATTTTCAGAATGCGCAGGTTTTTCGCCCGACCCAGAATCTCCAGAACGCCCTCTTCAAAATCCGGCGCGGCCAAGACTTCGAGGTAATTCTTGGCCAAAAGGTTCGCGGTGTCGGTGTCGCAGGGCCGATTCAGAACCACCGCGCCCCCGAAGGCGGCGATGCGGTCGGCGCGCAGGGCGCGGTCAAAGGCGTCGGCCAAATCTTTGCCATAGGCCGCGCCGCAGGGATTGTTGTGCTTCAGAATCACCGCCGCCGGTCGGTCCATCAGATATTTGATGATATTTAAGCCGTTATCGACATCGGTCAGGTTAATTTTGCCCGGATGTTTGCCGACTTGTAGCATGTCGGCGACGGAAATCGCCGAGACCAGGCCATTGCCCGGCCTAATATAGGCGGCCTCGCCCAAAACAAGATTGCCGCCCACCAATTCGTACAGGGCGGCTTCCTGGTCAGGGTTCTCACCGTAACGCAGACCGCGCTCATCAACGCCGCCGTCGGCCAAGGGGATCGCCCAGGTTTTTTTGCGGTAAACCAAGGTCTGGTCGCCAAAGGAAATGGTCATCTCGGTCGGAAAATGGTCGCCCAGGATGGTGGAATAGGCTTTTTTCAGGTCAGTCATGATTTGTCCATCGGAAATACCAGGTTTGCGGAAAAGCCAGAGACATCTTTTTCTATTCCTGTCGCGTATGCGCCGCTGTTTTGCCGCCCTGTTTGAGCGCTACGCCGGTCAGGCAAGTGTAGGGGCCGATGTGGCAATCGTCGGCAATGCGGCAATCGGTGAGAATCGCCCCCTGACCGACGCGGCAATCGTGGCCCAGGCTGGTCGCGCCCAAAAGCCTGACGCCTGGTTCTAGCACACAATCCGGCGCGACGCTGACTGTGGGGGCAACGACGATGCTTTCCGGGTTTTCCATGCTGATACCCGAAAGCATCAGCTCGCGGTTGCGGCGGCGCTGAAGTTCCTGGTGCGCCAGGGCCAGTTCAACACGGGAATTGACGCCCAGAACTTCGTTGGGATCGTCGTTGACGAATTGCTCGACACTTTGCCCAGATTTAACAATTTTCTCAATTATATCCGTAAGATAAAACTCTCCCTGCGCGTTGTTGCGGTCAATCGAAGACAGGGCCGAAAACAGTGCGTCGCGTTCGACCAGGTAGATGCCGGCGTTGATGGTTGTTATCGCCCGCTGTTCCGGGGTTGCGTCTTTTTCTTCAACAATTCCAAGAACTTTCCTATCCGATCCGGTTAAAACCCGGCCATAGCCATGCGGGTCGTCGAGTTTGGTGGTCATCAGGAGGCAGGCGGCGCCGCTTTTGTGATACTGCGCGACCATTCTTTGCAGGCTTTCCGGACGCAACAAGGGCGTGTCGCCGCAGAGAATCATCACCGCGCCCGGAGGAATCACGCTTTCGGTCAGAAGCACGGCGTGGCCGGTGCCGAGTTGTTCTTCCTGCGCCACCGTGGTCACGCCGAATTCGGCAATCGCCGCTTCGACCGTTTGACGTCCATGGCCGACGATGACCACGAGGCGCTCGGCCGCAAGCGTTTGGGCTGCGGCTAGGACGTGGTGCACCATCGGCGCGAAGAAGACCTCGTGCAGCACCTTGGCCTTCTCGGATTTCATGCGGGTGCCCTTGCCGGCGGCGAGGATGATAACAGAAAGATTCTGGTTCATGGGCGCGTGTCGTGGGTGAATTTCAGGACTGGCGGGTTTCGAGCAGGATGCCGTTTTCGAGGCACAGCACCCGGTCGGCGAGCGATAAGGCGGCCGGGCGGTGAGTGATGATGATAACCGTTTTCCCTTGAAGTTTCTCCAGATTTTCTTCAATAAACTGGCGCTCTCCCTCTGGATCGAACATCGCGGTTGGCTCGTCTAAAATGAGAATCGGCGGGTCTTTCAGCAGCGCCCTGGCCAGAGCCAGGCGCTGTTTCTGGCCGCCGGAAAGTTTGATGCCTTTGTCGCCGATGGCGGTGTCGAAGCCGCGCGGCAGTTTTTCGATGAACTCCAGGGCGTTCGCCGCCCGCGCCGCTTGCCGCATTTGCGCCTCCGAGGCATTTGGCCCGCCGATGATAATATTTTCGGCGACGCTGGCGTTTTTTAACAGGATATGCTGTTGCACCAAACCGATTTGCCTGCGGAGAGCGGTCAGCGAGAGCGTTGGCAAATCGTGGCCATCCAGGCGGATGCGCCCGGAATCGGGTTCAATGAAACGTAGCAATAAAGCGGTCAGGGTGCTTTTGCCAGCGCCATTTTCGCCGGTGATGACTACGGTTTCCCCGGCCTCGATGCGGCAGTTCAGGCCGCGCAGAATTTCCGGACGCCCCGGCCAGGCGAAGCGCAGGTCTTCGATGCTGATCGCGCCCCTGACCGCGTTCGGGGCGAAATCGATGCCCTGACCATACGGTTCTGTTTGTTGCCTGAAGACCGCATTCAGCCGATCGGCGGCGCTTAGGGCGTGTTGCAAGGAGCCGTACATGTCGGCCAGACGGCTGACCGGCCCGGCCAGCAGCATGGCGTATAAGGCCATCGACACCAGTTCGCCTGCGGTGAATGCGCCGACGGCCACCGCGTCGCCAAGAAAGAACAGCACGACAAAAAGGGTGGCCACGGCCAGCAAACGCCCGGTCGGCGCGAGCAGGGCCTGCGCCTGATAATACCCCTTAGACGCCCGCAGCAAAGCCTCGGAGGCGGCGGCGAATTCAGCCGATTCGGCCCGTTCGCGACAGAAGGATTTTATTAGTGGAATATTTGCCAGGTTTTCTTCGGCGAGCGACATCAGCGCCGCATAATTGTCCAGGAAGGCGCGGGCGCGCGGCCGGGTTTTGCGACCGAGGATTTTCAGGATGAGGGCTGTCAGCGGCAGCATCGCCGCCACTACCGCCGCCACTGCCGGGCTGATCAAGGCCAGGCACAGCAATGCGCCGCAGGCGGTCAGAATGATGGGGACGAAGGCGATGACGGAATTGGTGAGAAAGGCGCTGAGCGCCATGCAGTCCTGGCTCAACAGGCTGAGCGTCGCGCCGGGTTTCTGGTTGATGAAGTAGGCGAGCGGCAGGGCTTGCAGATGGTCGTACAGGTGGTTTCTGGTTTTGCTGACCATGGTTTCGGCGGCCCGCGCCGACAGGACGCGATTGCCGTAGGAGATCAACGATTGCAGGCACAGACAAAAAAATATCAGCGCCAGCATCGGACGAAAAGTCAGGCTGCCGCCGGAGAGTGTTTGTGTCAGACGACCAGCCAGCCAGGGGATGAGTAATCCGACGCCGTTTTCGGTCAGGCTCAGCGCGATGAGCAAAACGACAATGCGGCGGCCGGGCAAATCGTCGCGAAACAGGGTAAAAAGGTGGGAAAAAGACCGCATGGATAGCTTCGGTGTTGGGAACAATTGCTGAAAACAGAAAACAGGAAAACAAAAAACGTCGAGACAGGCGACCCAGCCGCCGCCAATATCTTTTCATGGGCGGCTGAAGAAAGCAAGGGAGAGACCCGATACCATTCAGGAAGAAGCGGCGCGCGCCAAACCAGCCATTGGCGTCGGTATTTGGCGTCAATACGACCACGGAAATGTCGATGTGGGCGCGAAAAAAACACTAAGCGCTACCGACAGCGCTTGGGTTTTGCTACTGTTGTACTGTTGGATCTCGTTTTGGACGGAATTGGTTGATTATGCGCTCAGCCTGTCAATAACCGACCGCGCATGAAGGCGCATCGCGTCAACAAAAAGAGGATATTCCATGCCGCTTAATACCTGTTCATTCTCAAGCGATTTCGGTGAGATACATATTTTTGCCCAGGACGGCGCCCTGTGCCTTCTGCGTTTGCCTGGCCAGGAAACGACCGCCGGCCAATTCTTCGACGACGCGACGCGGAACTTCCTGGATGACCGGAAAGACCCGCTTTTGCGCGAGGCCCGCGCCCAGCTTACGGCCTATTTCGGTGGCGATTTACGGCGTTTCGATCTGCCGATTGCGCCGGTCGGCACCGCTTTTCAGAAAGAGGTCTGGCGCGCGCTCATGGCGATTCCATACGGAGAAACCGCGACCTACGGCGCGGTGGCGCAAGGCCTCGGCGACAAAAACAAGGCCAGGGCGGTTGGCGGCGCGGCGCATGTCAACCCGATTCCGCTCGTGATTCCATGTCATAGATTGATAGGTTCTGATGGCGGCCTGACCGGTTTTGCCTGCGGGTTGGCCATGAAAAAAGCCTTGCTGGCGCTTGAGCGCCGCCATGACCCGTCGCCGGCAGCCTGACGCCAAGCGGCAAAACGCGGACGATGTTTCCATTCATTTTTCATAAGGATATTCCATGCTTGTTCCAGCTTGTCGGCCTCTTCTCATCGGCAGTTTCCCCGGACACTCGCACATGGAAACCGTGCGGACCATTTTTTCGACCACGCCCGATTTCCCGGTTTGGCCACAGTTGCCGGTTTATGGCAAAGAAGGGATGATCGAACAATTTCTTGAAGGATTTCCAGGCGTTACCTGCGTTGAGGATAAAGTCTGGATTGAGACTGCGGCAAACGATTTCGATGAACAATTGCTGGCCTTTTTCGAGGACTATGTCCGCTGTCTGGACAACCCGGCGGCGCTTGTTGATTCGCGTTTCGCCTTCTCCGAAGAGGCGGGCAAAGGTCTGTCGGCCTTGCTGTCATATTGTCAGGCTTTACCACAAAAACCTGTCGCATTAAAGGGCCAGGTGACGGGACCGGTGACCTTTTGCACTAGCGTGGTTGATGAGCGCGGGCGGGCGATTTTTTATAACGAGGTTTTGCGCGACGCGGCGATCAAAATGCTGGCAATGCGGGCGCGTCTCCAGACGCGGTTGATGCGGGAACTATCGGATAATGTTTTGATTTTTCAGGATGAACCCGGCCTCTCCGGTTTCGGCTCGTCGGCCTTTATCACCATCACGAAGGACGATGTGGTGGCGGCAATCGGCGAAGTGGCGGCGGCGATTCATGAAGAAGGCGGCCTCTGCGGCGTTCATGTCTGCGCCAATACCGAATGGCCGCTTCTTTTAGAAAAGAACGTTGATGTCCTGAGTTACGACGCTTTTTCTTATTTCGACAAGCTGGCGCTCTATCAGGATGAGCTGGCCGCCTTCATCCGTCGCGGCGGTCTTCTCGCCACCGGCATCATCCCAACCGCGCCGGAATTCATCGACCAGGTGACGGCGGCCGATTTGACGCGACGCTGGCTAAAACAGTGCGACGCCCTGGTCGCCCTTGGCCTGGAACGGCGGCGCATTCTAAACCAGACCTTCATCACGCCCAGTTGCGGCATGGGTTCGCTGACCGAGGCGCAGGCGGGAAAAGCGCTGGCCCTGCTAGGCGATGTTTCGGCGGCGGCGCGACAGGCGATGTCGGCATAAAATTGCAAGGGAAAACGCCATGAGCGAGATATTTGTCCACAATAAGGGCCAGGACCCGGATCGGGATGCCTGGTTGACCAATTTTTTCACGGAAAATCATCTCTCCTATGAGGCCACTCCCGATACGGTCGCCTCGCCGGAGCAGTTACGATTCATCATCTATCTGGAAATGGGCGAGCTGTATTACCCCTGTTCCGACGCGCTGTTTCGGGCCATTCTGGAGAAACGCGCCGACTCCATGCTGCTTTCCGAGTACATCGCCATCTGGACGCGGCTGGAAAAGCTGGTGCGGGCCGTGGTGACTGACTCGTACAAGCAGCGCTATCTGCTCAGCCTCCTGACGAATAAATACAATCATGACACCGCCAGCAAGGTGCGGCTGCCGGGCCGGGTTGAAGAGGGGCTTCTGCGCATCTTCACCTCGATCAGTGATATTGACCGACCGCTGGCCGCCGAGCGTGAAGCGGAAAATCGCCGCGCCGACGCTTTCCTGCGTTCGGAAGCCTTTGAGAAGGCGTTTCATTCTCAGGAAGGGCTGGATATTTCCGCCGAATCGACGCTAAACGATATCGACCTGCAACTGCATCTGTTGCGTCTGCGCCGCCTGTTGCGCCTGTCCAACATGCGGACGATCTGGCAGCGGCACACGCCGCCGGATATGGCCGAGCTGAAAGCGACGATGAACGAGCCGGTGCATATCCCGGAATGGGCCTGGCTCTGCAACTGGCTGGCTGAAGTGATCGCCGGGAAAAGGCGGCCCTGCATTTTATGGGTCGGCGGAAGTTCCGGAGAAATTGTCTTTGATATTGCCATCTTACGGATTTTTATGAAGATTGGCATCAAGGTGATTCTCGCGGTGAAAGAGGATTTTTACTACCACCGGGTGTCGTTTTCCGACTTGCTCGAAGACCCGGTTCTGCGCGGCCTGCTGGAGGATGCCGACATCGTTGGCGATCCGGGTATTTCTAAAAATGAACTGCTGCGTTATCTGGACAGCGACAACCGCCTGCTGGTCATCTCGGACGGCACCCGCGAGCCGTTTAACCCGCTTGTGACCTCGGTCACGTATGCCAGGGCCTTCAAAGAGGCGGATCTGGCGGTCTATCGCAACCCCGGCGGCAGAGACACGGTATCGAATCATTTTCAATTCACGCGCGATATTGTCTCAATCATCACCACCGATGACGGTGAACTGGATATTTTTGTCAAAACGCACCATCCAAAGGCGGTGCGCTTTTCGCGAGCGACGTTGCGGAAGATGGCGGAACACCTGATCCACACTGCGGAACAGGAAAAAGAACGCGGCAAGGCCGTGATGTTCTATTCGGCGATTGTTGGCTCCATCCCCGGCCAGCTCGCCACCGCCAAAGAAATTCTCAAAATTTTTATCGAACACCTGCGCTCGTCCTTGGGCGACGTGCTGATCATCAATCCCGGCGAGCATTTCATTGAAGGGATGGACGCCGACGACATCATGTATATGTGGGAGATTTTCCAGCGCTCCGGCGTCATCGACATCTGGCGCTTCCAGACCATGGACGACATCGTCAAAGCCTTTGAATTGATGGGCAAAAAGGTGCCGCCGGAATGGACCGGCAAAGACGCCACCTATTCCACCGGCTGCACCAAAGAGATGGAAATCGCCGTGCGGATGCAGAAACGCTATCCGGAAATGCAACTGGTCGGCCCGCCCTATGAAAAATTTCAGCGGCGCAAGGAATACGGCGTCGGCAAACTCTACGACCGGACGCTCGTCGGCGGCGATTGAGGGCGGAACACATGTTTGGCGCATTATGCCCGCGGCCGACGGGCGGGCGTCCAACCAGCTTCCCGGCTTGCTTCCGTCCGGGTGTCCTGCTAAAGTGCCGGGTTCGCGCCGAACGCGCTGAAAAGTCCCGCGCCTCGGCCCTGGCCCAATCCCTCAACCACACATTCCCCATGATTCAGACCGGACTTGAACGGCTTTTGCTCGGTGCCGCGCCGCCGCCCGCCGGACGCTGGGCCTTGCTCGCGAACCAGGCGTCGGTGGCCACCGACCTGCGACATGGCCGCGAGCATCTGCAAAAAACCTTTCCCGGCCGCCTGGCCTGCCTGTTTTCGCCGCAGCACGGTTTTTTCGCGGAAAAGCAAGACAATATGATCGAATCGCCGCATCAACGCGATCCAGCAACCGGTCTGCCGGTGTTCAGCCTGTACGGCGAAAGCCGTTATCCAAGCGAAGAAATGTTTCAGCATTTCGATACCTTGCTGATTGATCTTTGTGATGTCGGCACGCGGGTCTACACCTTTCTTTACACCATGGCCTATTGCCTTGAGGCGGCGGCCAAATGGGGCAAAAAGGTGGTGGTGCTGGACCGGCCAAATCCGTTAGGCGGCCAGATGGTTGAAGGAAATCTGCTTGATGACGATTGCCGCTCGTTTGTCGGCCTGTATCCTTTGCCGATGCGGCACGGCTTAACCTTCGGCGAGCTGGCGCTGTGGCTGAATAAAGAAGGCGGCATCGGTTGCGACCTGGAAATCGTCGCCATGAGCGGCTGGCGGCGGGATATGTTCTTTCGCGACTGCGGCATTCCCTGGATATACCCGTCGCCGAATATGCCGAGGCCGGAAACGGCCATGGTCTATCCCGGCCAGGTGTTATGGGAAGGAAGCAACGTCTCGGAGGGGCGCGGCACCACCCTGCCCTTTGAACTCTGCGGCGCACCCTGGTTCAGAGGAAAGGCCGTCCTTGGCAAAGTTTCGGTCACGCCTTTGCCCGGCTGTTTTTTGCGGCCCGTGGCTTTTCAGCCAACCTCCGGCAAATGGGCGGGCGCGGTCTGCCAGGGCGTGCAGATTCACGTGCTTGATCACCGCGTCTTCATGCCCTACCGCACGACTTTGGCCCTGTTACAGGCGGTAATGCTGGCGCACCCGCAGGAATTCGCCTACAAACAGCCGCCTTACGAATACGAATACGAACGCCTGCCAATGGATCTGCTGATTGGCCGCAAAACACTCCGCGAGCAACTGCAAACAGGCGCGCCGATCATGGAACTGGAGGCCTCATGGCGCGAAGAACTGCGCCTTTTTGACAAGCAACGGCGTAATTTTTTCCTTTACGAATCATAATATTCCGCGACATGACCACAAACAAAACACTCCGTCTCGACCAAGCGTCGGCCATGGTCGGCGGTCAGCTGCGCGGCAATCGCAACTGCGGCGAGATCAGCATCTCCGGCTTCGCCTCGCTGGAAACGGCGGGGCCATCGGATATGACCTTTCTCGCCCGCGCCAAAGACAAGCATCTGCTGACGGCCTGCCGCGCCGCCTGCGCGCTGGCGCCGCCGGGCCTGGGCGACGCGCCAATGCCAGTCATTGAACTGGCCGATCCCTATCTCGGCGCGGCTATCATCCACAGCTATCTTCTGGCCCGACCCTTCGTCGCCCAAGGCATCCACGCGACGACGATAATCGGCGCCGATTGTCTGATCCCGGAAGAGGTCAGCATCGGCGCGCATGTGGTGATCGGCGACCGGGCGCGGCTGGGGACACGGACGCGCATCGACGCCGGTGTCGTCCTGGGTGACGATGTGATTTTGGGCGATGACTGCTGGCTGAAGGCCAATGTCGCCATCGCCGACGCCACGCGCATCGGCCATCGCGTGGTCATTGATTCCGGCACCGTTATCGGCAGCGACGGCTACGGCTACGCCACCGACCGCGCCACCGGTCAACACTACAAACGACCGCAGGTCGGCATTGTCCGCATTGAGAACGACGTGGAAATCGGCGCCTGTTGCTGCATCGACCGCGCCACCTTCGGTGAAACCGTGATCGGCCATGGAACCAAAATCGACAATCTGGTGCAGATCGCCCACAACGTCGTGGTCGGCGCGAACGCCCTGCTGGTCGCCCAGGTCGGCATCGCCGGATCGGCGATTTTGGGACGGAATGTGGTCATAGCCGGGGCCTCAAAATTGAAGGGCCATATCCATATCGGCGACCGCGTGACGGTGGCAGGGGCCAGCGGCGTCCATAACAATGTGCCGTCCGGCGCGACGGTGGCTGGCGTCCCGGCGATAAACGCCCGACAGTGGCTGAAAAGCAGCGCCATCTATCAACGCCTGCCGGAAATGTACGATGAGCTGAAAAAACTGCGCGGCGAAGTGCAAAGCCTTTTGCCAGCGGCCGCCGCGACAAGCGAGGATGAACACCATGACAAATGAAACGCGGCCAGCGGAGCGAAGCGACGTCAGCGCGCTCGATATTGTCAAAATACTTGAGCTGATTCCACACCGATACCCATTTGTCATGGTTGACCGGATTCTGGAAATGGAACCCGGCCTTTCCATCGTCGGCCTGAAAAACGTCAGCTACAACGAGCATTATTTTCAGGGCCATTTTCCGGCGCAACCGGTGATGCCGGGCGTTCTGATCCTTGAGGGATTGGCGCAGGTCGGCTGCGTGCTCGCCTACACCGCCCAGCCGGAAATCATCGGTCGCCGCCTGGCCTTTTTCGCCGGCATCGACCACGCCCGTTTCCGCAAACCGGTCGTCCCTGGCGATCAACTGATTTACAAGCTACAAACCATCAAGGTGAAACGCGCCATTCGCATCATGGCGGCCAAAGCCTACGTCGATGACGTTTTAGTCGCCGAAGCGCAGCTTATGGCGTCATTCAGCTGAAAAAACAATTTCGGATGAAAACGCCAGATGCCGGAATATCAAATCGACCTCATATCGGATCACAAAGCCGCTGTCTGGATTGCCACCAGTCAGGCTATAGCTGAGAATTGGTTCCTAGAATCCGGTTTTCTGGGCGCGCTCATCGAGCGCGCCCGTTTCGCCGCGCCGGAATGACTGGCTTGACAAAGGGAAACCAATCAGTCCTTGGCTTTCTCATTTCCGCAATCAACTGACATTCCATTCATAAAAATCCAACCCACCCAGGCCCATGCCCATTCATCCCACCGCAGTGATCGACAAGACGGCGCAACTGGATACTTCGGTTGAAGTCGGCCCCTACGCCGTCATCGGCGCGCATGTCCGCATCGACGCCGATAGCATGGTCGAAGCGCACGCCTCGGTGAAAGGCCCAACCTTCATCGGCAAAAGAAACGTCGTATCATCGTTTGCGGCGGTGGGCGGCGACCCGCAAGACATCAGCTACAAGAAAGGCGATGCGTCCGAGCTGCATATCGGCGACGACAACAAAATCCGCGAATACGCCACCCTTCAGCGCGGCACCCAAAAAGGCGACGGCAGAACGCTTGTCGGCAACGGTAATCTGTTCATGGCCTATAGCCACGTGGCGCACGACTGCCGCGTCGGCGATCACGTCATCATGGCCAACGTCGCCACCCTGGCCGGTCATGTCGAGATTGAGAACCACGCGACCCTGGGCGGGCTGGTGGCGGTGCAGCAATTCTGCCGCATCGGCGCCTACAGCTATATCGGCGGCACGAGCGGCATCACCTTCGACGTGCCGCCCTACGTGATTCTCGAAGGCACCCGCAACCAGATGCGCATCGCCGGTCTGAATAAAGTCGGTTTGCGGCGAAACGGCTTCAGTCGGGAAACCATCGGCCAACTCGACAAAGCCTTCCGGCTCTTGTTCCGCTCGCCGGACTTGCTGCTGCAAGACGCCCTAACCGAGGCCAGAGCCAGCGCCCCGGACTGCCCGGAAGTCATTTATCTTGTTGAATTCATTAAAAATTCAAAGAACGGCGTCGTGCGCCGCGCGCTTGGGGAAGACTGAACGACATGGTGGATTCATCGCTGATTGGCGTTGTCGCCGGCGGCGGCCAATTCCCGCTTTTATTCATCGAAGCGGCGCGTAAGGCCGGACGCCGCGTCGCTCTGGTCGCCCATGTCGGCGAAACCATGCCGGAAGCGGCGACCGCAGCCGACCTGTTGTGCTGGGTCAAGCTGGGGCAATTCGGCAAATTGCTGGATTTTTTCCGGGAACACGGCGTCGGCGAGACGGTGTTTCTCGGCGCCATCACCAAAACCAAGATTTTCACCAACGTGTTCCCAGATATGCGAGGATTGGCGCTGTGGAACAGAATCCGCAGCCACCAGGACGACAACCTGCTGCGCGCCATCGCCCGCGAACTGGAAGACGCGGGCATCAGCGTGCGAGAATCGACCATGTATCTGCGGCATTTGCTTTTTCCCGTCGGCGTCCTCGGCAAAAAGAAACCCACAGACGAGCAGCGGCGCGACATCGAATTCGGCTTTAAGCAGGCGCGGGCGATTGGCGCTCTTGATATTGGTCAGTGCGTCGTCATCCTCGACCGGACAGTGTTGGCGGTTGAAGCCATCGAAGGCACCGACGCGGCCATCAGACGCGGCGGCGCGCTGGCCAAAGGCAAGGTGGTGGCGGTTAAGGTGCGAAAACCCGGCCAGGATTTCCGTTTTGACCTGCCGGCCACCGGCCCGCGCACCATCCAAGCGCTGGCCGAAGTCAAGGGCGCGGTCTTGGCCGTCGAGGCCGAGCAATCACTGATATTTGACCGCGACGAGATGATCAGCCTAGCCGACCAATCAGGTATCGCCGTTATCGGCGTCGAAGAACAGGCCGACGGACATTTGCGATTCTGAACGGGATAGTTTCCCATGCAAGCAATGATTCTCGCCGCCGGTTTCGGCACGCGGCTGTTGCCGCATTCGGCGTTGAAACCAAAACCGCTGTTCCCGATTCTCGGCGCGCCGCTGCTTCTGGCCACGATTGCGCGCCTGCAAGCCGCCGGATTTGACCATATTCTGGTCAATGCTCACCATCTGCGCGGGCAAATCGGCGCGGCGCTGGCCGGGCTACCCGGCGTTGCGCTGATTGAGGAAGAACGCATCCTCGGCACCGGCGGCGGCCTGCGCGGCGCTTTGCCTTTCTTGCGCGACGAGCCGCTCCTGGTGACAAATGGCGATATTTATCATCTGCTTGATTTCGCTGAAATATATCAGGCGCACTGCCGCGCTGACGCCCCCGTGACCATGGTCATGCGCGATTTTCCCCGTTTCAACACAGTGACGACGGCAAATGGTCGCGTCATCAGTTTTGACAGGCCGGAATGCCGTGGCAACCTGGCCTTCACCGGCCTGCACGTGATCAATCCACAAATTTTAAGCGCTCTGCAACCCGGTGTTTTTTCGTCAATTATCGACCTTTACCGGCAGATGCTGGCACAAGAGAAAGCCATCCGGTGCCACGACGCGAGCGGCGTCTTCTGGACCGATATGGGCACAGAGGCCGATTATCTGGCCTTACACGAAAAATTATTGTCAGGGAAAATCCAACGCTGGCGGCAACTGCCCCAGCCGGTCGGCGCGCGACTGATCGCTCGTGACGCCCATATCGGAGCCAATTGCCGCCTCGACGATTGGCTGGCCATCGGCGCGGCGACCATTACGGGCGGCGCGGCTTTGGCGCGGGTGGTGGTTTGGGACGACGTGGAAATTTATGGTGGCGTGTGCCGTGATTGCCTGATTTCTGAGAACACGCGGGTGAAAAACGCATGACGACACCGGATGACGCCTGGCAAAAGCTGACTGAATTGGCCGCAACGCTCAGCGAAAACGCCGGGTTTCCTGGCGCTCTGACGCTGGAACCGCTGACCGCCGACGGCTCGACCCGGCGTTTTTGTCGGCTGCGTTTTGTAGATGGCAAAAGCGCTGTCCTGATTGCGCCCGGCTCGGACCATGAAGCCGCTCGCCGCGAAGCCCGCGCTTCGTGGCTGATTGGCTGTCATCTGGCGGCCTGCGACGCGCCGGTTCCCCACCAATATGCCTTTGATGCGGCAAGCGGCGCTCTGCTCTGTGAAGATTTGGGCGGTGTCCATCTGTTCACGCTGGCGGCGCGACTGAACCGACGCGAGCCGCGCGGGCGGGAACAACTGCGCGACCTCTATCAAGAAACCATCCGCGCCCTTGTGGCCATGCAGGTGCGGGCGGCGGACGGATTTGACCCCGCCTGGTGCTGCGACACCCCCAAGTATGACAAAAATATGATGCTGACACGGGAATCCGGCTATTTTCTGCGCGCCTTCTGGCAGGATTTTCTTGATCAGGCGGAACCCGCTGGTTTAGCGGCAGAATTTCGCCTGCTCGCCGAACTCGCCGCCCAGCCGCTGCCCGTGTTTTTTCTGCACCGCGATGTCCAGTCGCGCAACATCATGATTCATGCGGGCCGCCCGCGCTTTATTGATTATCAGGGCGGACGTCTGGGGCCGCTCGGCTACGACTTGGCTTCGCTCCTCATCGACCCCTATGTCCAGCTCGATGAATCAATGCGTGAGGATTTGCTACTTTTTTATCTGGAGCGATTGCGGCGATTGATACCAGTTGACGAAGAAGAATTCCGGCGCGGCTACCTGGCCTTGGCCGCCCAACGCAACCTGCAAATCCTCGGCGCTTTCGCTTTTTTAAGCCAAAAACGCGGCAAGCCCTTCTTCGCCGCCTATCTGCGCCCGGCCCTGACCAGTTTAAACCGTCTTCTGGCCGATGAGACGTTGGCCTTTCTGCCGACGCTGACCGAATGCGCCCGGCGGGCTGAAAATTTATTGATGCTCCGGCAAAACGAAGCGGCACAATAAAAGCCGCCCTCCCCGACAAACCGGAAAAGGCGGCTTGGTCGCCAAAATAAAAAAAACCGGCGCTTACAGCAATTCTTTCGGGATGTTGCCGCCGTTGGCCGCCAGTTTGGCCAAAACTGTTCGATGCAGCCAAACATTCATTTTGGCCGAATCGCCCATTTTATCGGCTGGGCAACCTAACTCCGACGCCAGTTGTTTGCGAGCGTCAAGGCCGCTGTCGATGCCTAAAAGTTTCAGCAGATCAACAATCGACTCCTTCCAATTGAGTTTTTGTGGATTAGCGGCGGCCATGACCGTGAGCTTGCCAACCACATCCACCATCGGCATCGCCGCCGCATTAGCCACCGCGTTGCAGGTTTCCGGCGGCACCGGCACGGCTTCAGCGGCCGCCGCCGTTTCCGCGCCAAAACCCAGCTTTTCCATGATACTCGCGAACAGTCCCATAATTCCTCCATGTGATTTGGGTTAAGGGACAAGACGGCTGTAGACCGTCTATTCAATCTTTATACTGATCAGACCATCATTATCGTCATCGCTGTCGGTTTCGGTATTGATCCTTGGCCCGTCCAGCGTCGCTTCCTCATCCGTCGTTTCGCCAAAGAGACTGGGCGGCCGCTCAACCGGCTCACTTGCCGCCAAAGGCGCGACCACGCTGGCAGCGCTGGCTTTGGTGATGATGAGCGGCCTGCCTGAGCAGACAGGCGCGGCTTCGTCCGAAGACGGCGCTACCGACGCGGCCATGTCGGTCATTTCCGGCAAGCGTTCATCCAGCGGCTGTTTGCACAGGGCCACCAAACCGTCCTGAACGTCGAGCATCGTCACCAGCTCCCAGCCGTCCTGGCCGTAACGGCAGAGAATCTGCTCAAGCTCAGGTTCATCAAGAAACGAGCCACCGAGGAGTCCGTCTTTTTTCAAATCAATATGCAATGTTTTATAGCGCCAGCGTATCATGAATTCGCCTTGGTTTTATCCTTGCCGCCTGTCTGCTTTAGCTGGCCGCGTCCGGTTAGCTTGTCGTTGACGAATATCCCTTCAATAATCTGCCCGTTTTTTGTCTTCAGACGACCTGGCCCGTTGCGGCGACCATCTTTGAATTGTCCATCAAACACACTGCCATCCACCGAAGTCAAAGCGCCTTGACCATGCGGCAAATCGTTTTTGAATTGCCCCTCGTACACCGATTTATCGGCGTAAACAATCTTGCCCGCGCCGTTGAAGGCCCCCTCGGCGAAATTGCCGTTGTAGACGCTACCATCGGCGAAGCGGTATTCACCCTTGCCCGCGAACATATCATTTTTGAATTCGCCTTTGTAGCGGGTCGAATCAGCGTAGACCAGTTCGCCTTTTCCTTCTTTAAGCCCCTCGCGAAATGTCCCGGTGTAGACCCGTTTATCGGCGTAACGGTACACGCCCCGGCCCTGAAATTTGCCACGCTGGAACTGGCCGCTGTAGCTGTCGCCTCTGGCGTAGCGCAGGCTGCCTTTGCCCTGCATCAAACCATCCGCGACTTCGCCGTCATAAATGCCGCCATCGGGCAAAATGATCTGCACCGCGCCCGTAAAGGGCGCGTCGGTCGCCGCATCGAGAATCAAACCATTTTTCACCACCTGTTTCGAGACGACGGCGGTTTTGTCGGGTAACGGCGCAGGCGAAACGCTCGTCGGGGCAAGCGGCGCTGAGGCCGTTTTGGCGGCGGCGGCTTTGACCGTCTCGGTTTTGGCGGGCGTGGGGGCGTCATCCTCATCATCAAAGAGACCGGCCAGCCAACCCGGCGTCTGTTCCGCCTTCGCCTTAACCGGCTTAGCCTTATCCTTATCCGGCGGCGGTGATTTTTTGGTGTTTTCAGGGGCGAGGTTTTTGGTCGTGGTCAGTTTGTTTTGCCGCGCCGGTTGCCCGAAACGAGCCGCGTCGCGTTCGCGATTGACGCTGAGGGCGGGCGGCAGGCCATGCTCGACAATCGCGCTCGGACGAGAAAGACTGGTCGAAGCGTCGGTTAAAGCATTGAGGCCGCCGGGCGAGTTGGAAGGCATCAGCGCATCCCAACCGGGGCCGAGTGGTTTTTCCGCCGTCTCGCTGGCCGTCGCTCGCCGCCCCGCCGACTCATCGCCCATTTTGGCGACCGACGCGCTTGGGTTGGTCGCCGGATTTGTCCGGATGGCCCGCGACGGACGAGCGGGCGGCCTGGCCTTATTCGTAGCGGCAAGCGTCGTTTTCGATGGGGACGGCTTATCGGTCGATTCCTCCGCCGCGACCGTGGCCGCCACTTCATCCCGTTCACTAAATGGCCAGACTTTTTTCAGCCAACCTTGTTTTTCTTTTGGCGCTCCCTGGCGCGAGGCGGGCCGCCCAGCCGTTTCCGACCGCGCCGCCTTTTCATCCGCTTCATCCTGGCCAAACGGCCAGACTTTTTTCAACCAGCCTGCTTTCTTTTCTTCAGCTTTTTCTTCGGCCTTTTCTTCAGCTTTTGCCGTCAGTGGCGGCGCGACCGTGGCCGTCTCCTCCGACGCGCTTGGCGGTCGCGGTTGCGCCACCGCGCCCACCGTGGACAGTTCTGGCGCAATCGCCCGAAGCGGCGGCGCGGGCGCGGTTGATAGCGGCGCGGCTGGCGGCGAATCGCTTTCCCGCGCGGCGATCACTGCAAACTCGATCAGGCGCTTGCCATCCGGCACCGGTTCGGTGGCGCTGTTGATGTGACGCGGCGCATTACCCAAGGCCAAGGCGTCGCGCGACACCATGACTTCTTCCGAAGGCGCGGGCTGGCCGCGTTCAAAACGGCCAACGATTTTCCCGCCTTCGGGCGTCAGCCATCGCCCTCGTCCGTGCGGCAGGTCGGCGGCGAAACCGCCGATGTAATCCGAACCATCGGCATAGATTTGCTCACCCTTGCCCTGCCGCCTGCCGACGACAAAATCGCCCTCGTAACGACTCTTGTCAGCGCCGATGAAGACGCCTTTGCCCTCCGGCAAATCATTACGAAACGCGCCGCTGTAGCGCGCGCCATTCAGATAGATCATCTCGCCCCGGCTCACCTGATCGCGCGCGAATTCTCCAGTGAAGCGCAGGCCGTTTTGCCAGCGCATGGTGCCCAGACCGTGGCGCAGATTTTCTTTGAACATGCCCTCATAGCGCCCGCCGTCGGCATAGAGATGCAGTCCCTTGCCGCCCGCTTGGCCGTTGACAAAAAAACCCTCGTGGTATGAACCGTCGGGGAATGTCAGTTTGCCAAAGCCATCAATTGAGCCGTCTTTACACTCTCCCTGATAGGCGCGGCCATCGGGAAAATCAATTCTGCCCATGCCGTGGTAGCGCCCATAGACGAAATCGCCGACATAACGTTCGCCACTGGCCCGACGCAGGTCGCCGCGACCATGGAACATGCCGTTCAGGAACACGCCGGTGTAAACGTCGCCCCTGGCGGTCGTCAGCTGGCCGCTGCCGCTGTAGCGGCCATCAGCAAATTGGCCGATGTAGGCGTCGCCTTCCGGTGTATTGAGTCGGCCTTTGCCATGCAGCTTGCCGTTTTGGAACTCGCCCTCATAGCGACGACCATCGTCGCCAACGAGCGTCCCAAAGCCATTCCGGCAATCACCCGCCAGGCAAGCAGCGGCGGCCTGCCTGGCGGGCAGACAGACCAGAAACAACGAAAGCGCAAGCGCCGCCACAAGCGACGCGACCATATGCAACCTATTCATTTTTTTCTTTTTTTCGCTTATGGCGGGCGCTACCGCCCGTTGAAAATAGCCCGCGTTTCCTCGGCGATAATTTCGATGCCGCGCCGCGTCGTCGCTTCGTCCTGGGCATAGGTGACGCGGATGCACTCGCGGCTGTGCGGCCAATCGCTCGGATCGCCGGGCAGACCGGGGAAAAAGTAATGGCCGGACACCACCACAACCCCGCGTTTTTTAAGACGCCGATACAATTCCAGACTCGAAACCGGCAGACCAGGAAAGCAAAACCACAGGAAAAACGCGCCCTCCGGCTTGTGTATCCGGTATGGGGCGTCAGCGCAAGAGCGCCGAGCGGCGTCCAGAGCCGCCTCCATTTTGCCACGATAAAACGGGCGCAGGCCGTCACGGCTGATGCGGAATATCTCGCCGCTCGCCAACATATCCTCAATCAGCATCGGCCCGAATTTTGACGGCGACAGCGCCAGAATCGCATTCATCGCTCTGATATGCCGAATAATTTCAGGATTGGCCACGATAATGCCGCAGCGAATCGACGGCAGCCCGAATTTGGAAAGCGACAGACAAAAAATCACCCGCTCGTTCCAATACGGGCGCGCCTGACCGTGGACCAATGAGGGGAAAGGCGGCCCGTAGGCGCCGTCGATAATCAATGGAATATCAAGCTGTTGCGCGATTTGGTCAATCTTTTGTAATTCTTCTTCCGTCACCAGATTGCCGGTCGGATTCGTTGGCCGCGACAGGCAAAGAGCGCCGATGTCATCCGACAGCGGCAGATGGGCGAAATCGACGTGATATTTGAAGAGATTATCGGGCAGAAGCTCAATATCAGGCCGCGCCGCGATAAAAAAATCATCGTTGATACCCAAATCGGCGTAACCGATATATTCCGGCGCCAGCGGCAAAAGAATCTTCCGGCGACGACCATCGGCCAAATCCCCGGCAAACAGATTCATCAGCATAAAAAAGGCGCTCTGGCTGCCATTGGTCAGGCAAAGATTATCGGCGGAGAGCGGCCAGCCCAATTCGCCGCCCAGGCGATCGGCGAGTAGCCGCAGGAAAGCCGCATCGCCGCCGGGCGGGGCGTAGCTGTCCATCAGCCGGTGAAAGAGCGTCGGCTCCGAAGCGATTTGCGCCAGGCGACGACGCAATGCGTCCTGCACCGGCGGGAACAGGCCGGGATTGCCGCCGCCCATCATGATCATTTCCCGCCCATCATCGGCGACGGCCTGGCCCAAGTCATCCATCAAAGACAGGATGCCCGCCTTGCCGGTCAGTTTTTCGCCAAAAAGAGAAAGTCGCATTCGTTTCCGCTATCGGATTGAGAACAAGATGAAATTCATGCGGATTTCTTGCCCCAGTGCAGGGCGACGGTTCCGCCCATCAGACGCTTAAAGCCAACATCGACGAAACCAGCGGCGGTGAAAAGGGCGGCCAATTCCTCCGCCGGATAAAAATTCATCGTTGAACCAGTCAGATAAGCGTAGGCCGAACGGTCGCCCGCCAATAATTTTCCTAAAAAAGGCACAATCACGGCCAGATAAATCCTGGCCAGAGCGGCGATGAGACCTTGCCGCGGCGGCGTCGTATCGAGACACACCACGCGGCCGCCGGGTTTGAGAACGCGGGCCACTTCCGCCAGCGCCCGCGACGCATCGGCGACGTTGCGCAGCAGATAGCCAAACGTAACCGCGTCAAACGAGGCGTCGGCAAAGGGCAGATAATTGGCGTCGCAGGCCAGCCAGGAAATCGGCGAGTCGGCAAAACGCCTGCGCGCTTCCATCAGCATGTTGTGAGAAAAATCCGCAGCCAGCACCCGCGCCTGGGAATTTTGCCCGGCCAGCATCGCGGCGATGTCACCAGTGCCGCAGGCCAGATCGAGAAATCCGCGGCCAGCCCCGGCCTGTTCCACCAGCCGCCGCCGCCAACTCTGGTCAAAACCCAGTGTCATAACCCGGTTCATCAGGTCGTAGCGAGGGGCGATGGCGTCAAACATCTTGCGCACGCGCTGGCCTTTGGCATCGGCTTGGTTTGCCGCCGGGGTCAACATGGCGCGAAGCCCGGCGCGCGCGGGAAGGCGATGACGTCGCGAATATTGGCCATGCCGCTGACGAAGCGGACCAGGCGCTCAAATCCTAAACCGAAACCGGCGTGCGGCGCCGAACCGTAGCGACGCAGGTCAAGATACCAGGCGTAGTCGTCAAGATTCATCCCGGCGGCAAGCATCCGTTTTTCCAGCACATCGAGGCGCTCTTCCCGCTGACTGCCGCCGATGATTTCGCCGATGCCGGGCACGAGAATATCCATGGCGGCGACAGTGCGGCCATCATCTGACAACCGCATGTAGAATGGTTTGATCGCCGCCGGATAATCGGTGATGATCAGCGGCGCTTTATAGCGTTCTTCGCACAGATAGCGCTCGTGCTCCGATTGCGGGTCGATTCCCCAGTGAACCGGATAGCTGAATTTCACCGGCGCGGCCAGAAGTTGCTCAATCGCCTGGTCATAGGTCAGGTGGATGAAATCCTGTTCGACCAAGGCCCGCAGTTTGGCGAGCAGACCTTTTTCGACATAGGCGTCAAACAATTCCAGGTCGGCGGCGCAATTTTTCAGGGCGTCGGCAACCAGATATTTTAAGAGCGCGACGGCCATTGCCATATCGCCTTGCAGGTCGCAAAAGGCCATTTCCGGCTCGATCATCCAGAATTCGGCCAGGTGGCGGCTGGTATTGGAATTTTCGGCGCGAAAAGTCGGGCCGAACGTGTACACCTTGCCTAAGGCCAAGGCATAGGCTTCGGCCTGCAACTGACCGCTGACCGTCAGCCCGGCCGGTTTGCCGAAAAAATCGCCCTGACCGGTCACAACCTCAAACATCTCGCCCGCTCCCTCACAATCACTGGTGGTGATGATCGGCGTATGCGTCTGGACGAAGCCGCGTTCCTGAAAAAACTGGTGGGTGGCGAAGGCCAGCCGCGAACGAACCCGCATGACCGCGCCGATGGCGTTGGTTCGCGGACGCAGATGGCAGATTGTCCGCAAAAATTCCGGCGAATGGCGCTTTTTCTGCAAGGGATAGTCCGCGCCCGCCGCCCCTATCAATTCGACCTGGGCGGCGGCGATTTCCACGGCCTGCCCCTTGGCCGGAGACGCCCGCAGCGTCCCGACGACGCGCAGAGCGCAACCGGTGGCCAGTTTTTTTATCTCGCTGTGGTAATTTGCCAGATCATCCCCGACGATCACCTGAATATTCGCCAGGCAGGAACCGTCGTTGATTTCCAGAAAAGAGAAGGAAGCGGCGTCGCGGCGCGTGCGCAGCCAGCCTGTGATTTCGACGCTTTGGTCCAGGGGTGGATTGGCGAGTAAGCCAGCAATGTTGCGCATAATCCATTTTCTATCAGGTAAATAGTGGGCGAGTGGCCATTTTCAACAATTGAGCACCGCAAAAAATCCATGTTGCATGTCAGGGAAGAAGCAAACGACCAGCGCTCCCGGACTTGATGCGCCTGTCCCGGCCCACGAGCCAGAACGGGCATACCGCAATGAGGTGTGTTTTTGGCGCCGGTCAAAACCAGTATGCGTTTTTCGAGGTAGATAGGAATAGGCGCGGTCAGTGTTTTTCCGAACCAGCCTTTTCATCAGAGCTGATCTCTGGAGCCTTGGCAGCGCATTGTCCGGCGTGTCTTTCTCCGCTGCCAAGCAAATAGCCGGCGAGGGTACCGAGCAAACCAACAACCTGCGCCATCTGCTCACGAGTAAAACCAGCGACCACGAGAATAACGGCCATAACAACGATGAGGATAAGACCAAAAGGCCGCAACAAATCTGTTTTGTTATGATTTTTACGCATGAGACAGGTGACGCAAATCAATGCGACGAGACCAAAGAGCAACACGCCACCACAGACAATCAGACCATGAATCGGCTTCCAGGACGGACTCATTATTATTTCTCCAAGGCTCATCAGTTTTTTTCTCCCTCCATTTTCGGCCTTTTTTCGGACAATCGATCTAACAAACTCTCAAGTTCACCCAGAATTGTGTTTAGGGCCGTTACTTCTTCAGGAGTACACCTCCTCCTCCCGTCCCCTATCTTCTTCCAGATATTTATCCACGATGACAACTCTTCCTGGTATTTGTCCCGGAATTCGAACAGACGTAGCCGCTCCTCCGTACAATCAGGCGTACGAGGCTGGTGCGGCGGCGTATGAGGCTGAGTTTCGCCGGGGGAAAGAAAGTGACCTGGAACTCGATCATCATTTTTTTCCCCCTCCATTTTCGGCTTTTTTTCGGACAATCGTTTTAACAAACTCCCAAGTTCACCCAGAATTATGTTTAGGGCCGTTACTTCTTCAGGAGTACACTTCCTCCTCCCCATCCCTATCTCCCACCAGATATCTATCCACGATGACAACTCTTTGTAGTATTGATGCCAGAAGTCGCGCAGTTTTTTCTGCTCTTCCGTATAACGAAAGCGTCCAAACGTCTCCGACGTATCAGGCTGAGCGTCGCCGTCATCCGGCGGCACCGGCGGCAGCCACTCGCCCGGGTCCATAAGTGGTTTCACACTGTCAACTTTCTGGTCGGGATATCGAGCCAAAGTATAGTTAGGCGTGACACACCATCCTAGCAAACAAACTGCTCCGGCGCAAAATAACCAAAGGCGCAACCCTTTTCTTCCTGCCATATTTTTCCCCCCCGTTCGTTTATCCGACCATCTGATTGAATCGGCGCAAATTACTCTATGCATTGGAGAAGAAAAGCAAAATATCGCGGAACTTTTTGTTTCAGTTAGATGGAGCAATATCGTTTCGATATGATCGCAAGAAAACAGTAAATAATTTCAATGAGTTAATCGTTTCTTCCTGTTCTCTCTCCGTGACTTCAGCTTTTGGGGGGCGCGGCCTTGGGAAGTTGTCAATTTTTTGCAAAAAAGGCAGAAGATCGTGGGCCTTGCTGGCATATTTCACAGTGCTATCGTAGCTGGATCGGCTAAGGATGATACCCACCAAATTGCCCGCCTTATCAAACATTGGGGCACCGGAATCTCCAGGTGATACAGGCGCATTGATTTGATAGCATGAATTAGTGTCCATATGTTTTCCTATTGGGCAACTAAAACCAGAAACATATCCTTTTCGATATTTTGTTTCAGTACCCAATACCTGTCGAATCGGGTGACCCAGAATAAAAACATCTGTACCAGAATTCACAGCCGTATTCATCAGAGAGAAATCCGCTCCTTCGCTTAAGCCATCCACCTTCAATACAGAGAAATCGAAATTTTTGTCCCGGAGCAGGATGGATGCAGGAAAATCCTTGCCCTTATACTCAATAAAAATGCGTGCTTTATCGTCTCCCACGACATGAGAACAGGTGAGAACATAGCCCCCTTGCACCAGAAAGCCACTACCCGAACTTTTTGATGGGCAATCCTTCCAAGAGGGGAGCGTCGTACCCGGCAGCGCGGCGTCCAGCTCCTTCACGCAGTCCTCTAAACGTTTCGCCTCTTTCAATCCTTGTTCATATCCGTTTTTTCCCGCTTGCTCGTACCATCTCCGAGCCTCCGTATCGCTCTGTTCTACACCTAACCCATATTTATACATAGCACCAAGGTTGAATTGGCCCTCCCCAGAACCTTGCTCCGCTGCCTGGCGGTACCATTTCACAGCCTCTCCGTAGTCTCTCGACAGACACGTGCCTTCTTTATACATCGTGCCCAACTTGTTTTGAGCCTGGGGAAGACCTTGTTCCGCTGCCCGGAGAAGACCTTCTTTCCTTTTTGTACAATCTGATGTCCTCATGGCATTCTTATAATCTCCCAGGGCATTTTCTCTGTTCACAATCCCACATCCAGACACGGCGAAGAGGATGAGCACCACAACAAATACGAAACACTTCAGGCGCATTCTCGTCTCTGTTTCAACATTATTGTATATCATATTATGTTCAGCACATCACTATATTACGATTCGCATCGCCAATCCTTATTGACTTGATGCGATGGCCTTATCAGCTTGTCCCATACCGAAACACCGCCATTTCGCCCTGCCCTGGCAAAGCCTCTGGCAATCCGGCGAGTTCCGCGAGATGCGTGCCGACAACGGAACATTTTATTGTCAGGAGAAAGAAAATTTCCCGCTCGCCTTCGGAAAGCGATTCAAAGTTGCCCTGCCCTTTGGCAATCACCAGGGCAGCTCTGGCGAAGCGACGGCGGAAATCCGGCGAGCAGAGAGCCAGCGGCGTGCCAGGACAAACCGCGCCATTATCAATGATTTCAGCGTATTGGCCAAGACCGGCCACGTGGGCGTCCGCGACCAGGGCGTCGTTGATGATCGGCCCGGCTTTGACCACGGCGGCCATCCGGCATTTCGTTTTGGCGATCTGTTCCAGCAGCAGACGGTCATAAACAATTTCTCCGGCGTTATCACAGAGATACAGTACTTCTTCATCGTCGCGCAAAGCCTGAATGCGGGCCATGAGCGGGCCACCGTCATCGACCGCCAAAGGCAGCTCGCGGCAACGCCGGAAGGCGGCCTCGACATCAAAACGCGCCGCCGCGCCATAATCAATGATGTTGCCGGCAATGGCGAAACGAATAGCCAGGAATAAGGGATTTTCCACCTGGTCCAGAAGCGGTCGCAAAGCCGCGACCGCCGTCAGGGCCTCGCGGTTGCTCGCGGCTTTTATAGCCTGATAGGGATCGGCGACGCCGGTGAGTTCGGTGATCTTCGCATACACCGCCATCGAGTTTTCCGGCGGCGTTCGGCCTTCGGTCAGCGTCGGCAACAAAGCGGCCACCGCCAGGACGACGCCGCGAGCGGTTTTTTCATCCGCCCCGGCCAGACGCGCCGTTTGCAGGGCCTGACGCAGATAACAGGGCAGGCAGTCGGCATCGGTTTTCATGGCAGATATTCGGCGCGGACATTTTTCAGCGCTGCGAACACCGCTCGCCGGGCATCGGGCTGGAATCGCTCGATGGCCATAATGATATTGCGCGTCGTCTGGCGGCGGCTGTCGTCGGCATACGGACAATAGTTCGGTTGCGGCCGCAGACGCCAAAGCTGGCCGAGGGTCAAAATTTCCTCCTTACTCAGGTAGGCGAGTGGTCGCAACAGTTTCAACCGCCCGTCAAACAGAAGTTGCTTTGGCTTCATCGTCGAAATATTGCCGCCGTAGAGAAGATTGAGGAAAAATGTGTCGATCAAGTCATCGCGGTGATGGCCGAAGACAATCGCCGTGTGGCCTTCGTCGCGGGCGATGGAAAAAAGCTGGCTGCGGCGGTCGCGGGCGCAATGAAAGCAGGATTGAGCCTGGCCGGGAGCGCCCCAGGCCGACTCGACGCGCAAAGCCAATCCCCATGGCCGCAGTTGTTCGCTGATGACTGCGGCCGGATTATCGACGCCTGGATGCCGCCGCCAATATCCGTGGTCGATGGTGATGGCGCAAAGGTCGAACGAAACCGGGGCTTTTCGCCGCCAGAACGCCAACACCGCCGCCATAACCAAGGAATCAATACCGCCGGAAACCGCCAGAGCAAGCTGGTCGCCGTCCTTTATCATGGCGTAATCATGCAAAGCCTGGCCAATTTTACGATTTATTTCGGACGGCGGCGACGGGAACCTCCCGTCTAGCGAGCCTGGCCACGACATGGCCGCTATAACGAACCTTTTGATGAGAGCACAAGGCCGGAATCAAGGGGCGCGGTCGCTTCGTTCAGGCAGCGGCCCAGTCCTTTGAAAATCGCCTCGATGATGTGGTGGCTGTTTTCGCCATGCAGCAAATCGACATGCAGGGTCAAACCGCCGTGTTGACAGAAAGCGCGCGTGAATTCTTTCGCCAGAGCGGTATCGAAATTGCCAACTTTTGGGTCAGGAATAGCCACGTCCCAATGCAGAAAAGGTCGGTTGGAAACGTCAACCACCACGCGCGCCAAGGTCTCGTCCATCGGCAGATGGGCGCAGGCGTAACGGCGAATGCCGCCTTTATCCCCCAAAGCCTGAGCAAATGCTTGCCCCAAACAGATGCCGATGTCTTCCACCGTGTGATGATCATCGACTTCGACATCGCCTTTGGCTTGCAGGATGAGGTCAAAAAAACCATGCACGGCGAAAAGCGTCAGCATATGGTCAAGGAAGGGAACGCCGCTGGCAATTTCGCGGCGGCCTTGGCCATCAAGGATCAAGTCAAGAGAAATGTCGGTTTCGGCGGTGGTTCGGCGCAAGGAAGCGCGGCGCGGGCGAGAGAAATCGGCGGTCATAACAGGGTGGCCAGAGGAAGAATGAATGTTTTATTGGTTACGAAATCGCGCATTTTACCCGATACCGCCCCGGCTATCTCACACTTTATCGTTGGCAACGAAAAAACGTTTTTCCCGGCTCGTTTTCTGTTGACAGTCAATCGCTAAGCCGGTATAAACAGCGCCGCTTCAGGCAGGCAGTACCCCAATAATGCGGGAATAACTCAGTGGTAGAGTGCAACCTTGCCAAGGTTGAAGTCGCGAGTTCGAATCTCGTTTCCCGCTCCATGATTTCACGAAAGGTTCAGCGTTAGCCTGAACCTTTTTTTTTCAGAAAATCTGAGGTTCACGATATGAAAACCTGCGTAAAGACCTATCTGGCGCCGGTCGAGTCGATTGAAAAAAAATGGTATGTCGTTGACGCCAAAGATAAAGTGCTGGGACGTTTGGCCTCGGAAATCGCCAGCCGCCTGCGCGGCAAACACAAGCCGACATTTTCCACTTTTATCGACAACGGCGACTTTGTGGTCGTCACGAACGCCGACAAAGTTCGCCTGACCGGAACCAAATGGACGGACAAAAAATATTATCGGCATACCGGCTTTATGGGCGGCTTGAAAGAAGCGTCGGCCAAAGAGCTGGTCGCCAAGCATCCCACTGACCTGCTTATGTTCGCCGTCAAGGGAATGTTGCCGAAAAACCGGCTCGGTCGGGCGCAACTCAAAAAGTTGAAAGTTTATGTCGGCGACGAGCATCCGCACGCCGCCCAGCAACCCATCAAGCTGGATATTTAATCAGATACCTCATCGGAGAAGCGAAGTATGGCTCAGAACCGTTTTTACGCCACCGGCAAACGGAAAAGCGCCATCGCCAGGGTTTGGCTGACTCCCGGCGTTGGCAAGGTCACAGTGAACGGCATGAATACCGAAGGGTATTTCGGTAATCTTCCCACCGTCAACAAAATCAATCGCCCTTTCGCCCTGACCGAAAACGCGGAGCGCTATGATGTTTTGGCCACTCTGAGCGGCGGCGGCAAATCCGCCCAGATTGACGCTCTGACCCACGGCATTTCCCGCGCCTTGCTGGAAGTGGATGCCGAAAATCGCCAGGCCCTGAAAAAAGCCGGTCTTCTGACCCGTGACCCGCGCACCAAAGAACGGAAAAAATATGGTCAGAAAGCAGCGCGCGCCAAGTTCCAGTTCTCCAAACGCTGAGTATATTACCAGTTTGCGGCATCGCTTGTTTTCTATGATGTCAAACTGGTTGATACGCGGGGAAACAGTAGATATTTTGCTGTTTCCCCGTTGCTGTTTCCCTCGCTTTTGTTCATAAAAATTTCAGATTCCGCCAGAAAAGCCGCCATGATTTCTTCTTCGGAAAAGGTATCGGTCGCTGTCATCGGCGCGTCGGGTTATACCGGCGTCGAATTGGCCCGCCTGTTGTCCATCCATCCTTTGGCCCGGCTTGTGGCAGTGACCTCGCGACAATATGCCGGGCAGGCGATGTCGCAGGTATTTCCCAGCCTGCGCGGCATCTGCGACCTGAGTTTTGAAGAACCATCCGTTGCTGACATCTGCCGCCGCGCCGAAATCATCTTCACCGCCGTGCCGCACAAAACCGCCATGCTGGTGGCGCCGGAGATTTTGGCGGCCGGGCGCAAACTCATCGACCTTTCCGCTGATTTCCGGTTGCGTGACGCCGCGACCTACGAAAAATGGTACGAGCCGCACAGCGCGCCGGACTATCTCGCCGAGGCTGTCTATGGCCTACCGGAGCTGTATCGCGACGAAATAAAAAACGCCCGGCTCATCGCCAATCCCGGTTGCTACCCAACTTCAATCATTCTGGGCCTGGCGCCCTTGCTGCGCCAGGGTGTCATCGACGCATCGACCATCATCGCTGACAGTAAATCCGGCACCTCCGGGGCCGGCCGCTCCGCAAGCATTTCTTCACTATACTGTGAAGTGGCCGACGGATTTCATCCGTATAAAGTTGGCGGCAGTCACCGCCATATCCCGGAAATTGAGCAAGAACTCGGCAAGCTGCACGGTTCGGCGCTGACCATTACCTTCACGCCGCATCTGTTGCCGGTCTCACGCGGCATTCTCAGCACCATCTATACTCGGCTGCGAAAAGATGTCAGTGTCGAGCAAATCGCCGAATGGTACAACGCGGCCTACAGACAAGAACAATTCATCAGGATATTGCCTCCAGGCGGTATTCCGGCCACCCAATACGTCCGCGGCAGTAACTACTGCGACATCGGTTTCGCCATTGATAAACGCGCCGACAGAATCATCGTCATGACCGCCATTGACAATATCGTGAAAGGCGCATCCGGCCAGGCAATCCAGAATATGAATCTACTCTGTGGCTTCCCTGAGAACACCGCTTTGTCGGCGCCAGCTTTTTTCCCCTGATTTCGGCAAAATATGGACAATCCGGCGCGCAACATTCGCCTGGATATCGCTTATGATGGCGGCGATTACCAAGGCTGGCAGCGCCAAGCCAGCGCGCCGACCATCCAGGGAGAAATAGAAGGCCGGCTTTCGGCCATCACCGCAACCCAGGTGACGCTACATGGCGCGGGGCGTACCGATGCCGGAGTGCACGCCGTCGGCATGGCGGCGAACTTTCACACCCATTCCGCCATTTCTTGCCCACAACTGAAAAAAGCTTTGAACTCTATGTTGCCGTCGGCCATTCGCATCTTCGACGCGGACAACATGGACAGTGACTTTCACGCCCGATTTTCCTCTAAAGGAAAATGCTATCGCTACTATCTCCAAACCGTTCCGGTGCAATCGCCTTTTTTTCGCCGTTACGCCCTTCATGCGCCGGTGGCGCTCAATTTCAACCGAATGCAATCCTGTCTGGATATGCTGGTCGGCACCCACGACTTCAGTTCATTTGAAAACACCGGTAGCCGCGACAAAGAAGCTGAACATGGACGCGGCGCGGTGCGAACCCTGTACACAGCGCAAATGCGGCAATATGGTCAGAGCACTTATGCCATTGAGCTGATTGGCGATGGATTTCTGCGCGGCATGGTGCGCAACATTGTCGGAACGCTCGTCAAGGCGGGAGAAAATAAGATAAAGCCGGAAGACTTCGCAGCCATCCTGGCGGCTAAAGACCGGGCGGCAGCCGGTCCAACCGCGGCGGCGCGCGGACTCTTTCTGCAAAAGGTCTTCTACTGACGCGCTTTAACCGGAGTGCCGCATCCGTCCAGCGGAATGGCGCGCCAACAGGGATTGCAAGCGCCACGGTGAAGACAGACAGGAACGCTCTTCTTCCGTACAAACCGACATGACGTTGCAGAGGTTGGTGAACTCAATCAATGGTGGCGACAGCTCTTTGTCAGTGCGGAGAATAATTTGAAGCTGCCGCCGCATATCGACTCCTTTCACGCGCAGGCTTTTAATCCAGCCATGCTCGGTCTCGCGAGCGACACATAAACTTGACAGGCAGGCTATACCGACGCCGGACTCGACGGCGCGTTTAATCGCCTCCGGATGGCCCATCTCCATGACGGCATTGACATCATCAAGATGGTTTTTGAATTTCTCGCGGAAAACTGCTTCGGTGCCGGAGCCTTTCTCACGCATTACCCATTTTTTATCGCGAATATCATTCTTTACGTCGAAAAAATCCTTGTGCGCCAATGGGTCGTTCGGCCCACAAAGAACGACAAGCTCATCGCGAAACCACGGTCTGACCTGCAAATCTTCATTGTGTGAGGGCAACCCTTCAACGTAGCCAATATCGGAATTTCCTTCCAACACCATTTTTTCACACTGGCTGGTATTGTACACTAACAAATTGATATGAACTCGCGGATGCACCCGTTTAAAAGCGCCAATCAGGTACGGCAAAATATAGTTGCCTAATGTGGTGCTCGCCACCACATCGATCTGCCCATCCAGCGTGTCGTTACGCTCGGTCATGGCGCTTTCAATGCCATTGACCTGTTCGGTAATTTCTTTGGCCAAAGGCAACAGATAACGCCCTCGCGCGTTGAGCACCAGGCTACGCCCATGGCGGTCATACAAAGGGCCGCCAAGCTGGTTTTCAAGCTCAGCCAGGGCCATACTGACCGCCGACTGGGTGACGAAGAGTTTTTTACTGGCTTTCGTGACTTGCGCCGTCTCAGCCACCGCGATAAAAATTTCCAACTGCCGTAGGGTAATAGACATGAGGGGAAGATGGCGGAAGGATAACTAAAATAGAATCGAAAAATAAATTACGAAAATACCAACTTGGTATAATACTCTATTTATTTTGATTATAAAATCATTTTGTTTGATTGTCCGGGAAAAAGCGCATGGCTTCAGGGTGATGGAGAAAAAACAAGCCTTCCTGAGGCGGACAAAGAAAGAGTAAAAAATGATTGACAGTCTCAAGCCACCCCTTTACTTTTGCGCTCGTTTTTGGTGTGTAACGCAGTGCTGGCTCAAACAACCAAGTACGTCTTAATAACGACAGGACACGGCTATGGGTTTTGAAGCTTTTCTCTACCGCGACACCATCATCTGGATCGCCTCTTTTCTCCTCGGTGGTCTGGCCTTCGCTCTTGGCCCCATCGCCATCGTCTATTTGCTGATGCCGCTAGAAACACGCCAAATTGTCGGCAAGACAAAATGGCCTGTGGAATGCGGCATGGATCCAATCGGAGACAGTTGGATTCGCTACGGTGTGGTCTACTATCTGTACGCTCTGATATTCCTCGCTTTTGACGTGGATGTGCTCTTCCTTTTCCCCGTTGCTCTGGTTTACGACAGTCAGACCTTCGCCGGTTCAGCCCGCGATTTCATCGAAGTTGTCATGTTTGTCGGCATCTTGGCCCTAGCAGTAGTTTACGCATGGATTAAGGGAGTGTTCAAGTGGGAACGAAAGACATACCAACAGTAAAGGATGGAGTGCCCTCCTCCATCGTCCAGTTCGCCGTAGTGGATCAGGTTATTAACCTCTGCCGCGTGAATTCGCTCTGGCCGGTAACATTCGGCATCGCCTGTTGCGCCATTGAGATGATGGCGACTGGTTGCGCTCGCTTCGATATGTCACGGCTCGGCGCGGAAGTTTTTCGTCCTTCACCGCGTCAGGCCGATCTGATGATTGTCGCCGGAACAATCACCAAAAAAGCGCAACCTTGGATAAAAACGCTGTATGACCAAATGCCAGAACCAAAATGGGTTATGGCGCTTGGTAACTGCGCCATCTCTGGCGGACCTTTCGCCTTCGACGGCCAGTACAGCATCGTTTTGGGCGCGGATACATTTTTACCTGTAGATGTGTATGTGCCTGGTTGTCCGCCTCGGCCCGAAGGATTACTTCAAGGCATTATAGAATTAGAACACAAGGTTTCAGGCTGGAAACGTTGGAAAGACCCTGAAGCAAAACCGGAAATGATTACCGGCTAATCATGAGGGATGTTCGGGACGCGCGACGATTGCCGCACCAACAAACATAGAGGCTGTACACATGATCCGAACTAATATCTTAAATTCTTTGCGAGCGCTTTTTCCCGAAGCAGACACTGTTGTGGAAACGCCGCCACCGCCTACGCCAGAAGAGGAAAGTGGCGAGAAAAAAAAAGCGGGGAAAGCCGCTAAACCCGCGCCGAGAGTAAATGGCATGTTGGAGCGCGATTATACAGTACATGGCTACCATATAGATGCGCAGGTATCACCTGAACAATTATTGAATGCGGTTACTATTCTTGACCAGCAGCAGTTTTTTCTCGAAACGATAACCGGAGTGGACTGGATAGACGACCAACAACTGGAAGCGGTTTACGATTTCAGTCATTATGGTTTTGAACCGTGCCGCGTGGTTATCCGAGTCAGAATACCAAGAGATAATCCCAAATTACCGACCATAAGCGGGATTTATCAGGGCGCGAATTGGCATGAACGCGAAACGTTTGAATTTTTCGGCATAGTCTTTGAAGGACATCCGCATTTGGTGCCGCTACTGTTGCCGGAAGATGCGGATTATCATCCCTTACTGAAGGATTTCAAGGCATGAGCAAGCCCATTCAGTTACCCTCGGACGAGACTTTCGTTCTGAACGTCGGGCCACAGCATCCCGCCACACACGGAGTGTTGCGGATCAAGATGCGGATGGATGGCGAGTACGTCAGCGAAGCCGAAACGGTTATAGGTTATATCCATCGTATGCACGAGAAAATGGGTGAACTGAAAACCTATCAGCAATTTCTGATGAATCTTAGTCGGCTTGATTATCTAGGCGCGCTGGGCTATTGCCACGGTCATGTCTTGGTTGTCGAAAAAGCTGGCGGTATCCAAGTCCCCGAACGAGCGGAGTATATCCGTGTCATAACGGTCGAGCTGAACCGCATTGCATCGCACCTGTTTGGCGTCGGTTCCTACATTATGGATTTGGGTGGTTTTTCCCCTCTCATGTATATGCTTCAGGATCGAGAATACATACTCGACATGCTGGAAGCTGTCACTGGTGCGCGTCTTACGTACTGTTATTATCGATTCGGTGGATTATACAATGATATTGATGATACTTTCATTGCCCGCGCCCGCGCCTTTATCCCACGTTGCCGGGAATCACTGAAAAAATACCACAAGTTAGTAACTGAAAATATCATTTTCCGTAAACGACTTGAAGGTAATGCGTATTTATCGCAAGAGATATGCCGCAAATACGGCGCGACCAGCGCGGTCGCTCGCGGTTCAGGCATCAACTATGATGTCCGCAAAAACGAGCCATATTCAGTTTATCCGGAATTTGATTTTGATGTGCCGGTTTTCACCGAAGGCGATTCGATGGCGCGGTACAAGGTGAAGATGGCTGAAATCGAACAGTCACTGCGAATCATTGAACAGGGCTTGGACAAACTGCCTGGCGGCCCGATTATGGCCGAGAAAGCGCCGAAAAATATCAAGCTCCCAGTTGGGGATTATTATCAAGCGGTGGAAGCCGCTAAAGGAAGTTTTGGTATTCGGTTGGTAAGCGATGGGTCGAAGAATCCGTATCGTTTGAAATTGAGATCGCCGTCGTACTCCAACATGAGTCTCTTTGATGAGGCATGTCGCGGGCTGATGATCATGGACGCCATGGCTTTTTTTGGTAGTCTTGATCTGGTTGTGCCGGAAATTGATCGTTAATCGACCTGTGGGGACTTTATGAGTCTGACATTATTCAACGTTCTAGCGGCCGTCATCATCATAGTGGCTTTTGTCGCACTGAATGCCGCGTATCTGGTCTGGGCCGAACGTCGTGGGGCGGGGCGCATCCAACGACGACCAGGCCCGAACATCAACGGACCATTCGGCTTATTTCAGCCACCGCTTGACGGTCTGAAGCTGATGGCCAAACAATTGCTCATCCCCAATAATACCGATAAGGCGGTTTTCATCACTGCGCCGGTTTTGGCTATGTTCCCAGCCATCATGAGTTTTGTCACCATTCCCTTTAGTGACATTCTCGTCGCCCATAATATCAATATCGGTTTGTTGTGCGTATTTGCTTTTGCCTCCATGGGCGGCATGTCGTTGTTTTTTGCCGGCTGGAGTTCTCGCAACAAGTACGCCATGATGGCGGCAGTCCGCGCAGTATCGCAATCGGTTGCCTATGAGATACCGATGCTTATCACCGTCATTACCGTTGTGATGATCAGTGGTAGTCTTGACCTGCGCGAGATCGTCCGCCAGCAAAGTGGAAATTTCCTTCACTGGAATATCTTTCCACTCCTCGGCAATTCGCACAATTTGCTCATGCCGTTTTCATTTCTCATCTTCTTCATCTGCTCTTTGGCTGAAACAAATCGCGCTCCTTTCGACTTAGGAGAGGCGGAAAGCGAACTGGTCGCTGGTTATCATATTGAATATGGCAGTATGGGTTTCGGTCTGTTCTTTATGGGCGAATATGCCAATATCGTTGTCGGCGCCAGTTTGGCCACATTGTTATTCTTGGGCGGTTGGGCCTGTCCTTTCGGGCTGTTTCCCGGAGTGTGGTGGTTCTTGATTAAGGTTTATGCGCTCATAGCTACGGTCATCTGGATACGATGGACCTTTCCGCGCACCACAATATACAGCCTGCTCAATCTCTCGTGGAAAGTATTGATTCCTTTGTCACTCTTTAACCTCCTGCTTACTGCGGGACTACTGAAGGTGTTTTGATGATTCGCTATTTCCAAGAAATATTCTCAGGTTTATGGAGTTTGTTTGTGGGAATGAGCATTTCCTTTAAGGAATTCATCTCTCCGGTGGTCACGGTTGAGTATCCCTACGAAACCTTGACCATGTCTGATCGATTCCGTGGACATATTGATTTGGTTCCGGACGAGAATGGCTCTCCCAAATGTGTGTTGTGTATGGCGTGCGAACGCGCTTGTCCCTCCGGATGTATCACCATTGAAGGAGAGAAGAAAGAAGGCGAGAAGAAAAAATCGCTTACACTCTACAAACTTGATTTTACCCGTTGTTCATTATGTGGTTGTTGTGTGGAAGCCTGCAATTTCGATGCCATAGACTTTTCCAAAGAATACAATCTGGCGAGCACTCGTAAGGAAGATTACTATTTCGACCTTCTCAAACGACTTCAGGAGAAACGGCAATGACCCCATCTCTTTTCAGCGCCGATGGACTAGTCGGTATAATTTTTCTCCTCATGCTGGCTGCGACACTAGTTGGAGCGATTGTTGTTGTTACAGCTAAACGTCTTGTTCGCGCCCTTGCTGGATTGATTGTTTGTTTCGTCGGCGTGGCCTCCATGTATTTTTATCTCAATTCGCCTTTTGTCTCGATGATGCAGATTTTAATCTATGTCGGGGCAATCGCCGTGACCATTGCTTTTGCTATCATGTTTGCCGATCCGGAAGGCAAAGAGCAAAAGAATCATGGCAATCTTTTAAGTGGACCAGTCGGTTTTTGTTGTGCGACGCTTGTTACCTTCGGTCTTGCTGCTTTGGCATTAAGCGCCAATTGGATACCATTCGCCAAAATCAATGATGGCAGCGTAAAAGAAGTTGGCACGCAATTACTGACTACGCATGCCATGGTCTTTGAACTCGTTTCCGTACTACTGCTCATCGCCATACTTGGCGCTCTGGTCATCGCTAGAGAAGGGAGGAGGAACTGATGGAGATTCTGACTCTGTACAACAATTTGACGACATATTTATTGCTGGCAGCCGTTTTGTTTGGGTTAGGTATGTATGGTTTTATCACCAGGCGCGATTTTATCGGTATGCTAATTTCCGCTGAAATGATTTTGAATGCCGCCTCGCTCAATTTCATGGCATTCAACCGTTTCCTGTCGCCTGACCCCGCCACAGGTCAGATATTCACTCTATTCATCATGGCGATTGCCGCAGCTGAAGCGGCGATTGGTCTCAGTCTTGTTGTCGCGGTTTATCGTTACTATCGGTCGATTGATTGCCAAGATGTAACGAAACTTCAAGGATAAGGAACTTTTACGCATGGAAACCGGTACAGTAGTCAGCGCTCCTTCCCTGCTATTCGCCCTATTGGTGCCGCTTATCGGCTCGATTGGGGTCATGCTCAACGGCAAAAAAGAAAATCGTCGCGAAGCAATTTCCTCCATCGCATCAGTGATTCTTTTAGCCATAGTATGCTCGCTAATTCCGGATGTTCTGTCGGGCAAAACGTTGCGGCTGGAGATGTTTCATTTGCTACCCGGCGTGTCCGTCACGCTACGTGCGGACGGCATGTCGATGATTTTCGCGCTGGTCGCTTCTTCTTTGTGGACAATTGCTGTCTACTACTCCATGGGTTATATGCGCACCCTGCATGAACACGCTCAGACGCGCTTCAATGCTTGTTTCGCTTTAGCAATTTTTGGGGCCATCGGTGTCGCTTTTTCGGACAACCTGTTCACAATGTACCTGTTCTACGAGATCGTTTCGATCTGCACATATCCCCTGGTTGCACACCATCAAGATGAGGAAGGGTACAGTGGAGCGCAGAAGTACATCGTGTATTTGACCACCACGGCCAAAGCATTACTTCTGCCAGCGATGATTCTAATCTATGTGCTAACCGGCACATTGGATTTCCCAACCAACATCAAAACCGGAATTTTCCCGGCAGACAGCAATCAATGTCTGGTGACACTGTTATATATCTTCTGCCTGTGCGGATTTGCGAAAAACGGCATCATGCCATTCCACCATTGGCTTCCTGGCGCAATGGTCGCGCCCACACCGGTTTCCGCCCTGCTCCATGCCGTCGCCGTTGTTAAAGTCGGCGTCTTCTGCACGACAAGGACGATGCTGTACATATTCGGCGTCGATACCATGGATGCCTTTAATCTCGGAATTCCGACCGCATATTTTGTCGGATTCACCATTATCATGGCGTCCGTGATCGCTCTGAGCAAAGACAACCTGAAAGCGCGGTTGGCGTATTCGACGGTCAGTCAGCTTTCCTACATCATCATGGGCGTGGCTCTTTTGACACCCAGCGGCATTGAGGGCGGCTTGATTCACATCGTCAATCACGCCTTTTCTAAGATCACACTGTTCTTTTGCGCCGGCGCGATCTACGTCGCCGCCCATAAGAAATTTATTTCCGAGCTGGATGGCTTGGGGAAAACGATGCCCTTTACTTTCGCTGCCTTTGCAATCGCTTCGCTGTCTATGATTGGCGCGCCGCCTGTGGCTGGTTTTATAACAAAGTGGGATTTGCTTGTCGGTTCGGTGCAGGCGCACCAAATCGGAATCCTGCTGATTCTCATCACAAGCACATTGCTCAATGCCGCTTATTTCGCGCCGGTGACATATCGCGCCTTCTTCGGCAAACGAGCGGCGACGGAACCTTTTACCGGTATTAAAGAAGCGCCTCTGAGTATGCTTATTCCGATACTCATTGCTTGTACAATTTCTGTCCTGATTGGTATTTTTCCCAATTTCATGTTGCAATTTGTCAAGGCGGTGATCGGATGATAGTGAACCTGATTGAATTTCTGAGGACGCGGCCAAAGCTACTTAGTCGCTGTGGGTATGGGATTGTGGCGGCAATTGTGATTTGGAGCCTGATCGTTATAGATAGGCAACATGTGCATAGTTTGCTTGAAAAAATCCCAGGATTCTGGTCGTTTTTTACAATTATCTCCGCCTTAGTTTTACTAATTCTGGCACTGGCATGGGCGAAAACCGGCATCGAAACGAACGAGGATTACTATGACCGGTAACTGCGGCTTTCTCCATCCATCACTGATTCTGCTTGTGGGCGCGGCATTGTTGCCCCTTATTCGCGACCCGTTCCGCAAGCCTTATCTTCTGCTGATCCCGATTTTGGCTTTTCTGGATGTGGTGTTTCTCAATGCCAATCCCGGAACCTATGGTGTTGTGCAATTCATGGGCGACTGGACGCTTACTTTTGGTCGCGTGGACAGTCTATCCAGCGTTTTCGCTTTCATCATGGCATTAATGGCCATTATTGGCACACTCTATGGCCTGCATGTTGATGACCCCTGGCAGCATGTTGCCGCTTGGTTTTACGTGGCTGGTTCACTTGGCGTCATCTATAGCGGCGACTACTTAGTTCTGTTCCTGTTTTGGGAAATGATGGCATTCGCCTCGACTTTCCTCATTTGGTTCAACCCAGATAAAGATAGTTTGGCGGCCGGTTATCGCTATTTACTGGTGCATACCTTTGGCGGAGTCATCCTTCTTTTAGGATTTGTTCTGCGATATCAAGCAACGGGAGATTTTTCTTTCGTCCAACTCAGTGAACAGCACACCAACCTTTCGACATGGTTGATCATGGCTGGCTTGATGCTGAATGCCGCAGTGCCGCCATTGCATTCTTGGTTACCCGACGCTTATAGCAAAGCCACAATCACTGGCGCGGTTTTTATGTGCGCGTTTACAACAAAAACCGCTGTCTATACGTTGGCGCGCGCTTTCGCCGGTTTTGATATTTTGATCTACCTCGGCGTATTTATGGCTATTTTCGGCATAATTTACGCCTTAAAAGAAAACGACATCCGTCGATTGCTTGGTTGGGAGATCATCAGCCAGGTTGGTTATATGGTCGCGGGCGTCGGCATCGGCACCGCGCTGGCGATAAACGGAACAGCGGCGCACGCCTTTGCGCACATTCTCTACAAAGGTCTGCTGTTCATGACCGCTGGCGCGGTCATCAAAGCGACGGGAACGAGCAAATTTACCGAACTTGGCGGATTGTACAAAAGAATGCCCATGACCATGCTTTTCCTCCTGGTCGGCGCGGTCTCGGTTTCCGGTTTTCCGTTCTTCTCAGGTTTTGTCAGTAAATCAATGATAATTTCCGCAGGCTTTGAAGAACATTTACCACTGGTGGGCTTTGCATTGATGATGGTCTCCGCAGGTACTTTTTTGGTGGCTGGATTGCGTTTGCCAAATCTCATCTTTTTCGGCGACTTCAAGGGGAAACAAGAATCGTATAATCAAGCGGCTGAACCGACTTGGAATATGACTATGGCTATGGCGACGGCATCCATTCTGTGTTTCCTCTTTGGCACATTTTATCCAATGCTCTATGCCATGTTGCCGAATGCTGGAGTCGTTTATCAACCTTACAGTAGTTACCACATGGCCGAAACTTTACAGGTTTTGGCGTGCACAGCTCTGGTTTACGCATTTATCAAAGACCGCATCGGCGCAAAAGCCAATACCATGCTTGATCTTGACTGGGTGTATCGTCGAGGCGGCCGTGGATTTCTATGGCTGGCGAGCAAACCCTTGCAAGCAATAGACACGGCCTGGGGAGAAGCATATCGCGTCATTGGCTTGATGCCCCTAATGCTTGTCTCGCGCTTCTGGGCGTGGTTTGACTGGCACGGTATTGATGGCGTAGTTGATGGAACCGCTCGTGGCGTTCGTGGTCTGGGTCAGCGGATAAGCTGCGGCTTTCAGCGCGGCCAGATTCAGTATTCGCTGTTTTTCACAATAACTTTTGCCGCATTGGCTCTATTGGCCTTTGTTTGGCTTTAATTGATTTTCAAAGGTTATCTCGTGATGGAACAACTATTGATACATACAGGACCACCGGTGCTGAGCATCCTGATATTCCTTCCGCTCATTTGCGCCATTCCTCTTTTGTTTAACGCCAATGAGAGATTTGCCCGCAACTGGACGCTTCTTGTTACTTCTGTTGCGGCTTTGTATTCGCTCAAGCTGTTGTTTGGATTTGATAGGAGTGTGGCCGCGTTCCAGTTCTGCGAGAAGCATACCTGGATTCAAGCGCTCAATATCAATTATGTAGTGGGTCTGGATGGTATTTCCATTCTTCTCGTGCTACTGACCACGCTGATCATGCCGTTTTGTGTTTTGGCTTCGTGGACATACATTAGCAAACGTGTACGCGCCTTCATGGTTTGCCTGTTGGTAATGGAATCGGCCATGATCGGGGTTTTCGTCGCCCTTGATTTCCTGCTTTTTTATGTCTTCTGGGAAGCAATGCTGATACCGATGTACCTAATCATAGGTATATGGGGCGGGCCGCGCAAAATATATGCTTCAATAAAGTTCTTTTTGTATACGCTGGCCGGTTCGGTTCTGCTACTGGTTGCAATTATCTGGCTCTTTGTACAAAACGGTTACAGTTTTTTCATCCCCGACATGATGTGGAAGGGATACGATTTTAATGCGCAAATACTTGTTTTTCTGGCTTTTTTTCTGGCCTTCGCCATCAAGGTGCCAATGTTCCCATTTCACACTTGGTTGCCAGCGGCGCACGTTGAAGCGCCGACTGCGGGGTCAGTTATTCTGGCCTCGGTTTTGCTTAAAATGGGTACCTACGGTTTCTTACGCTTCGCCCTGCCGATAACACCGGACGCCACGATATATCTGGCACCGGCCATTCTATGGCTTTCCATCGCGGGCATTATTTACGGCGGGTTCACAGCGCTGGCACAAAGCGACATGAAAAAGTTGATCGCGTATTCGTCGGTCGGCCATATGGGTTTTGTCACATTGGGTATTTTCATTCTGAACCAGCAAGGCATTGAAGGCTCAATCCTCCAGATGATTAATCACGGCGTCACGACCGGTGCACTCTTTCTGTGTGTGGGAATGATTTATGAGCGCACCCATAGCCGTGAATTGCGTTCCGCGACTGGAGTCGGCAAATTCATGCCAATATATGTCACGTTCCTGACCTTCTTTTCACTTTCTTCATTCGCGTTTCCCGGCACGAACAGTTTTGTCGGCGAATTCATGATCTTAGCCGGAACCTTCTCTTTTGACGTGGCCCACGGCAAATTTCCTTATCTTGCCTTGGCCGCGATTCCCGGCGCGGTGTTGGCGGCCGCCTATATGTTGAGAATGTTGCAAAAAATTATCTGGGGCGGTACCGACAATCCGGATCAATCATGGCTTAAAGATATTAACAAACGGGAGATCATCACCCTTGCGCCGTTCCTGCTTTTTGTCTTTTGGATTGGATTGGCACCGCAGCATTTTCTCGACCTGATGCACGTCAGCGTCGCGAATCTGCTCAGCCAGTTCGCGGCATATAGTGGACACGGGGCGACAGCCGTCGGACAGCTTCTTCCATAATTTTTCAATTATTGTACGCATAGATAGGTAAGCCGATGGTATTTCTACCTGAATTGACAGTTATGGCCGCTGGGTTGGTCTTTTTTGGACTCAGCCTCACCGCCAGTAAACCAGAGGTAGTGCGGAACACCGCATATGTGTTCTACGCCATTCTATCCCTCGTCTGTTTGGGAACATTACACAGTTCCGGGGAGCTATTTTACGGCGCCTTCCGCGTCGATATGTTCTCGCAATTGAGCAAATTGGCCATTGCCGTGGCGGCATTTATCGTGGTCGTCATTTGCGGTGGCCATGAGGGGATCAAAGAGAAATTTTTCCCGGAATATCAGCTATTTCAGGCGGTATCGGTGTTGGGCCTGATGATGCTGGTTTCGAGTGTTGACCTGCTGGCGATATTTGTCGCCCTCGAACTTTCCTCCTTCGCAGTTTATGTGATGGTGCCGATTCGCCGCGACAATGAAGGGAAAATGGTTATTCAATTGGAAGCCGGCATTAAGTATCTATTGTTCGGCGTTGTCGCCACTGGATTCATGCTGTTCGGCATGAGTTATATATATGGCCTAGCCGGTTCAACCAATATCGCTGTCATCGCCGAGCGCTTGCCCGATTTGCTCCATGAACCGGCACTGGTCATTGCGGCAGTGATGGTCATGGCTGGGTTCTTTTTCAAGCTGGCATTCTTCCCCTTTCATTTCTGGGTGCCGGATGTCTATGAAGGCGCGTCGAATGAAACCACCGCTTTCATCGCTGCGGCACCTAAAATCGCGGCAGTGGCTCTACTGGTGCGTCTGGCCAGTTTGTTTGACATTCGCGGCGAAAGCATTGGCATTATCCTCGCGGCCTGCGCCGTCCTCTCAATGTTTTATGGCAATCTTTCCGCCTTGGTGCAGAAAGATATAAAGCGAATGCTGGCGTTTTCCGGCATCGCCCATGCTGGTTTTGTCATGTTGGGCGTTTTAACATTTCAAACCATAGGTTACGCCTCCGCAGCCTATTACATTTTCGGCTATATGCTGATGATTCTGGCCTGCTTCATGGTCATCTGTTGCATTTCTAAAAATGGCGACAATGTGGCGATTAGCGATTTTACTGGTCTGTATCAGCGTTCACCCTTACTGGCGGTGACGTTGTTAATCGCACTTTTTTCCCTGGCCGGGATTCCGCCGTTCATCGGTTTTACTGGTAAATTCATGTTGCTGGTGGGCGCATTTAAAGAGGGGCATCATGTTTTGGTCACGTTGGCCGCCATTAACACCGCCATCGGTATTTACTACTATCTATCGGTGGTGCGCCTGACATTTTGCACTGCCGATGAAAGTCAGGAGTCGCTTGTCATCAACAAGCCAAATCGGTTTATGCAGGCAATTTCACTGGTGTTAATCGTGGCCATCATTTATTTTGGCGTGTTGCCGAACCATTTCCTGAATCTGATGCAGACAGCGCTGAGCGGCGTCTGATTCGCTTGATGCAAATAGCGTTTTTCTTGCAACGCAGGGCGGCATAAGGCTGCCCTGCGTTGTGTTTTTTGTAAAGATTTTTTCTCATTCCACTCCGGCTGTATACCAGCCAGTTTCCATGACAGACAAATTAGCCATTTATCATGTTCAACATTTCGGCACACGCATCCACAGTGCCGCAAAGCCTGTTCTCACTGGATATTTTTCGATCTGAATGTCCGATTATCAACATGATAGCCTGAACGAGGCGCAGCATCTGGCTGTGACCACAACGACCGGACCGGTGCTGGTCATCGCCGGGGCGGGAAGCGGCAAGACCCGCACGTTGGTGCATCGGGTCGCCTATCTGATCGCTGAAGGCGTTGAACCCTGGCAAATTCTGCTCCTTACATTCACCCGCAAGGCCGCCCAGGAAATGCTGTGGCGCGCCGCCGGTCTGGTTGGAGATTCCAGCGCTCAAGTAACAGGCGGCACATTCCACGCCATCGCCAACAATTTGTTGCGCCGCTACGCCAATGCGATCGGCTATCCATCATCTTTTTCCATCATTGACCAGGCTGATGCTGAGGGCATTATCAACTTGCTGAAATCATCGCTGGGAATGGGGAAAGAAAATCGGCAATTCCCTTCCAAGCGCGCCATTATCGGCATATTCAGCGGCGCGGTAAACCGTTCAGTCGGTGTGCCGGACATCATCGAACGCAACTATTCGCACATGGCCGAACACCTCGACCAGATCCTCACCCTGCATCAATATTATCAGAGCTATAAACGTGAACACGCGCTGATGGATTATGATGATCTGCTGGTCAACTGGCGTCTGCTTCTGGCCGAACACCCAGAAGCGCGGGATGCTCTGTCGCGACGCTTCGCTTACATCATGGTCGATGAATACCAAGATACCAATCTGATTCAGGCGGAAATCGTGCGTTTGCTGGCGGCTCCGCACAACAATGTCATGGTGGTGGGCGACGATTCGCAGTCGATTTATTCCTTTCGCGGCGCCGACTTTCACAATATCATGCGTTTCCCGGATTTGTTTCCGGGCGCGTCTTTAATCAAACTTGAGGAAAACTATCGCTCAACCCAACCCATCCTAACCCTGACCAATTCGATAATCCAGGCGGCGGCGGAAAAATACGCCAAGACTCTATTCAGCCGAATCGAAGGCGGCGCTAAGCCGCAACTGTATCCAGCCAGGGATGAGCGCGACGAAGCAAGTTTTGTCGTTGAAAACATACAAAAACTGATTGCGGATGGCACCCCGGCCTGGGAAATCGCGGTTCTGTTCCGCTCCGGCTTCCATTCGTTTCGCGTCGAACTTGAGTTGGCCGCCGCCGGGCACAACTTTGAAAAACGCGGCGGCCTGAAACTGACGGAATCGGCGCACATGAAAGATGTGCTTGCCTTCCTGCGCCTGCTGGTCAATCCTCATGACGGACTGAGCTGGAGCCGGGTTTTTTTGCAACTCGAAAAAATCGGTCCAAAAACCGCGCAAAAATTCACCACCGCTTTGGTCAACGCCACGGACACATGGCAGGCATTGGCCGAACTACCGGTTAAGGCGAACTTCCATGATGGTTTCGCCGCGCTGCGCCGCCTCTTTACTGACCTGCGCGGCGGCGACAGCACACCGTCATCCCTGTACGAAAAAATCTTTATCTACTATCAGCCAATTCTCCAGCGACTCTATGCTGACGATTATCCGAAGCGACAAAAAGACCTCGACCAGTTGAAAAGCATCATCCTGGCTTACGCCGATGTGCGGAGCTTCATCGATGACACCATGCTCGACCCACCCAATGTCCGTGACGAATCCAGCCGCGACCGCCTCATCCTCTCGACCATCCATTCGGCCAAAGGTCTGGAATTCGACGCGGTGTTCGTTATTGGTCTGGCCGATGGCCGTTTTCCGCACAGCGCCGCCGGGGCCATGGGCGCGCAATACGAAGAAGAAAGACGCCTGCTCTACGTCGCCGCCACCCGCGCCCGCAAACATCTCTGGCTCACCTATCCTTGCGAGTTGATGACTGCCGACCGCATGTTTAATCGGGCAAATATGTCGCCATTTCTTGCGGAAATTCCACCGCATCTCTACAAGCGCCTGCGCACCCGTGACATGTCGGCACCGATTTTCACCAGAACAAGACCGATCACGCCGTCCGTCGATAGCCCCACGCTCGCAAAGGAAGCCGATTTAATCCCAGGACAGCGGGTCAGCCACGCCTTTTACGGCGCTGGCATCGTGACGGCGCTGGGCGCTGACCGGAGCTTCAGCGTGCGGTTTGATCGGCACGGCCTGAAAACGCTGCATTTTGATTACGTCAGATTAACACTTTTATAAAAAATGTTGATGAATGCTTGTCCGTCCGAGCAGAGAAGCCACTTCGCGTCTGGCAAACTTGTCAAACCAGGCGGATTCAATCAACGTTTCCATGAGCTTACCCGTTTTGCAAATCCAGTGAAGACATGAATTTTATCGAAGCCGAAGGCTATTTGAACCATCTTCAGATGCACAAAATCAAACTTGGCCTGGAGGCCATGCAATCCTTTCTGGCCAGGGTCGGCAGCCCGGAACAACGTCTGCGCTTTGTGCATGTAGCCGGCACCAACGGCAAAGGCTCAGTCTGCGTTACGCTTCTGACCGCGCTCAAACTGGCCGGATTTCACGTCGGCATGTACACATCGCCGCATTTTAGCACGGTACGCGAGCGCATCCGCCTAAACGACGACTATATTTCCGAAGAAGAATTCGCCACGCTGGCCGAACGAGTCATCGAGGTTTTAGCCGGAGAAACCATCACCTATTTTGAGTTCACCACCGCCGTGGCGCTCCTGTGGTACGAAAAACGCCAGCCGGATCTGGTGATCCTGGAAACCGGCATGGGCGGGCGTCTCGACGCCACCAATGTCGTAACGCCCATCGTATCACTCATTACCAGCATCAGCATTGATCACCAAGCCTATCTGGGCGATACCTTGGCCGCCATCGCCTCGGAAAAGGCCGGCATCATCAAAGAAAATATTCCGGTCGTCGCGGTGGGCGGCCAGGATGAAGTGACGCGAACGCTGAGCGACACGGCGGCTTCGCGACACGCGCCTTTGTATCTTTTGGGGCGGGAATTTTCCTGCGAAAAACGAAACGGCGCGCTTTGGCGCTGGCGTGGCTTGGCGCCGCCTGTAACCGGAGAAATCGACGGACTCGAATGCGCAATGAAGGGTGCCTATCAATATGAAAATGCGGCGCTGGCCATTGCCGCCCTAAAACTTCTGTCCGGGCATGGTTTTCCCGTTGATGACTCGACGCTGCGGCGGGCGCTTCTGGCGGTGCGCTGGCCAGGCAGGCTGGAGTTTTTCCGGCTGGTCGGCGCAGATTTTCATAAAGCTTTTCCGGCACTTAACAGGCAAACCGCCGCCAATTTTCTCCTCGACGGCGCCCACAACCCCGATGGCGTCGAGAAACTGGCCACGACCTTACAACACGATTATGCCGACCTGCCGCTGACCCTGCTCTGGGGCGCAATGAACGATAAGGACATCCGCGCCGGACTGGCTCGCCTGACGCCACTGTGCCGTCATGTCGTGCTGACACGCGCCGAAGGCGAACGCGCCGCCGAGCCGGAATATCTCCTATCCTGTATGCTGGAAAACGAGCGTCACAAGGCGATTTTGGCGCGACGCCCCGCCGACGCCCTGACTAAAGCGATGAACCTTGCCGATGGCGGTGGTCTGGTCGTCATCGCCGGGTCATTGTATCTCCTGGGCGAATTGCGCCCCTTGCTCGTCGGCCCAATTGCCTGACAAATGACGATGAATGATTTCAGCGATATTTTTTTCACCGCGCCCGATGAAGCCATCATCCGGCGCGAGCGGCAGAAAGCCAGAGACCTGCGGAAAACCCGCTGGTGGCAGCAAAAAACCGCCACCGGTCACTGCCATTATTGCGGGCGAAAATGCGCCCATGCCGAACTGACCATGGATCACATCGTGCCGCTTTCACGCGGCGGCGCAAGCAGCAAAGGCAATCTGGTCCCCGCCTGCAAAGAGTGCAACACGAAGAAAAAAACCATGCTGCCGCTGGAGTGGCAAGACTACCTGTACCACATCCAGCAGACCCCAATCTGAAACCGCCTCTCCGATAAGTTCTCGATTTTTCGACCGTATTCTTTATCGGTAGCGAATTTGTTTTCCGCGTCGCCCTGCGATACAATTGTGCGAATCGGTCTTGGCCGTGAAAACATTCGCGCCGTGGCCACACAAAAACTTTTCTTTTGTCATTGAAACTCATGCTTTTTCCCCACCAGGCCGACGCTAGCGGCTATGCCGAACACCGGGTCGTGATTCTGATGTCCGACATGGAGCAGTATTCGCGCCGCACCTCGACCATGACGCCGGAGGAGTTGCGCGACTTCATCATCGGCTATCATCGAACCTTTCGCGACATTGTGATGACCGCCGACAGCCAACCGGTCGAAGTCGAGCCGTCGGCCGGTGACGGCACGTTGATCATCTTTCGGAAAAAACCCGGCGAAGGTGACGACGCCATTTGCCGACGCGCCCTGCGGGCCGCCATCCGCGTCGCCTACACCATCGCCGACGGCGCCTTGCCGCCGACCAGGTTGGGCCTTTTTCTCGGCGAAATCGTCGAAGCCGAACTGGGCGGTCGCCTGTGCAAATTCAGTACCAGTTTCGCGGTGGCTAATCGGCTCGAAGAACTCTGCGGCCATTTTGGCACCTGTCTGCTCATGGACCGCGAAGTCGCCCGCCACCAGGTCGAGGAAGCGTCGTGGTTGGTCAGCATCGGCAAATTCAGCCTGGCCAGCGTCATCCATCCGATGAACGCATACAGCGTCTACAAGCCAGGATTAAACAATTGCCCGAACGATGTCGGCCATCGCCCGCTTATGCAATTCATCCAGATGAAAAACGAGGCGATGGATTTGTTCAGCGGCAATCTGCAAATGGGCATCCTTCCAGATTTTCCGGCCGTGCGCGACCAACTGCTGTCGGCGCAGAGTTATTTTGTCGAAATGACCGGCCACGAGGACAAGGCCATTTCCCGCATCCTCGAATACATCCGCGAAACGCCGTTTCCAGCCGCCGACTTCAACACCCACGGCATGAAGCTGATGGAAAAGAAACGCGACACCATCGGCGAGCGACTGCCTTATTTGTCTAAACAGTTGCTGATGGCCATGGACTACGAAATCTATCACGCTTTGGTCGTCGATGTGCAATGGGAGCAGTACTTCAAAATGGACTGGTACAAGGCCGGCAGCCTGATCATCCAGATGGGCGCCGAGCCGGATGGCGTGTATTTTCTCGATTATGGCCGCGCCAAGACTGTGGATGGGCAAGGCGCCTTGATTTCGACGATGGATCCCGGCGCGATTTTCGGCGAGTTGGCCTATTTCGCCGGGGAAAAAAAGCGCACGGCCACGGTCATCGCCGAAACCGACGTGGTGGTCAGGAAAATTTCCGCCGCTGACTTCCACAATCTGCCGGTGATCATGGAAATCTTCCGCCGCATCGCCGCCGCTCGCCACAGACGAGAAACATACCCGGTGGGCGGACCGATCGAAAGGCGGCGCCAGAGCTGGCCTCCAGCCCCCCGGCAATGAACCCCGGAGGGGAACCGCCGCCGCCTGTCCGTCCCCTGCCCGCGCGGCAGCAAGCGGGAGGCAAGCGTTCCAGCCAGATTCATCGGAAACTTTTCCTGTTATTGCCGCTCTGTTCACTCGCGCCGCTCATCCCGGCCATGTTGCTGCCAGTCCTGTTCGCCCGCCATGCCCTGCTCGCCGCTTTGCTTGGTCTCACCCTCGTCGCTGCGGTCGCCGCCGCCGCCCACTTCGTCGCCAAACGCATCCTCGGCGCAATCGGCGACCAGAACCGCTTCGCGAAGAAAATTGTGGCGGGCGACTACAATGCGCCGCCGCCCGCGCAAAACGGCGCGTTCAACGAGTTGACACGAACACTTATCGAAATGGCGGCGAAATTCCGCCACTTGTCGGCCACAACACGGGCGCAACAGCGCGAGCTGGCGCGGTCGCTGGCCGAACTGGAAGAAAAAAATCAAAACCTTGACCTGTCGGAAGAGCGCCTGCGTCGCGGCCATGAAGAATTGCATCGGCTGCGCCTTGAACTTGAGGAACGCGCCAAAGCCATGCAGCGCCAGCAAGAGGAAATGCAGGCCACCAATCTGCGACTGGTCGCAGCCCAAGAAATCGTCCAGCAGAAGGCTGACGACCTGGAAAAAGCCAACCGCCACAAATCAGAATTCATCGCCACCATGTCGCACGAGCTGCGCACGCCCTTGAACAGCATCCTTATCCTGTCAAATATTCTTAGCGAAAACCGCAGCGGCTGTCTGCGTGAAAAAGACATTGAACTGGCCGAAACCATCAATACCTCCGGACAATCACTGTTACGGCTGATCAACGAGGTGCTGGATATTTCCAAAATCGACGCCGGGAAAATGCCCATCATCGTCGAAGAGTGCGACGTACACGACCTGTTGGCCGACCTCGACCGGATGTTTCGCGAAGTCGCCGAGGGAAAGAAGCTGCGCTTTATCGTCGAATGCGCGCCCGACCTGCCCGCCACCTTGCACACCGATGGCCACCGGCTGCGGCAAATCCTGATCAATCTTTTGAATAACGCCTGCAAGTTCACGGAACAGGGAGAAATTCGTCTTGAAGCGCGACGCGCCGATGCCCGTTTTTTCGATGCTGGCAATCCGCCTATTCCCAACGCGCTGGCCTTCAGAGTCGTTGACCAGGGCATCGGCATCGCCCACGACAAGCGGCAGGCGATTTTTCGGGCCTTCCAGCAGGCCGAAGGCGGCATCAGCCGCAAATACGGCGGCACCGGCCTTGGCCTGACCATCTGCCGCAGATTGGCGAAACTGCTCGGCGGCTTCATCCACCTCGAAAGCGAATTGGAACAAGGCAGTGTGTTCACATTGATTCTGCCGGAAAGTCTGGACGGCTACATCGGCGTCGATTGCGCCAAAGAGGATGAGCGGCCCTACGCGACCGTCGCGGAAACACCGCCGGAAGACGACCGTGGGCAACTTGAGGCCAGTTCCAAAACCATTCTGAACATCGAAGGCGATCCGATTTCGGCGCGACTGATGCGCGACTCCGCGCACGAACACGGTTTTGCCTATCTGTGGGCGGCCAGCGGCGAAGAAGGCTTGAAGATGGCGCGTTTTCATCGACCACGGGCGATTCTCCTGAATATCAAGCCGCCGGATATGAGCGGCGTCGAAGCGCTCAACCGTTTGCAGGCCGAAGACGATCTGGCGATTATTCCGGTGTTTTTCAGCATAACCGCGCAGGAGGCCAGCTTCTCTGACACAGCCAGGCGACTGGGGGCGGAAGGCGTTTTGCTGAGACCCCCGACACCGACCCACATCAAGGCGTTCTTCACCCGGCTGCGCGAACTGATGGATGAAACCGCGCCGATTCTTGGTCTCATCAGCGACGGTCTGCCTGGGCAAACAGGCGCGGATTTTGCCTTGCCGCCGTCAGATGTCCACGTGGAGAAAATCGTCTGGCCAAGCGGATTGACTGAAAAGCGGTACGATTGCCTGCTCCTCCTGGCCTCAGCGCAGCCCAACGCGCTTCTCCCAGAGATTGTGGAGCGGCTCGCCGCTCGCGACACCGCGCCGCCCTTGCTGATCTTCGCTGAGCATGGGTTGAACGCCGCCACGCAAACAATCATCGACGCCAACCCGCGATTACCCGTGAGAAGCGCCAGCAGCCTGCATGACACTTTACGGCTGCTGGCGATTTTTCTGCATCGCGGCGCTTTCTACCCATCGGCAACAAACGGAAAGGCAAGGACGACCGAGGCGCGACCGACCACCCCAGCAATACCCGCTTCAAGTTGGGCGGGCCGCGTGATTTTATTGGGCGATAGCGACCTGCGGCGGGCTTTCAAAGTATCGAGCGACCTGGAAAACCTGGGCATCCACACGATGATTGGCCGAAGCGAGACAGAATGCCAGGCGAAACTCGCGGAACAAAGTATCGACGCCACCCTGTTGGATGTGGATTTGCCACCATTCGGCGGCCAGGCCGTGTGCGCATCCATCCGCGCCGACCAACGCTTCGCCGCCTTGCCCATATTCCTGACCGGCTCCGAATCTGACCGCGCCGCATGTCTCACCCGCGACGCAACCGGATTTCTCGTAAAACCGGTTCAACCTGAAAAATTACTGGAACTGTTGTCCGCTGAATTATAAAATACAGGTATTGCCTTTTCGTTATTACGAACGATCAGTATGCGGAAAAACATGGCAATCCGGAAAAATACCGAAAAGTCGGCGGCGCTGAACCACGAAAAAACAGCCAGGCGGCAAACGGATCAATCCGAAAACGGGCGATTGCCGGGCATAAGGGCTGGGCAAATTTCCGGACATGGCGGAGACGAGGTGAACAAAGCAAAAATTCTCATTGTTGACGACAAGCCGGAAAACCTGCTGGCTCTGGAGCGTCTCTTAGAAACCCAGGATGCCGAAACCATCCGCGCCGCCTCCGGCGAAGAAGCTTTGGCCCATATCCTCGACCACGACTTCGCCCTGATCCTCCTGGATGTCAACATGCCGGGCATGGACGGTTATGAGCTGGCTTCCCTTTTGCGCGGCAATTCCCGCAGCAAGCACATTCCAATCATCTTTATCACCGCCGCCAACCAGAATTGGGAGCAATTGTACAAAGGCTTTGACTACGGCGCGGTCGATTATTTTTTCAAGCCGCTGGATTCGATTGTCTTGACCGGCAAGGTTAAGGTCTTCCTCAACCTGTATCATCAGCAGCAACTGTTGCGCGAAAAAGCCGAACAGCTTGACCGCCAACTGATCGAGCTGGAAAGTTTGCGCCGCAAGCTGGAAAAGGCCAACGAAAAACTCCAGCACCTATCAACCACCGACGCCCTAACCGGCCTGATGAACCGGCGCCGCTTCGACGAAATTTTCAAGGATGAATGGCAACGCGCCGTCCGCGATAAACATCCGCTGACGCTCCTGATGATCGATATTGATCATTTCAAGATGTACAACGACACCTACGGCCACCTGCAAGGCGACCGCGCCCTGATCCGGGTCGCGCAGAGCCTGTTAGCCACCGTGCGGCGGCCCACCGACCGGGTTATACGCTACGGCGGCGAGGAATTTCTCGTTATTCTGCCCGACACCGACGCCTTGGGCGGTTATCAGGTGGCGGAAAAATTGCGGCTGGCGGCGCAGGCGATGAATCTTGAGCATAAAAGCTCGCCGGTCGCCGCCATGCTGACCATTTCCGTTGGCGTCGCCACCGCCGTGCCGCAGGCCCGTCAATCAATGGTGCGCCTGCTCGCCGCCGCCGACGACGCCCTCTATGAAGCCAAGGAGCAGGGGCGCAACCGCAGCGTCGGCGTGGAAATCGGCGCGGCCAAGCTTATCGACAACCAGGACGAATCCTGACGCTTTTTTATGCCGCCACCTCATCGAAGCGGCAACTCAACTTCAGCATATCCTCTTCAAAAACAGTTTTGGTTTTATAGGGTAGCGTCTTAAACAGGCTGATCATCGGCTTGTTGGTCGGCGCGGTGAAGGCGACGAAACCGGCGATGCCGTTATCCCGCGCCGCTTCCGAGAGCTTGGCCATCAGCAACTTGCCCAAGCCCTTGCCCTGAAAGTCTTTGCTCGTCGAAAAAGCCACCTCGGCCAGATTGTTGTCGGCGTCGAGCAGATACTCGCCAATCGCCACTACCTTTTCAAAGCCAGGCTCACCGACCAGCGCGATCAGTGACAGGTCGCGCAGATAATCAATCTTGGCCACCGTATCCACATCCTGGTGGCTGAAGCTGGTCTTTTCGTGGAAAAAACGGGTCAGCACGTCGTCTTTTTCCAGGGTGTAGTAATGCTCCTGAATCCGCCGTTCGTCGGCCGGTTTCGCCGGGCGGATGGCGATTGAAATCCCGTCGCGCTCAACGCTGTCTTCGAGGTGCACCGGGTAGACCGCCTTGTTGCTGGCGCCCAGTTTGCGGTCTTTTCCGACCAGGCCACGCTCTTTCGCCGCTTCGAGCAGCTCATCGCGATAATCGGGATGAGCGATACTGATCATCGCGATGGCCCGCTCCTGCAAACTTTTACCTATCAGATTTGTAAGGCCGTATTCGGTGGCGATGAAGTGGACATCGCCGCGCGGCACCGTCACCGGCGCATCACTGATCCGTGGGATAATCGCGCTCTTGCCGGTCTCGCAATCGAGTGACGGTAAAAAGAGAATGGATTTGCCGCCCTTGGAACCCCTGGCGCCGCGCACGAAATCCAGAATACCGCTGACGCCGGCGAAATGGGTGGCGACCAGGGCCTCGGCCTGTACCTGGCCGGTCAGATCGACGGCCTTGGCGCGGTTGACACTGACCATCTTGTTGTGCCGGGCGATGATGAAGGCGTTGTTGACGTAATCGGATGGATGAAATTCTATCGCCGGATTGTCGTGCAGAAATTCGTAGAGATTTTTGCTGCCCAGAGCCGCCGAGGCCACCAGCTTGCCGTCGTTGAACCCCTTATGGCGGTTATTGACAACTCCGCTGGCATACAGATGCATCACATCCTCGGTCAGGTATTGCGAATGCAAGCCCAGGTCGTTCTTGTTTTGCAGCGCCTGCACCGTGGCCTGCGAAGCGGCGTCAAGCCCCACCTGGATGGTCGAGCCATCCTCAATCAGTCGCGAGATATGCTGGCCAATCTGCATGGAAATGTCGGATGGAGAAATCGACGGAATGGTCAGCAGGTCTTCCTCGCATTCAACGATATAATCCACCTGGTTGACATGAATAAAGCTCTGCCCCATGACTCGCGGCATTCGCGGATTGATCTGGGCGATGACCATATTGGCCGCGAGCGTCGCCGCCTGAGTGACATCGACGGAAACGCCCAAACTCATCCAACCAAAATCGTCGGGCGGCGATACCTGAATTAAGGCGACATGAATCGGCATCCGGCGACTGGTGAACAGACTCGGCGCCATCGACAGATTCATCGGCGTGATAAAACGCCGGTTGCGGGCCAGGTAATCGGCACTGGTCGAACCCAAGTAAATGTTTCTGATATTGAGACTTGAATCGTTCGAGCGGTTGGCGATTTCCGTCAACGGCGCGGTGTCGCTACTGAGCATCCGCACCACTTCGACGCCGGAAAGATGCTGGGCATAGGCGGCCAGGGCGCGGGCCAACTCCTGCGGCACGCCACAGGCCGAACCCAGAAAGACCCGCTGGCCGTTTTTGATGTGGCGAATCGCCTTGTCGGAAGTGCAAAGTTTTGTGAGATAGGTATCCGCCCAATACAGTGAACCGGCCATGCGCGCCCCCGCATCGTTAAAAGAAGGTTTTATTGAAACCGATTTTCAATTTTCCAAACGCACGATAGCACGCTGGCGCGGGCGGCGTCTCGCGGATAATGCTGTTAAAAATTATTGATGTGTGGGCCGCTTCATTCCCCAGTAAACGAGCAAAAAGCGTGCACGGCGAGGCCATCCTGGCGCAATCTGGCGCTACCGCCCAAATCGGGCAGATCAACGATGGCGTTCACTTCGAGAATCCGCACCTCCAGGCGACGCAACAAACGGGCGGCGGCCAGAAGCGTGCCACCCGTGGCGATCAGATCGTCAATCAACAGCACACGAGCGCCAGGACGCAGGCAATCGGTCTGAATTTCCAACTCAGCCGCGCCGTATTCCAGGGCGTAGGCTTCGGCGATGACCGCGCCGGGTAGCTTGCCTTTTTTGCGCAGCGGCACAAAGGCGACATTTAAGGCATAGGCGACCGGCGCGCCGATGATGAAGCCACGGGCGTCAACCGCGGCCACGGCATCAATCGCGGTGGAGAAATGGCGGCGCGCCAAAAGGTCCACCAGGCGACGGAAATTAGCGGCGCTGGTCAGAAGCGGGCTGATGTCGCGGAAAACGACACCTTTTTTTTGGCCAGTCAGCGAGCGAGCGAATGCAGTCGCCGGGATGAAACGATTCAGACATGGGACACCTCCAGATATATGTCAGCGAGACTTGCGACGGAACGCGCTACAAGCATCCGTTTTAATGGAGCAAAAAAAAGGGGGAAGAATAGCAAGCTATCCTTCCCCCAGCAAGCGGTCAGCGCCGCAAACCTCTTAGAACAAAGCGAAGAACTTATCCAACCAGCCGAGCAAACTACAGGCCAGAATCAGAAGGCCAACCACCGCCACCCGTTTGACCACCAGCGGGCTGACCCGTTTGGCGATCTGCGGGCCAATCCAGCCGCCGAGCAAGGCCGCCGGAAACATGGCGCAGAAAAACAGCCAGTCAAAGTTACCAAACTGGATATGACGGATGGTTGAGACCGAGGTATTGAAAAAGATCGCCAGAAGCGAGCTGCCGACCACGAGAAACATCGGCAGGCGCAGGCCGACGGTCATCAACGGCACCATAAAAGGGCCGCCGCCGAAGCCGAACATCGACGACATGATGGCGATCAAAAACCCGCCGATGCAGCCTAACACCATATTGACAGTAAATTCCTGTCCCCAGAATTCCACTTTCATATCGAAAATCCTCCTGAAATTAAGCCTGTTTGGCCTTGGCCGCTTCTTCGGCGCGTTTTTTGAATTCTTTCAAAATCGCCTGCTCCTTCTTGTTCTTCTCAAGATAACCAGGCGTCGTCTGCCAGAACATCAAGACAGCCAGGACAATAAGAATCCAGCCAAAGGCGAACTTGAACTGCGTCAGCGTGATCATTTCGGTCAGTTTCGGGCCGATGAACCCACCGACCATCATCGCCAGGCCGATGCCGATGCCAAGTTTCCAGGAAATGAACTTGATCTTGGAATAGTTCATGATGCCGCTGCCCTGCGAGAACAATACCGTCGGCGTCACCGTGCCGGCGATATAGGTATGCGGCAGGCTGGGGAAAATCTGGGCGAAGAGCGGATTCATGATGAAACCGCCGCCCGCGCCCATCATGACGCCGAAAATAGCCACCAGTAGCGTGATGACGAAGGGCCAGATCAGGTTCATGCTGGTACCGGCGGAGGGCAGATACATGGTCGGAAAGGCAATGTCGTTCTTGAATGTCACCGCCTCACTTTTGGTGTTTTTATCGACGCTGGCGACGATGGCGTATTCGCCAGGCGCGCTTTTGGGCGGCAACTTGAAGGTGGCTTCATAGTGACCATCCGGCTGCACCTTGACGCCGACATTGAAGACCTTGCCGATTGAACGGAAACGGGCCTTCAGCAGCTGCATACTGCGGGCCTTGGTCTCCTTGGCGTCCAACGCTTCCAGCTCCTCACCACGACTGCCGATGACGCTGGCCAGAAGGGTGCTCTGGAAATGGTCGATTTTCGCCTGAGTCGGCGCGACATAGGCATCGCCCGCGCCCAAAGCTTTAATCAGCGCGGAAACGCTCCACTGGCCCTTCTTGTCTTTTTGTTCGGCAAAGGCCGCTTTATTGGCCTCGTTATCCGTCACCATCAGCATGTAATATGAGGGCATTTCATGCGTGATATAGAACACATACGGGCGGTCACCGGCCTTTTTACCAAGCTTATCCATGTAGTATTTATCGGATGAGCTGACGCCAACGCCTTTATCATCGGCCTTGATCGGGTCGCTGTCGAAGCGACTGGCCCGCACCTTGTGTTCTTTGTTGTAGATTTCCACAAAGACCGGTTTATCCGCCGGGGCCTGGCCAGTGATTGTAATGACGCCGCCATCATGCAACTGGCTGGTGTCGATGTTGAGGGTTACAGCGCCGCCTGCATCGGCTGGGGCGACGATTTGCGCCGGGACCGCCACCTCGGTGGTTGAAGCGGACGGGGGCGCTTCCTCGGCCCGCGCCGTCTGTGAGCCAAGCACCAGCATCAGCGCCATGGCCAACCATGGCAGGATTCCATACTTTCCTTTCATTGTCTTCACACTCCATACATAAGTTACTGTTAGCGCTCCGGGACGAAAAACCCCTTCCGGCGCGCACGCCACGATAATCCTCACGCACATCAGGCGCGAAGCTGTTATTTTTTAAGGAACAAACCAACGCCTCCGGCCCACCTCATCCCTGTTCATCCTGAATGCGCGTTCAAAGGCGGACGGAGAAAGACGCCGGGAACAATTCATGACTCATCCCCGGCGCGGAAAACCATTATGCCTGACAGGCGCAAGTGACAATCCGATAACAGCGCAGGCAACGATCAGCCTCGCGCGCCGCCTCGGTAGCGGTAAAGCCTTTGTCCACTTCACGGAAATCAACCTTGCGCTCCGCCGCCGGTTCATGGGCAATCGCCGCGCGGGCGACACCTGCGGGCAACGGACCGTTTTTCGCCGGAATCATCGTCTGCAACTGTTTGACCAGGGCGAATTCGTCTTCCTCCGGCAGTTTTTCAATCACATTTTCGGCCAGATATTTGGCGATCTTTTTGCCGACCAGACGACCATGGGCGCAGGCGCCAATCAGGGTATCCGGGCCGGAAACATAATCGCCGCCCGCGAACAGGCCGGGCACGGCGGTCATCAGATTTTCATCGACGACCATGATGCCCCATTTGTCGAGTTCGACGCCGGGGACAGCGCCGGTGCAGGCGGTATCAACCTCCTGGCCAATCGCCGAAACCACGACATCGGCGGGAATGACATATTCCGAACCGGGAATTTCCACCGGACGGCGGCGGCCAGAGGCGTCCGGCTCGCCCAGTTCCATCTTGCTGCATTCGAGGCCGACGACTTTGCCATTTTCGGCGACAATCCGCTTCGGCGCGACCAGAAAATGGAATTTGACTTCCTCGGCCTCGGCGTCATGAATTTCCACCGGATCGGCGGGCATCTCTTTGATGGTGCGGCGATAAACCAGATTGGCGTCGGTGAAGCCGACGCGAAAGGCCGTGCGCACGCAGTCAATGGCCACGTTGCCGCCGCCGACGACGGCGATGCTTTTGCCCTTGGGCAGCTCATCCAACCGACCCAGATTGACGTTGCGCAAGAAGGTGACGCCGGGGACAAAACCGTAGTACCCGGCGTCCTCACCCTCGACCCGCATCTTTTTGAAGGTGTGGCAACCCATGGCGACAAAAATGGCCTTAAATCCATCGGCCTTCAGACTCTCGATGGTGAAATCCTTGCCCAAAGCCTTGTTGTACTGAATTTCGACACCCAATTTTTCGGTTTCGCCAATTTCGCCGCGCAGGATTTCCCTGGGCAAGCGATAGTCAGGAATACCGACGGCGGCCATGCCGCCCGGCTCCGGCAGCATCTCAAATATTGTTACTTTGTAGCCTTCTTTAGCCAGCACATTGGCGCAGGTGACGCCAGCCGGGCCAGCGCCGATGATGGCCACTCTCGCGTCTTTCGTCGCGCTTTTTTGCGCCGCGCCGCAGGAACAGCATGAGGATGGCTTAGCCTCAGCCTGACGCGCAAGCGCCACGTCGGCGACGAAGCGTTTTAAGTGTTTGATCTGTAACGCCCCGTCGGCGCGGCCACGCTGGCAGGCGGTTTCGCAGGGACGGACGCAGACGCGGCCAACAACACCGGGAATCGGCAGTTTCGACTTGATGACATCCAAGGATTCCTGAAAACGCCCGCGTTTTATGTCCTCGATGTATTGAGGAATATTCAGATGAATCGGGCATGCCTGCATACAGGGCGCGGTGACGAAGGACTTGTAGGCATATGAGCCTTTTTGCGGCGGCGTCTTAATCGCGCTGACAAAATCGGCGCGAAAATGCTCAATCATGTAGGCAATCGCCTTCGGCGAGGTCTGGCCAATGTCGCAGAACGAAGCCTGTCCGATGGTATCCGCCAATTCGATAATCTGATCGAGATGGCTTTCGCTGCCCTGACCGGCCACGATTTTATCGAGCAGATCGGCTATCACCTGGGTGCCGACGCGGCAGGGAATGCAGTGGCCGCAGGAATTGTCGCGGACGGCGTGGGCATATTCGGCGCACAGGCCAACAATATCAATATTCGGGTCGGTGACGGACACCTCGCCCCAGGCGACCACCGCCGCCACATCTCTGGCGCCGTATCGCAGCGGTTTCACTTCACTGCCCCAACTGTTGAAGACTGAATTCGCCATGTTTTTCTCCTGTTTGTTCAGTATCGATTTCAGATGGCGGCCCGCTCAAAACAAGGGGCCGGGTTCCTTTCCCGCGCACAGGCGGGACAGTACACGGCATCCAGCGTCAGCGCATCTTTTTTCAGCCTTTGCCGCAGCAGGTCAACGACCTTTTCAGTGGCGAACGGCGCGCCACAAACCTGACATTTTACAAGGTCGATAACATTGGCCGTTTCGCCATACAGCGACAGCTCGCGTTTGTCATTTTTATCCTGAACCGTGAGCGCCCCGACCGGGCAGACATTGGCGCAGGCGCCGCAACCGACGCAGCGTTCCGCATCCAGAATGACCGCATCCGCCGCCTTGCCGCCTTGCGCGGCGTAAGAGAGCGCCGATACGCCGATTTTCTCCTGACATGCCTGGATACAGACGCCGCAGAGGGCGCAGGCGTCGCGCTTGGCGACGGCGAAGGGCGTGGCGAAAACGCCCAGACCCGCCGCCAGTTCCTTCACCGCGATATTGTCAGGCATGGCGGCCAGCAACAACTGGATGATTGCTCGCCGCATCTTCTGTATTTTCGCGCTGTTGGCGCTGATTTCCATGCCCTCCGCCACCAGCAGATCGCAGGAGGCGGCGACCATCTTTTCCAGGCCAGGCGCTTGTACTTCAACGATACACAGGCGGCAGGCTTTATTTGGCCGCAACGCCCGCAACGAACAGAGCGTCGGAATGACGATTCCAACTTCGCGGGCCGCCGCCAGCGCCGTCGTCCCGACCGGGACTTCACATTTCTTCGCGTCAATAACTAATTTCACCATAAAATCCACCTCTCGGATACTTAATCATTTGTCCAGACTAACCCATTGCAGGGCGTGCGCCGTGCATTTGCTGACACAGGCCGGTTGCAGGCCCTGGTCAACGCGGTCACGGCAGTGGTCGCATTTGCTCACGGTTTTCGTTTCGGCGTTCCACTGCGGCGCGCCCCACGGGCAGGCGGTGATGCAGAATTTGCAGCCGATGCACAGCGACTGGTCTACAAAGACGATGCCGTCTTCGCGCTTTTGCATCGCCCCGCTTGGACAAACCGCGACACACCACGGCGTATCGCAGTGAAAACAGGGCATGAAGGAAAATTCCGTCTTTGGCCGGTCGCCCACCACCTGGCTATGGTCGGCGATAATGCGGCAGTTGCGCGGGCCAAGCGGCAAGTCGTTTTTCGTCTTGCAATGCACCTCGCAGGCGTAACAACCGATGCAGCGGTTTTGTTTCAGTTGAATGATATGTTTGCCCATGGCGGCTCTCCCTTATGCCTTTTCGACTTTGACGAAACATTCCAGATAGGCGACGCCGCCGCCGACCGGATCGACCATTTCGACCATGCCGGTTTCAAATTTGCTGTCGCGCAAACCCCGGCCAAACGAGCGGGTTTTCAGCGGAATATCGTTGCCAAATCCATGCAGCATGAAGACCGCCTCCGGATGGATAAAGGGCGTAACCTTGGCTTTCATCACGCCGGTATACACGCCGTCTGGCGCGGTGATTTTCAGCATGTCGCCGCTTTTGACACCCATTTTCATGGCTTCCGATTCATGAATCCACAGATGGTTTTCCGGCAGAATTTCGTTGAGATAGAGGTTATTCACCGATTGGGCGTGCGCCTGGGCCGGACTGCGGCCAAAGACCAGACGATAATGGCCCGCTTCCGGCCTGTTCGGACTGACATATGGTTTTAGTGACTCAAAGCCGTTCTTACTTAAATTCTGCGAAACGAATTCGATTTTTCCGGATGGCGTTTTGAATTTCAGATTGTCCGGGTCCTGAAAAATCGCGTCCTTAGACAAACCAACCACGCCTTTACCGTCAAAATCGGCCAGAGTGACGCCGGTTCCCTCAAGCTGAACCCGCCACATATCCTCAATGCTCTTGTAAGGAAAATACTGGCCGACACCCATTTTTTCCGCCAGAAGCGTGAAGATTTCCCAACCCGGCTTGGCGTCGTACAGCGGTTCAATAGCCTGGCGGCGGATGGCGAACTGCGGCTTCAATCCCTTTTGCGCACAGATGATATTGGACCGCTCCAGATAGGTGGCTTCCGGCAGAATGACGTCGGAATACCAGGCCATATCGGAATAGTTGACGTCGATTGAGACTAACAGATCGAGATTATCGAGGTATTTCTTCTGTCCTTCTGGATCGGGCAGCGAAGTCATCACATCATAGCGATAACAGATCAGCGCCTTAATTGGGTATGGCTGGCCATACCTCATCGCCTTGTAGCAGTTGACGATATGGCCGCTGCCCATGGTCTTGCCGGGCATGGCGGCGTCCACAATTTTATCTTGTGGCTCCGGGATATTTTTCCCTAGTGATTGCAATCCCTTGCGCCCGCAATCGCCAGGCCCTTTGGCGATGGTGAAGCCACCCTTGGTTTCGACGCTGCCCATTAAGGCGTTCAGAATGTACAGCATCCGGCTGGCGTAAAACGAATCGCGGTAGCGGGCGAACATCCAGCCGCCATGAAAAATCACTTTGGGTTTCGCCGCGTTTACCTGCGCCGCCAAATCCCTGATGTTCGCCGCCGAAATTTCGCATTCTCGCTCAGCCCATTCCGGGCTGTAGGGCTGGACAAAGGCTTGCAATTCCTCAAATCCGTCGCAATTTTTCGCGACGAAATTGGCGTCGTAATAGCCCTTGGCGATGATTTCGTGGATAAGACCTAAAAGGAAGGCGTAATCTGTGCCAGGACGGATGCGGTAAAAATTGTCGGCCTTGGCGGCGGTGGTAGTGGCGCGAATATCGACATAGGTCAGTTTCGCGCCTTTTTCCATGCCGTTTAAGACGTTATTCACTTCTTTGACATTCAGCGCTTCAAACAGGTTGCGCCCAACCAAAACAATATGTTTGGCATTGGCGTAATCATAGCCAGTTTCGCCACGACCGTAGCCATAAACCGACTGCACGGCAATGTTGACATTTTTAGCGCAGGAATCGTCATGATCGAAGTAGTTTGGCGAGCCGATGGCCTTGATAAAGCTTTTGGTCAGATCGGTGAAGAGGCCGCCGCGATCGGTGAGCGCCACCGATTTTTTGCCATATTTGGCCTGGGTGGCTTTGAGTTTTTCGCCAATGTAATCAAGCGCTTCATCCCAACTGGCCTTGCGCCACCGGCCCGAACCCCGCGCCCCGTCGCGAATCAGCGGCGTTTGCACCCGTTCGCTGTCGTATTCAAAAGAAATCGCCGCCGCGCCCTTGGCGCAGAGACTGCCTTCCATGCCGCCGACATGCGGATTGCCTTCAATCCACGTGACGCGACCATCCTTAACCTCCACCCGCACCGGGCAACGCACGGCGCACATGCCGCACAGACTGTACACAAATTGACCCACAGTTTTTCCTCCTTTGGATAAAAATTTCCTACGTCGGCATGAATATGAGAAACGGAATTTTAGCCGTTCTCACGCGCCATAGTGCCGTGCAAGCGCGCAAATTTTCACGGTTTTCCCCATTCGGCTCAGTTCTACCCGGATAAAAGGATACAAACATCCCGCCGAAATGAGAAAAGGATGTCATCAGTATATTTCCGAAGCGTTCATCAGCGTTTCCTTTGTAAAATAGCAACAATAATCACAGCAAAACCAAATCATCATCGGCCGCTTGCAGGCCAGCCAATTCGACTTCGGCGGCCTCCATATTGTGCGCGGCGTTTTCATCCCTGGCCATCGCTTGCTGCAAATCGTGGACATTGCCAAAGGCGGTCACATCCGGCAGCGCGGCGATTTCATCAGGAATTTCAATAAGATTCAAATCAACGGTGCGGGCGAGATCCTCCGAAAACCACACATCGGTCATGGTATGCCTCGCGCCGTCGCTGGTGGTTATCGCATCCCCTGTGATTACTTGCCGGAAACCGGCAATAATTCAGGGATGCTCGGCGCGCCAGTTATCCAGCGCTTTGGCAGGTGGCCGACGGATCGCTTCGCTCCTCAAAATGACAGGGAAATATGCGATGAACGGATTTTTCGAACCACCATTAAGTTATGATGGCGGTTCCAGACGCCCCGTCATTTCTCAACCTGCCATTCACGGGCAGACGCACCCGGAAACGGCTACCACCCGACAGGTCGGGCGAAAGACTATCCGCTAATTCGATGACGCCGCCATGTTCCCTAACAATTCCGTAGGACACCGACAAGCCAAGACCGGTGCCTTCGCCGACCGGTTTGGTCGTGAAAAAAGGCTCAAATATCCTTTCCCGGTCGCCCGGCGGAATTCCTGGCCCGTTGTCTTCAACATCAATCAGCACCGCGCGGGCGGGCGCGTCATAGCTCGAAGACAGCCGCGCCCAGGCGTCGTCCCGACCGCTTACGGCCTGGCAGGCGTTATTGATCAGGTTGATGAACACCTGCCGCAACTTGGCCGCGTCGCCCTGCACCAGCGGCAGTCCCAGGCCATAATCGGCTATAACGCGCAGACTCGGATACTTGGCGCTGTGCTCGCTGGTGGCCAGGGCGTCGGCGATGAGGTCGTTGATGTCCACCGCTTCACGGACGCTTTTTGATTGACGGGAAAACTTCAGCAGATCGGAAACGATTTCCCGGCTGGCCTTGGTCTGGCGCTCGATCACGGCCATGGCCTGATAGTGCTCGGAATCATGTGGAAATTCTTCTTTCAGCAACTGGGCGTAGCCAAGAATAACGCCCAGAGGCGTATTGATTTCATGGGCGACGCCAGCGGCCATCTGACCAACGGACGCCATTTTTTCGCTGGCCGCGAGCTGGTTCATCATGGCTTTCAGGCGACTCAGGTCTTTGCCAATCATTTCACAGCCAATCATCTCGCCCTCTTCACCGATGACGGCGGTCGCCGACAGCAACAGCGGCAGCGGCGAAGCGTCGTCGCGGCGCAACTCGACATCGAAATCGCGCACCCGGCCCTCGACGGCGAGTTGGCGCAATAAACGGGCCAAGTCTTCAGGATGGGCCATGAATTCGGCCAGACTGCGCCCGAAAATGGCCGTTTCGGCGCGGCCCAGGGCGTGCGACCCAGCCTCGTTGACATCGACAATCGCGCCCGTGGCGTCACAGAAAAAGACCGCATCCTGCGAGGCGGAAAACAGGTGGCGATATTTTTCTTCCGACCGCGACAATTCCCTGGCGCGCTCTTCAACCTTTTTCTCCAAATCGCGATTCAAGTCGGACAGTTGGGCGCCAGCTACCGCCAATTCCTGATTGGCCGTTTTCAGCCGCGCCGCCTCGGCCCGCAGCAGGTCGTAAGCCTGCACGCCCTTGTGGTAAAAAATCATCACTGCGGCGAGCGAGGTCATGAACAGGGTGTTCAGACCGCCGGAATACGGAGAAATCCTCGCCCAGACCGCCGCATGGTCAGTTACGAGCAGGAACTGCTTCAAGAGATGGCCGACCGCCCGCGAAGTCGAGAACGCGGCGATGGCGATGGTGATATAAAACAGATAACCCCAGAGAAAATTGTCCGGCCTGCGGCGGCTGAGGAGGAATCCATAACGCATCGACATGAGCGACAGAATCAACATGAAAGTGGAGCCAACGGCGTCCACGAAAATGGCTGGAAACAGCGGCAGACCGGGCGTCATGGCGCGGCCTCCGTCGGATGCGGTTCGAGGCTGTCGCAATAGAACCGACGCATGGCGAGAAACAGGCACAACAGCGCCGGCGCGCACAGAAGATGGTCGAGCGCCGCCACGTAATACAGCCAGTGGTTGAGGGACAAGGGTAGCAGCAAAAAAGCCGAAAGATAACCGTCGTCGGTGATGATGTCGCTTTCGGGCAGGCTGAGCTGGGCGAAATGGCCGACAATGGCCAGGCAGTTCCACAAGATCATCAACACGCAGAAGCAACGCAACAGCGGCCAGGGTCGGGCGACGAAATCGGGGCGGGACAAATCCCACCACAAAACGGCCAGGGCGACGATGTAGTGCGCGTGCGCGAACTGGTGCACAACCATGCCCTCAATACCGCCATGCGATTGCAAGGCATGGGCGGCGTCGGCATCAAAAAACAGCAAGGCCGGGGCCACGACCAGCGCCCACCATTTCAGGCGAAACCCGCCCGGCCTTTTCGCCGCGCTCCTGTTCTCTGGTTGATAGCTCATTGGCTTTGGATACATTGATACATTGAATAGTGATTCGATACACAGCTCATCATATCTGTTTCCGTCATTTATATTAAATATTTCAACGAAAAATATGGAATCGCGGGTTCGGATGTTAAACGCGGATTCCTTCATCATTGTGACTGCGAATGAAGCGTGGAACGAAGCAATCCATGTTTAGCTGTCGCGTATCCAGTCGCATGTTGGAATTTTGCCATCAAGAGCCGGTTTTTGAGCATCGGTTTGATCACAGAAAAACCAAATCATCATCCGCTTGCACACCAGTCAGCTCGACTTCGGCGTCCTCCATATTGCGCGCGGCGCTTTCAGGAAAACCAGTTTGCTCAGCGATAATGGTTT
>JAITSS010000032.1 GCA_031287565.1 Desulfobulbaceae bacterium
TTCATCCCGCAACGGGCCATCGGCTACCAATCCCCCATCGATGCACTCAAATCATGGTACGCGCAACAGCCTGATCTGTTTGTTAAACAGGTCTATAAACAGGCGGAACTTGACACTTTGCTTTGCTTTGCTTTGCTTTGAAAAAGCATGATCAACCATCCTGGTTTGTCAAGTTATTTTTTTTGCGCGGGCGGCCAATATTCGCCTTGTTATTTCCGTGGCGAAAAAATTGTCGCACAAAAGAACGCACCAATTCAAGGCGGAGACACCGCAGCGCCAGCTGCTGGTCGCTTGGCTGTCAAGGCCATCCGCTCGGTGGACAGAGATGAAAAAGTATCAGAAAAACAAAATGGTAACTCAAGGAAAAGTGAGAAACAAACCGGCGCTTTTCCCTCACCGCTTCCCGGATTTTCGTCTATAGTCGAAAAGTTTTTACCGTGATAAATCGTGTGTCGGGGCATTTCAGTCATTCGGGCTGGACGCTCTTTTGATAAATTTTCAGGCAGGAGGAAATACGATGGGCAAAAACATTTTGATGTTCGGGCCGAACGGCAGCGGCAAAGGAACCCAGGGCGCTCTGATTCAGAAAAAACTGAATCTGCCGCATATTGAATCCGGGGCGATCTTCCGCGAGCACATCAAAGGCGGCACCGAACTGGGCAAGAAGGCCAAAGCCTATATTGATAAAGGCGATCTGGTGCCGGATGACATTACCATCCCGATGATGGTCGCTCGCCTCAGCCAGCCCGACTGCAAAGACGGCTGGATTCTCGACGGCTTCCCGCGCTCAAAAGAGCAGGCGATAAAACTTGATGAAACTCTGAAAAAAGAAGGGCTGGCCCTCGATTACGTCATCGAGATCGTCCTGGACCGCGCAATCGCTAAAGATCGCATCATGGGTCGTCGTCTCTGCGCCAACGACAACAATCATCCCAACCATATCGCCTTCGACGCCATTAAACCGGTGGAAAAAGACGGCAAGCTGGTTTGCCGCGTCTGCGGCGGCGCTCTCTCCGCCCGCGCCGACGATCAGGACGAGGCGGCTATCGACAAACGTCACAACATTTATTATGACACCGTGACCGGAACCATGGCGGCGGTCAACTACTTCAAAGGCGTCAAAGGCCCGAAAGTGATCTCTGTTGATGGCACCGCTTCGATTGAAAAAGTCAGCGAAGCCATTCTCAAGGAATTATAAGCCGTCCGCCTTTATCACGCTGGCGCAAGGCATCCCTTGAAAAGGGGATGCCTTTTTTCTTGCGCCCGCCTTTTTCTGTTCACTCAACCACCACGGAACATGGAAGAAAATCCTGTCATCCCGCCATCTTCGCCCAAGCTCGGAAAAGTCTATTTGGTTGGCGCTGGCCCCGGCGACCCCGGTCTCATCACCCTGCGCGGCAAGTACCTGCTTGAACGCGCCGAAGTGCTGGTCTATGACTATTTGGCCAGCAAAAAATTATTGCGTTATGTCCCGGCCACAGCCGAACTGGTCTATGCCGGCAAGCAGGGCGGCGTCTGCCACACCCACACCCAGGAAGAAATCAACCAGCTTTTGATTGATTATGCCCGGCAGGGGAAAATGGTGGTGCGCTTAAAGGGCGGCGACCCCTTTATTTTCGGGCGCGGCGGCGAGGAAGCCGAATCGTTGTTTGACGCCGGAATCGCCTTTGAAGTAGTGCCGGGCGTCACCTCCGCCACCGCCGCCGCCACCTACGCCGGGATTCCCATTACTCACCGCGACTACACGGCTTCGGTGTCCTTTCTCACCGGGCATGAATATCCCGGCAAGGAAAACTCAAATATCGACTGGGCCAGCCTGGCCGCCCACGGCGGCACCCTGGTCGTCTATATGGGTATTAAAAATCTGCCGGTCATCACGGAAAACTTGCTGAAACATGGCCGGGCCGCGACGACGCCGGTGGCTGTGGTGCGTTGGGCCTCGACACCTGAACAGCGCACGGTTGTTGGCACATTGACGGATATTTGCCAAAAGGTGCGCGAGGCAGGCATCACGCCGCCAGCCCTGGTCATTGTTGGCGAGGTGGTGCGCTTACGGGAAAAAATCGACTGGTTTGAAAAGAGGCCGCTCTTTGGCAAACGGGTCGTCGTCACCCGCACCCGCGAGCAGGCCAGCGAACTGGTGGCGCAGTTGGAGGACACCGGCGCCGAATGCCTGGAATATCCGACCATCAATGTCGGGCCGCTGGAATCCTACGCGCTGCTTGACGAAGAATTAGAGCGGATCAAGGAATACCACTGGCTGGTATTCACCTCGCTGAACGGCGTGCGTTATTTCTTCGAGCATCTGTTCGAGAAAGGGATGGATGCCCGCGATCTGAAAGGGCCGTCGATCGCCGTGGTTGGCAAAAGCACCGCCGATTTGTTGCGCCAATACGGTCTGCGCGCCGATCTGGTGCCGGAGCAGTTCACCGCTGAGGGTTTGGCCGAAGCGCTGATGGATACCGGCGTCGGCGGCCGCAATATCCTCATCGTCCGGGCCAAGGTCGGACGGGAGATTTTGCCGGAAACCCTGCGTGGCGCCGGAGCGCAGGTGATGGTGGTCCCGGTTTATCAGAACATGCCGCCGCCCGGCATCCACGACGCCCTGGTGGCCGACTTAGCGGGCGGGCGCATCGACGCCATCACCTTCACCAGCTCGTCAACGGTGAAAAATTTTCTTGATTTGCTCGACGCCGCCAGCCAGGAGGAACTGACCAAATTGCTCGGCGGCGCGCGCATCGCGGCGATTGGCCCGATCACCGGCAAAACTGTCAGCGACCACGGCCTGACGGTGGATGTTCAGCCGGAGCAGTACACCATCGAAGCCATGGTCGCGGCCATGGTGTCATACTTCAGCGACCCGCATGAATCTTGTCAGGCCACTGAGCCGACCTGAAAACAAAAACAGCCAATGGGCCTACCGCTACCGTCCGCCACGGCGCTTCGTTCGTGGTGACGAATTCTCTTCTTTTCGGCGTGGCGCGGCGGCAACACACGAAACGAACCGGACGGCGGACGCGGGCAGGCGAGAACACCGCCTGCTGTGCGCCCGCTGCGGGCACTTCATCAGCCGCCGCGACGAGGCGATCAGCATCGACGGCGGCCACGAACATACCTTCTGTAATCCTTCAGGGATTGTATTTATAGTCAGGCTTTTCTGCCACGCCCCCGGCTGCCGCTTCCATGGCGAGGCCAGCCGGGAATTTTCCTGGTTTTCTGGCCATAGCTGGCGGCTTGCCCATTGCGGCGGGTGCGGCCAGCATCTGGGCTGGCTGTTTTTGGGCGAGCGCGAGGAATTTGTCGCCCTGATTGCTTCAGCGATTCGCGAGCAAGATTGAGGAGAATCTGGAAGAATTGCCAGAGGAATGCGCGATCAACGGATTTTTCGAACCACCTCAATGCGAATCAGCGTTTCCCTAACGCATTGGAAAACCGGCGGCGGCGCAGGCGGCCTTGACGTCCGCTATTGCCACTTGGCGGCGGTGGAAAATGCCGGCCGCTAAGGCCGCGTCGGCCTGGGTTTCGCGGAAGACTTCGACGAAATGGTCGGGTTTTCCGGCACCGCTTGAGGCAATCACCGGAATTGACACGACGGCCTTTACCTGGGCGATGAGTTCCAGATCGAAGCCTTGATTGCCGCCGTCGCGGTCGATGCAGTTGAGGAGTATCTCGCCCGCGCCGAGTTTCTCGCAGATGGTGGTCAATTGCGCCACATCGAGGTCGCAACCTTCGCGGCCGCCTTTGATGGTGCACTGGTACCAGCAGTATTTCTCGTTATTTGGACCGGGAATGTTCGTTTCGATGCAGGCATGGCCTGACGCGCCCGGATCCGCCACATAAACCCGGCGCGGATCGACCGAGATGACCACCGCCTGCGCTCCGTACACCCTGGAAATCCGCTCAATAGCGCTGTCGCCCGTCGCCTGGCCGTGCCGCAGATATTTGAGAACGGTGGTCACGGCGTCGCTGCCGATGGAAATTTTGTCGGCCCCGGCGCGGAAGTAGCGGGCCGCGACATCTAAAGCGCTGTAATGGACGCCGTTCTTGTCGGTGAAGGCGCGGATACCGCCACCGATGGTTAATGGCACAAAGACCTTTTCCGACGTTTTTTCCAGCACTTCCAGCATCGGTTGATCCTGAAGCGGAAAATCGCGGAAGCCGGTGATGTTTAAGAAGGTGATTTCATCGGCGCCTTCGAGGTAGTAGCGCTTGGCCAAAGCCACCGGCTGACCGAGATTACGCACCGCGCCTTTTTCGCGCACATCGTACTGATCGCCTTTTGTCACCACCAGATCGCCTTGGTCGCCTGCGCGGACATCGAGGCAGGCGATAATTCTTTTGGCCAGGCCAGACTGGCCCGCCAGCGCCTCTGGCCGATTGCCGGAACAGGCCAGGCTCTCTCGCCGCCGCAAAAAATTGCCCAAGATATTTAGCCCGGCCTGACCGCTTTTTTCCGGATGAAACTGGGTGGCGATGACCTCGCCTTTCCCGACCGCCGATATGTATTCCTCGCCGTAGGTGGTGGTGCAGAGCGTCCAATCGCGGTTCTTTTCGTTGAGCGCCGCGTAAAAACTATGGACAAAATAGAGCCGCTCGCCGCCATAACCGGCGAACAGCGGCGAATCTCGCCATAACTTCAGGTTGTTCCAGCCAATTTGCGGCACCGAAATACCCGGTTTGAAAAAGCGTTTCACCTGGCCGGGGATAATCCCCAGACCGGCGACGCCCGGCGCTTCCTCGCTGCCTTCAAACAGAGCTTGCAGCGCGACGCAGATGCCGAACGTCGGCTTGCCCAAGGCGATGCGTTCGCGCAGCGCCTGGGTAAAACCGGCTTCCTCAAGCCGCCGCATCACCACGCCGAAATTGCCGACTCCGGGGAAGACCAATTTTTCAGCGGCGACAATATCCTCAGGGCGAACGGCGTCCTGAATCTCCAAACCAAAAGAGCGGATGGCGTTGCGGACACTGCGGACATTGCCCGCGCCATAATCAAGAAGATAAATCATCGGCGGCCCCACCTGAAGACGAAAGACGAAAAACGAAAAACGAAAAGAGTTCTTAAAAATCCACACCCTTGCGCGCCGGAATTCCCTGGCTGTACGGATGCTTAATTTCGGTCATTTCCGTAACCAAATCGGCGGCGGCGATCATCTTTTCCGAAGCGTGACGCCCGGTGACGACAATATCCATGTCGTCGGGACGCTTGCCGATGGCCTCCAGAATCTCATCTTCATCGACCATTTTATAGCGAATCAGATAGGTCAGCTCATCAAGAATCAACAATCTAACTTTGCCTTCAGCGATGGTTCTTGCCGCCAAATCCCAAGCGGCGCGGGCCAGGGCGATGTCTTCTTCCAGATTCTCGGATTTCCAGGTGAAGCCTTTGCCGGTCACATGAAATTGCAGCAGTCCGGCGAACGGTTCCGACAAATTATGCTCGCCGCAATGGGCGTTGCCTTTGATGAACTGAATCACCGTCACCGGGTAGCCGTGGCCCAGGGCGCGGACCGCCATCCCCAGGGATGCGGTGGTTTTGCCTTTGCCATTGCCGGTGTAGACTACAAAAAGTCCCTTCGCCATGCCGTCTCCTCCTGGGATGCCGGAATAAGCAAATAAAAAAAGCCGCCTCGAAACGAAGCGGCTGGAGGCGGTTGTACCGCCGTCGTCTTACACAAAATCAGCCGACGCGCGGGTCAGCCGCTTACGGGCGTCATTCTCTGTTGGCGGCGGGTCATGAACGGATGCAAGGCTCAGTTAATCGCTTCGGCAAGTTTGCTACCCGATTTGAATTTGACGGTTTTTTTCGCCGGAATGTTTATCTCATTGCCATTCTGAGGGTTACGCCCGGTGCGCGCTTCGCGGGTGGAGACGGAAAATGTGCCGAATCCAACCAAGGTGATTTTGTCGCCCTTTTGCAGGCAATCGGAAATCGCCTCCACGGTGGCGTTCAGGGCACTCTCGGCGTCGGCCTTATTCAGGCCAGCCTTTTCGGCGATACTGTCAATCAGTTCCTTTTTGTTCATGACTCCTCCAACAATGAATGTTCCCGGAACAGACCGGCTGTTCCTCCTCGACACTTCCCAAAAAACGCTCAACGCCGCATGACGACCCGCCATTAAGGCGTCAAAGAGAACGCCGCGCCGCAAAACAGCCAATCGCACAGCCAAAACGCCGCATGATGCTAGCGGACAACAATGGGCGAGGCAAGTAATTTATTCGTATTTTTTCCAGGCTCGAGCGTTTTTCTTCGCGGGTTTCAATGAGCGGGGCAATGTCAATCAAATCCGTTCGCCCGCCAGGCTCAACCAGGCCAAAGCCAGGCCATGTTCGTGAAAACAGCGACGAATCGCCGCCTCATCGATTGAAGCGGGATTTTCGGCCTGCGCCCCCCGCACTTCCAACCCGCAGCCTTCTATCGTCAGGCGAAGCCGGAAATCGGTCAGCAATCCGTCGCCCAAGCGGGATTCGAGCCGCGCCGCCAGGGCAAGCGCCGCCTCGTCAATCGCAAGGCCCGGCGCGAAACGGGTGGCCAGGCAGGATTGCGCTGGCAAATCGTGGTTGGCCAGGCCGTGGAGCCGCGCATATTGGCGAATCACGGTCTTGCCGATTGCCGCCTGGCGCAATGGCGTTACCACCGCTAATTCCTGAATCGCCCGCCAGCCGGGACGTTCATCGACCGCGTCATCGGCATTGGCGCCGTCGGCGAGCGTCGATGCGCCGTCTTGCCTGGCCAGACGCAAAAATTCGGTATACAAAGCCTTCTTGCACAAATAGCAACGCTCCGGCGGATTGGCGGCGAAGCCAGAAATGGCGAGAGGCGCGAAATCCACCAAGCGCACGGCGCAAAGCCTAGAAAAATCCGCCAGCATCCGCTCGCACATGCGCCGATGTCGCCCGCCTGGCCCAAGCGCCGAACGGGCGTGTAGGGCGACAACATTTTCACCGCCCAGCTCTTCAATCGCCAGATGCAGTAAAACTGCCGAATCGACGCCGCCGGAAAAGGCCACCGCCAGGCGCGACGCGGCGGGCGCATATTCGCGCAGACTATGACGCGCCCTGGTGAAAGAGGCGAAGCGGTCGGGTTCAGGCACCGGGTTCCAGGCTGTCAAGGCCGTTCGGAAGCAATTCGACCGGTTTGCCCAGATAAAAACGCTTGTCGCTAATCCAGCGTTTCAGCGTTTCGGCTATCTCTCTGGCCTTGGGCACGCTGGACAAGGGCGAAGTCGGGACGATTTTGCCATCCAGCTCGATACTGCCGGATTTGAGCTGGGCATAGTTGACCTCGCCATAGGATTTGACGATGCCGTTGGTGTAGTCATGCCCATAATCAATAACCTGGGTTACGAGTTCGGCATCGCTGACCCCGGTGTAACCGGCCATATCGGCATTCAGAATCGGAATCGGAATGCCGATGCCCAAAGCCAGTGAACAGCCATAGCCCAGAAGCGACACGCCGCGCGCCCAATCGGCTGACATCTGTTTCAGGTCGCCTTGTACCATCAGCGTGCCGGCGGCCTTTCGCGGCACGCCACCGGCTGTTCGCGGCGCTAAAGGATTGTGTTGACTGCCGTGCCAGGTGACATAGCCGATGCCGCCACCAAGAAAAATCCGCGTGCCCAACCCAATGGTGAGATAATATGGATCGTTCAGCAGTGGACTCAATTCACCGGCGCTACAATAGTTGGCGTTTTTCGCGTGTGGCTTCAGCATTCCCATATAGGTATACACCGGGCGATCAGTCATGTTGACCGCGCAGTTGTAGTTCTGATAGCAGTTGCGTGGATTGCAGAGCAACGCGTGCGGCAGGTCGGCGAGCGTGACGTTTTTCTTCAGTTTGCGCCCGGCGTAGCAATCGGTGCCGTAGGCTTTCGCCTCAAGAAAGATCGATTTGCCGCGCAACAGGTCTTCGATGACGTGGCCGCCGCCATAGCGGAATTCGCCGGGATAAATCTTGTTCAGCGGGTCGTCCTCAGCCGGTTCGGCGACGCCCAGATAGGCATCGACCGCCGCCAGTCCGGCGTAGGCGGGGACTTTATTGACCCAGACTTTCGACGCCTTGATGGTGGGAATCATCTGACCGAAATTAAAGAACATGCCAGATGAGCACATCGGCGCGAAAGTGCCGGTGGTCACGACATCAACTTTCCGGGCCGCCCCTTCCGGGCCGTGCTTTTTCACAATGCCCACCATTTCTTCGGCGGTCACGACCACCACCTCGCCCGATTTGATGCGGGCGTTGATTTCCTCGTAGGTTTTCTGCGCTGGCGCGTTCGGCATGGTTTTGTCCTGAAATGACGAAAGGTGTTTAAGGATGAAAGCGGCGAACACCACCCGATTGTAAATACCATGCTGCCCCGATTTCGCAAAGTGGCAAAAAACGGACGCGGCGGACGGCCCGCGCCACGATTCGTGGTCGATTTCCCTTGCCGTGCTTGATGAAAGCGTGTAAAAAATTCCCCTTTTTAGGTCATTACACATGTCACGGACCGTCCGCCTTTCGGCGCGGCGGCGAAAATGAGGTATTCATCATGGCGAAAGTTTGTGAAATCTGCGGCAAAGGCCCGGCGACCGGCAACAATGTTTCCCACGCCAACAACAAATCCCGGCGGCGCTGGCTGCCCAACCTGAAACGGGTGCGCATGGTCGCGGCCTCCGGCGCCACCCAGCACGCCAAAGTCTGCACCCGCTGCATTCGTTCCGGCGCTGTTGTCAAACCGATCATCAAACCCTGAAAAAGAGCTGACGATGGCCGAAGAAGGACACATTTCTTTCCTTCCCTATGAAGAGGCGCTGGCTCTGGTTGGCGCCATTCAGGAAGAAGAAGACATTTATCGCGCCAACGCGCGAATCCTCACGGTCTACAGCAAGGATGATCGTGAGCTGTGTTGGTTCGATTTTGCCGAGGTCATGGCCGATGTCGGCTCCGTGCCCAAGGAAGAAATCAAAGCCGCCGTTCAGAATTACATTCTCCACCGCATCCCCGATTGGGCGCGTGACGTGTAGTCCGCGACATTCGGCCTTTCTCTGAAAAAAGAGCCAGAAAAAATCCCTGCGGCGCAAAATCCGCCGAGAATTGACAAAACGCGGCGACATTGGTCCCCGCGTTTTTTTTGTGTCAAAGAAAAAAATCAGGCTTCGGTGAAGTCGGTGGGCGGGTTGCGCAGGTATTTGACGAAACGCGCCTTTTCGACCGAGTTGGTATAAGCGTCGTCGGGGCTGATGATGTTGCGGTCTAAAAAGCCCTGAATGACATCGTCCAGGGTTTGCATTCCATATTTTTTGCCAGTCTGCATTGATGAGAGCAACTGGAAGGTTTTGGCCTCGCGAATCAGGTTGCGCACCGCTGGCGTGGCGATGAGAATCTCAAGACCGGCGATACGGCCTTTGATGTCCACCCGTTTGAACAAGGTCTGCGAGACCACCGCTTTCAAGGCGTCGGCCAAGGTTGAGCGCACCTGGCCTTGCTGATTGGCTGGGAAAATTTCGACGACGCGATCCACCGTCTTCATGGCGTTGATCGTGTGCAGGGTGCCGAACACCAGATGTCCGGTCATGGCCGCTTCCATGGCCAGGGCGATGGTTTCCAGGTCGCGCATTTCACCGACCATGATGATGTCCGGGTCTTCACGCAGGGCGCCGCGCAGGGCGGCGGCGAAGCTTCTGGTGTGCAGGCCGACTTCGCGGTGGTTGACCACGCATTTTTGCGAGCGATGGACAAACTCTATCGGGTCTTCAACGGTGATGATGTGGTCTTTGCGCGAACGATTGGCCTCGTCGATAATCGCCGCGAGCGTCGTTGACTTGCCGGAGCCGGTCGGCCCGGTGACTAACACCAGTCCTTTTGGCAGATGGGCCAGTCGGGTGATGACCTGCGGCAGACCAAGCTGCTCGGCCGTCATGATCTCGTTGGGGATTTCGCGAAAGACCGCGCCGATGCCGTATTTCTGCTGAAAGAAGTTACAACGGTACCGGGCCAGGTTGGCAATTTCGTAGCCGAAATCAATATCGCCGGTTTCCTCGAAGAGTTTGATTTTTTCCTCCGGGCAAATCTCGTAGAGCATCACCCGCAATTCTTCATTGGTCAGTTTTTTGAATTTGACCCGCTCCATATCGCCGCGGATGCGGAGCATTGGTTGCTGTTCGGCGACGAGATGCAGGTCGGAGGCCCCCTCGTCGTTCATCAGTTTGAAAAAAGCGTCAATCTGCGCCATGTTTCGCGTCCTTTCCTGGCTCTTTGTTTGTTCACTCGGTTTGCGGCTGAATGCTTGGCATACGGGCAACGATATATTCCACAACTTCTTCCGGCTCATCCAAAAGCGTAAACATCGACAGATCGTTTTCGGAGATGGTACCGGATGCCAGCAGTGTATCTCGCAACCAGCCGACAAGTCCAGACCAGAATGCCTTGCCGACCAACACGACCGGGAAGGGATCGGCGCGTTTGGTTTGGATCATAGTCAGCGATTCAAACAATTCGTCGAGCGAGCCGAAGCCGCCGGGCATACAGATGAAGCCGGTGGCGTATTTCATGAACATCACTTTGCGAACGAAAAAATATTTGAATTCTATTGGTACATTGGCATAAGGATTGGGGGCCTGCTCATGCGGCAGATCGATATTCAAGCCGATTGAAACGCCGCCGCCTTCCGTCGCCCCTTTGTTGGCCGCCTCCATAATGCCTGGCCCGCCGCCGGTGATGATGCCGTATCCGGCCTTGGCCAGATCGTAGGCGATGCGTTCCGTCATCAAATAATAGGGACTGCCCGGCTGGGTTCTGGCCGACCCGTAGATGGTGACAGCCGGGGTTCCCAGGCGTGACAAAATATCGAAGCCTTCGACAAACTCGGCCATGATGCGGAACATCCGCCATGAATTGCTCGATTTGGTGCTGTCGAGAATGTTTTCCGGCTCCCGCAGTTTTTTCCCCGGTTGCAGAATGCGCATGGATTCTCCCGTTCTTGATGATTACGTTGTATGTCAGATGTCCGGCGTTTTTCGTATTTCCCCGGCACGAGCGGCCCAGCGCTCGGCGTGGCGCGTTTGGCCCAGTTGTTGGTATATATCGGATAACAGCCCGGCGATCCTCGCGTTTATCGTCGCGTCTCCCCGCTGTCCGGGGCGCGGGCAGTGGGTCAGCGCCGCTCGCCATTCCCCCAGGCGGCATTCGGCTTCGGCCAGGCGTAACCGGTTGAGCATGGACGATGGCTCCAGCTCGACGCTTTTGCGGCATAAAGCTTTGGCGATGTCGTCGCCTTCGCCCGCGCGCAGAATCAATTCACCCAACAATCCCATGGACTCGTGGTCGCCGGGATTTATCGCCACCGCTCGCTGCAAGGCGGTCACGGCCCGGCGCGTTTCTCCCAGCGCCGCCCAGGCTTTGCCAAGATACGGCCAGGCCTCGCGTCCATCACCTACCTGCGTGTCAGGCGCGGACAGGTCGTCGCCCGATTTTTGCCAGGCGAGCAGCAAATCAAGCGCCTCGGCGTAGCTCCCGACGCGGCAACGCAGGCGTCCCAGATAGAAGCGCAACTCCCGCGCCAGCCGTCGATGTTCGCTTTTTCCATCGGTCAGGCGCAAGGCTTTGGCAAAGAAGTCCATCGCTTCATCCAGGTGGTGTCGCGACTGGGCGACAAAACCCAGATTGCACAGGGCCATGTAATTTTCCGGGTCCGCCGCGACCGCTTGTTGGAAGAGCCGCGTTGCCGCCTCGTTTTTATCCAGCATCGCCAAGGTGACGCCTAAGCTGTTCAAAAGATTGGCGTTCTCCGGTTCAATGGCCAGACCGGCGCGATACTCCCGCATTGCTTTCGGCAAATCACCGGCGGCGAAATGGGCGTCACCGGCGACATGGCAACTGAGGGCGTCAAAAAGGGCGACGCTTCCGGGTTGATAAAAAGTGGCGTGCGTCAGGGCCTTGCGAGCGTTTTCCAGCAAAAGGCCCAGGTTGCCGCCGTGGTTTGGAAAAATGGCGACGCCAGCGTGGAGACGCGAGCCGGGCAGGCCCCGCTTGATGTCGGCGAGGACACACTCCGCCCAGCTTCGCCATTGCGCTGGGTCATCCACTTTATCGGCAACGAACAGGTAAATGTCGCGTCCACGGAAATCAATCACGAAACCGGCAATGTTCATGAATCGTTCGGTGAGGAACATGGCGATTTTTTCCCCCTGCTCCGCGCCGCCGCCGGAAATGGCCGTGACTGCAAACGTTCGCGATGCCTGCAAAACGGCCTGGATGCTTTTTGCCCGCCGCCATCTCGTTGGGGTCGGCGCTAAGGCCAGCGCCGCGAAGTCGCAAAAACCAAACGGCCCGCGTCGCCTGGCCTCGCGCAAGGCGGTCCAAGCGCGGTCGAGCAGCGACGCATCGGCCGCTGGCGCATCTTCGGCGTTTCGCGTCGTCTGTCTGCCAGACAGACAGGCCGCGCCCACACGCGCCCGGCGGAAACCCTCATTTTTCAGATACCAGACCAGATCGCTAGGCGAACGCTTCCAGATGGCGCTCGCCGCGAGCACAGCGAAGACGCACTGGCCCAAATGAAAGAGTCTCGCGCCGCCGCAAAAGGCGCGCAGGGCGGCGGCGGCGGCAATTGCCTGGGCGAAGCCATCGCGGCTGCTGGCGGCCGTCGGCGTTTCCGCGAGAAACAGAAGCCAGTCGCCGTTGTCGGTAGCGGTCTCGGCGCCGCAGGCGGCCAGATCGGCCAGCAAACAGGCGGTGTTGGGCAAATTGGTTTCAGCATCCAGCCACAGCCGTTTGGCCACCGCAAGTTCGGCGGGCAGTCGCGCCGCCAGCTCGGCAAGCCAATCGTCGGCGGCCAGCTTCGCCACCGTCGCATCGAGTTGGTCGGCCACAACGATTTGTCTGCCGCCGTCGGCCAACGGCAGCGCCAGAAGCAGCATGTTATGACAGAGAGCGCCGGTTTTCTCGCCGCGCATCAGTTGTCGATACAGGTCAGCCGCTTGTCCTGCCTGCGCGCCGCGCCCAGACAGACGGTCGGCGGTCAGCTCGGCTGCGGAAGTCGGGAACAAAATTCGCGGATGGCCGACAATGGCGCGGGAAATGATGGCGGCGAAGGCTCCGGCCAAGGTTTGAAAATCATCGGCGGCGAGACTGTCGCGTATCAATCCCAGCGGGAACGATTCGATCACGGGCGCTCCCGAAGAAAATAATTCCTGATCTGCTCGGAGAGGAGGGCGATTTCGTCGTCCCGCACCGTGCGCATATCAAGAAGAAAATGGTCGCGCTCAATGCGACCGATGACTGGCGTTGGCATGGCGCGGAAATCGCGTTCAAGTCGGTTCAGGGAAAGTTCCCGCGACGGTTCCCGCGACGGGTCGGGGCTGAAGACAACGGCGAAGCTTGACAGATTGTATTCCGGCATGGCGCCGCCGCCGACCCTGGATGCCGTGGGCCTGAGTTCGGCCAGGTAGCCGCGCATCGCCGATTCGCGGATGTTTTTGAGCAGGCGTTCGGCCCTTTTTTTGGTTGTGGCGCGGTGTTCGACCAGCATTTTTAAGGTTGGAATATTGGCCAGGGCGTCGGCGTCCTGGTAGTAGTGGCGTAGCGTCGCCTCCAGCGAGGCAAGAGTGAATTTGTCGATGCGTAGCGCCCGGTTCAGCGGATTTTTCTTGATTGCCGCGATCACCGCTTTTGTGCCGACAATGATGCCGGCCTGTGGCCCGCCTAATAATTTATCGCCGCTGAAGCAAACGACATCAATGCCCGCCGCGACCACTTCGCGCACGGTTGGTTCACGCGGTAATCCGTATGCCGACAGGTCGAGCAGACTGCCGCTGCCCAAATCCTCCATGGCGAGCAGATTGCGCTCGTGCGCCAGCCGCGCCAAATCGGCGGCGGCAACTTCGCTGGTGAAGCCGATCAGGCGAAAATTCGAGGTATGCACCTTGAGCAGCAGCGCGGTTTCCGGGCTGATCGCCCCTTCATAATCATGGGGATGGGTGCGGTTCGTCGCGCCGACCTCAACCAGTTTCGCGCCGCTTCTGGCCATGACATCGGGGATGCGAAACGAGCCGCCGATTTCCACCAGTTGGCCCCGCGAGACGATGACTTCTTTGCCCTTGGCCAGGGTTTCCAAGGCCAGAAATACCGCGGCCGCGTTGTTGTTCACCACCAGGGCCGCTTCGGCGCCGGTCAGATCGCGCAGTATGTCCTCGATATGGCTGTAGCGGCTACCGCGCTGGCCGCTTTCCAGGTCGAATTCCAGGTTGCTGTAGCGCTTGCCCGCCTCGCACAACGCTACCGCCGCGTCTTCAGCCAAAAGCGAGCGGCCAAGGTTGGTATGGATGACCACGCCAGTGGCATTGATGACGGGACGAAAACCGGTTTGCAGTTTTCGCCGCGCCGCCGCGTTGAAACGATGGCGCCATTGTTCTTCGTCGCATGGCGCCATCTGACCGGGCGCGGCCAGAATGGCCCGGCGCTCGCGCTCGATTTCATCCTGCACCACTCGCTTCAGCAAGGCGGTCGGCGCGGCGATGGTCGGCGCGAGCCTGCGCAGCCATTCATCAACCTTTGGCAATGCGCGAAGGGCCTGTTGTTTATCTTCCGGCATGGGAACGGTATGGGAATTTCGGATGATTGTTCATTTTTTCTTTTTTTTTGCCGCGTCGGGCGACAGTGCTATACACGACCAGCGCTTGCGCCTTCAAGCATGATTTGCGCGTGAATCCTTCGCGCCGCCCGGCCCGCGAAACGACGGCCCGATCACTTTCCGCCGCCATCGCCCAAAAGCGCTGCCAAAATCGCCCGCCGATCAAGCGCTTTCTCGTCACCCGCCGGCAGCAATTCGCCGTTTCGTCCGCGATACAAAAGTTTTGCTTGTTCCAGCTCGGCGACGGTCGATTCCAGAAGGTCGGCGGGCAGATGCGGGAAGGCGGCGGCGACAGCCTTATCATCCGGCGGATTGCGGGCGGCAAAACCATCCTGCGCCGCCCGCATGACCGCCAGGGCCGCGTCGAGCCGACAGGCGACGGTTTTATGCTCCGGGGCCAGGACATAGCCTTTGGCGTGCTGGCAGGCATAGGCGAATTGCCCGCCAATCAAGAGGATCAATAACGCGCCGTTCAGCCAGGCGCAGAACAGGGGCAGGGCGGCGAATGAACCGTAAATGGCGTTCAGATTAGTGAGGCCGATTTGCAGGCTGATGCAGATGTTTTGATAGGTCAGCCAGCAGGCGGCGGCCAAAGCGGCTCCGGCCAGGGCCGCGCCATTCTTCACCTCGGTCCGCGGAAAAATCCGGTAGATGAGCAATAGCGTGAGGGTCAGTCCGACGAAGGGCAGAAATTTGAGGAAGAGAGTTTGCAGCCACGGAAATGGCAGCGCCGTGCGCAGGGCGGCGGCCAGCGTCTCGCTTTTTTCCAGGGCCGAGGCGGCTAAAGCGATATTGACCGACAACGGCGTCACCAGCAACACGGCCAGATAATCGGTGAATTTCCGTAAGAGCGAGCGGCCCTTGCGCACATGCCAGATGCTGTTCAAGGCGTCTTCGATATGGCCGAACACCATGATGACGCTGAAGAGCAGGCCAACCAGGCCGACCAGGCCCAGGCCGGTGAAATTGATTTTTTCGGCATAGTCGAACAGATTATCGACGGCGGCGCGCAAGCGACCGGTCATCGAGTCGTCATCCTGAACCTCGCCGATATTTGGATTGTTCGCTTCCGCCTGGTTCTGGTCTTTCGACTGGCTGTCCAGTTCATCGAGATAGCGATGCGCCGCCACCCGCAACTGGTCTTCTCCGCCTAACCCTTTATATAGAGCGGTGCTGATCGCTAAGACCGGAACCAAGGATAACAGCACGGTGAAGGTTAAGGCCGAAGCCCGGATACTGAGGAAATTACCGGCGATTTCCGCGCGGCAGATCAGAAGCGTCCGCATAAACCACCACAGCGCCAAACGCGCTTTGTCAGCGGCGGGCGGCGACCCGGCGGCCCAGGAACAGAGGCGAGCGGCTATGCCGGACGCTTTGATGATGGTCATGGTTGATTGCTCCTTACAGTCGTGGAAAGCGCGGGAACCGCGCCGCCTCGAGGTGGTTTTGCCCGCGCCTTTACCGTTGCCAAGCGACGGCCCGCGCCGTATTGTAACGGCGTTCATTCATTCAGCCACCCGCTTGCCTCACTTATACTTATGGCTGTGAGCTGCGGGCGGCGCAAGGAGGAGATTCATGGCCAACCAAGAACCGCCGCAACCGCCCTGGGGACGACGGAACCGTCCGCAGGGGCCGGAAGAAATTCTCGCCCAGATTCTGAAAAAGATCGACGACTTCTTCAACAACGACGGACGTCCGCCGTCTGGCTCGTCCGATAAAACGCCGATGTTCGCCGGACTTGGCAAGGCGGCGGCTTTGGCGCTGGCTTTGCTCATCGCTTTCGCCATCTACGGCGCATTTTACAAGATCAATCCCGGTGAAGTCGGGGTCTTGTTGCGGCTCGGCAAATTTTACAGCAAGACCCAGCCGGGTCTGCACATGAAGATTCCGTATATCGACACCGTGACCAAGGTCGATGTCGAGCGCACGCGCCGCCTTGAGTTCGGGTTTCGCGATACCGGCGTGATCGGGCTGACCGGCGCCGAAGATTCGCTGGAAATGGAAGCGCTCAGCCTCACCGCCGATAAAAACGTCATCAACGTTGAATGGATCGTCCAGTACAAGGTCAGCGATCCCTATAATTTCCTTTATAAAATCAAAAATGTCGAGCAGGCCATCCACGACGCTTCCGAAAGCGTCACGCGGCGCATCATCGGCAATATGGATTTTGATTACGTCCTCAGTAATCGCGAGCTTTTGGCCGGTGATGTCAAGCAGGAATTGCAGGCCCTGCTCAACACGCTGGAAGCCGGAGTTAGCCTGGTTACCGTCCAGTTCAGAAACATCAACCCACCCGATCCGGTGAAACCGGCCTTCAACGAGGTCAACGAGGCTGACCAGGATATGAAGCGCCTCGTCAACGAGGCCGAGGCGACCTATAACCGCGTGATTCCCAAGGCGCGCGGCGACGCTAAAAAGAATATCGAGGAAGCGCATGGCTACGCGGTGGCTCGCATCAACGACGCCAAAGGTGATACTGAGCGCTATCTGGCCATTTTAAAAGAATACAAAAACGCGCCGGAGGTGACGCGGCGGCGCATGTATCTGGAAACGATGCAGACGGCTTTGCCTGCGGTGAAAAATATCTACGTGCTGACGAAGGGCCAGAATGCGCCGCTGCCATTCATCAACCTTTCGGAAAAAACGTCGGCGCTGCCCGGCAAAAATGGCAATTTGAGCGAATAAGGCCAAGGAACCGCTATGAAAAATTTTATCAGTGTTATCGGCGTCGGCCTTGCTCTGTTATTGCTGGCGCTCATCTACGACGGCCTCTATATCCTGAAGGAAGACCAGCAGGTGGTAGTGACGCAATTCGGCGCGCCGATTGGCGACCCGATCACCCAGGCCGGTTTGCATGTGAAGATGCCGTTTTTGCAACAGACGAATATTTTCGACAAGCGTATCCAAATCTGGGATGACGAACCACGCGAAATCCCAACCAACGACAAGACCTTTATCTTTCTCGATATTACGGCCCGTTGGCGGATTTCCGACGCGCTGCAATTCATGAAGAGCGCTGGCAATGAAATCCGCGCCCAGTCGCTTTTGAGCGACATCATCAGCGGCACGATGCGCGACATGGTGAATAAGAGCGATCTCATTGAAATCATTCGCAGTTCGGATTGGTCCGAGACGACCATGTCGCCAACCACGCCGCAGGCCAATATCGGCGGCAAACCTAAGTTGGGGCGGGATAAGCTGATCGACAACATCGTTACAATCGCCCAGAAGGCGACGCCGCAGTACGGCATCGAGTTGATAGATGTCATGTTTAAAAGGGTGAATTACACCGACAAGGTGCGGGCGACAGTCTACGACCGGATGATTTCCGAACGAAAACGCATCGCCGCTGAAAAACGTTCGCAGGGTGAGGGGGAAAAGGCGGAAATTTTAGGTAAGGTTGATCGGGAATTAAAAACCGTGTTGTCGGCGGCTAACCGCCAAAGTCTAAATATCAGGGGGCAGGCCGACGCCGAAGTGACAAAAATTTATGGTCAGGCGTATTCGCAGGACCCGGAATTTTTCGCCTTCTTCAAAACCATCGAAAGCTACAAAAAAACCATCGGTGAGAACACCACCCTGGTTTTGTCCGCCGATTCGGATTTGTACCGCTTTCTGCAATCGGTGAAGACGAATCAACCCTGACTATCATGGCCCGCGCTTGGATAGGCGGGCGACTGCTCGCGGGAAAAGGGGATGCGGCCCTTGGCTTCCAGAATATCTTCAAAGGCTTGCAACCGCGCTTCATCCTCGATTTCATCGACGCCCATCAGCTCGAAGCGGCAATTGCAATGGATGAGCTGGCCATCGCACCAGGGGCAGATTTCCACCGGACAACCCAAAATATGCGGTTCGCTCTCACCGACGCCGCAGACCGGGCAGCGTCCTTCTCTGGTGAACGAGCGCAAGTCGGAAAGCTTGGTCGTTTTCGGACAATCGGCGACAAAGGCGGCGTTGTCTTTGAAACCGAAATGGGCGAGCAGCTCGGCGGGCAATTCTTCGACCTGGTATTCGCCTAAAATCCGCGCCTCCGCGCCGTCGCTTATCGCCAGGTAATGACGGCTGGCGGTTTGCAAAACAAAAAGCGCCAGGCCGCGCCGCTCTTGTAGCGGTTTTATTGCCAGAAGCGCCTCGTCGCTGACTTCCAACAGATTGGTATAGAATTCACTGATCAGCGGCATCGCCTGCTGGTCGTCTTTGTGTTCGGCTAAAAACGCTTTCGCCAGCGCGATTTCTTCGCGGCGCACGGCGTAGTCGATAAACAGAGCCAACTCTTCGGCGGTTTTATTGGGCATGACGGTTGTTTTTTAGGGGTGAAGTATCAAAAAACCGGGGCGCATGGCGCATTCCGGCAAGGCTATTCTTTCCGGGGAAAAATGTCACAGAAAAAAGAGAAGGGACACAGACGGCGGGTCGAAGCCGAAAAAACTGAGCTGGCGATGATTGAAGGCATCCTTGAAGGCAGCCCGGACGGCATCGGCGTGGTGGTGGTGCGGATGCAATGCGGCTGTCGCAAAATGGCGGCGGTGGCAAACGACGGCGAACCGGCCTCTAAGGTCATCATGTACCGCGACCAGGCCGACAGCATCTGTCCGCAATGCAAAGCCGATAACGGTGCCTACCAACGGGTCGCGGAAGCCTCCATCCATTGGCTAGATCCGCCGCCCGATGAAGAGCGCCAGGAGATGATCCACCGCAAGGTGTTGGGGGAAGGGTGAAGGCGGATGGTTTTGCCTGACTGAGAGGGGTGGTTCGCGGACGGGGCGAGGCAAATGCCAAAGTGTCATTTTTTTGGTAAATCGCATTATCGCCATCTTGACAAATTCATAGATTTTATGCCGTACTGGCGATACGGCATAAACAACTGGTTTTCTTTATATACTTTTCTTTCTTATGGGTGATGCTGGTTTTAGCTTGACATGCCCGTTTTTTTTATACACAATCCGTGAGTTAATTTTTTTGATTTCTTCTCCATTTTTCCCTTGAAACAATGATCGAAGACTGTCAGCCTTTACCGGCTTACCGGCTTACCGGCTTACCGGCTTACCGGCTTACCGGCTTACCGGCTTACCGGCTTACCGGCTTACCGGCTTACCGGCTTACC
>JAITSS010000031.1 GCA_031287565.1 Desulfobulbaceae bacterium
CCCCCCCCCGCGATTTACTTCCTCACCTACAAAACAATGGCCACATAACGTGCTGCCACCAGCGCGAATGAAGCCCACATGACGGCCAGAGAATTCATAGCCGTTGCTTTGGAGATGAAGAAGTAGACGATTTTCGGGAAAAGAATCCGATGCTGGTTGTGTTGCTGGAATAACTCTTCCAGGTTTGGCAGGTGGTCGGGAATAACGAGAGGTACCAGAAAAAATTCATCCTGAAACAGAATATTCATCCCATATGTGTGGAGAATGAACGCGCCAAGGAAAACAGGCAAAAGCAAAAGGCAACAGGAAAAAATCTTCCCAAGCATTTTGAGCATAGAACCCCTCACGAAAGAAAAATTTGGGCGGCTGTTTTGTACTCCATCCGCCCCCATTGCTAAATCTTGTCACTCTACAAACTATCAATAATTCTTTTCAAATCATCAAGATACGGATTTATTTGGCTTTGATTGACTTGCGTTTTTTCTTCGTATACGAGATAGGGCTTGTGTTCCAGAGACGATGGTGCGATACCGTGATAATTTAAGACGGTCGAGATTGTGTTTGCGTCTTTCAGATTATGCACGCGCTCGCTTGCGCCGCTTAACTCTAAAAAACGTTCAGGATATTCATTAGACAAGGTAATTGCTAAGTTATTTATTTCTTGAACATGTGCCTTATAAGCTTTTGACGCTTTTTTGTCAAATGTTCTTGATCTATTCAATACGAATGAATGTATTTGCGGTAGTGCATAACCGGCATCATGTTCCGCACGTTCATTGAATGTTGTAAATATATCATCATCCGACAAAATCGGCGGAGATTTCTTTTGAATTTTGGCTCCATAAAGCAATCTAAAAATGTTGTATATGCCGCGCATGGGAAAAGAGTCAGCCGTACAGGGAATTATAAGCCTATTCGCGGCAAGTATTCCAAGATGGGTGTAGTTGGCGAAACTCGGATTCGTATCTATAAAAAAACAATTATCTTTGGTTTTGTGTTCGTCATTGAATACAGACAATAATTCCAATACATATTGCCTGCTTTTCCCCCAAGCGTTTTTTTCCGGCGCGGAGGCCATGTAATCAATCAGTTGCGCACACAGATCCAAATCAGCGTCTCCAGGCAGTAGATAAATATTGCCTGGGAGATTCTTATTGTATTCCGCTACCTTGATAAAATACCCAATTTCTCGGCCAATTAAGCCAAAGCGGCTCCTGTCATACCTTTGCTTGATATAATTAGCTATCGTGCGTTCATTATTTGAGAGAAGGGCAAGATTTTCTTCGCCAGCTCCATCTCCGCCAAGAAGCATTGTGGAAAGGTTAGCTTGAGGGCACAAATCAAAAATAACGACATTCTTATCAGAATGCTTCTTGGCGTACTCAATAGCAATACCGTATGTTAGAAATGTTTTTCCCACACCTCCTTTGTTATTCCAAATACAATAGCTTGAATACATCACAGTATATCCCAGATCAAAATTTGAACCTTCGCGAAGCTGAGGCGCCACATCACGGCAGAGGCCGCAACACCCAGATGCCGCAGGGGCAGGTATCGGCGCAGAAGCCGCAGGCGATACATTTTTTATCGTCCGAGGCATAGACGTAGTTCCCTTTGAGACCAAAGGGGTCACCCGCGCGCGCGCCCATGTCTTTACGGCTGATCGCCCCGGTTGGGCAGATGGTTTCGCAGAGATGACAATCACGGCAGGTGGCGCACGACAGACAGCGTTCGGCCTGATTGCGCTCGCTGGCCTCGACGGTTCGCGGCGCGTAATGATTGAGAGTCAGCGCCCCAGGCGGCACCAATCCTTTGGCGAAGGGCTTGAATTCCTGGCCGCTGATTTTGGCGATGATGAATTCGGCGGCGGTTTTGCCCGCGCCCATGGCGTCGGTGGCCAAGCCTGGTTTTTCCACGTCGCCGGTCGCCAACACCTTGGCGTCGCTGGTCTGATGCCCAGGGCCGGTCGTGATCCAAGCCGCGCCGCCGACCTTGATGGTTGCCACCGTTTCCGGCAAAAACGGCAGGGCCGGGACATCACCAATCGAAATAATCACTGTGTCAGCCGGGATGACTTCGCCTGAATCCATCACCAGACCTTCTTCCGTCACCGCCTTGGTGATGACTGGCCAACGGAAGGTCGCGCCCAGTTTCTCGGCATTCTCCCGCTCTTTACCGAAGGCCAAAGGCTTCTGAATATCAACGAGCGTCACTGTTTCCGCGCCCAGTTGATAGGCTTCGTAAGCGACATCGCAGCCGACGTTGCCCGCACCGATGATCACCACCCGCTTGCCGACCGGCATCGGGTTCGCGCTTTTGCTGGTTTTTAAGAAATCAAGGGCCGGAATCACCCGCTCGCTGCCGGGAAAGTTCAGGCGGCGCGGCTCATGCGTTCCGGCGGCGACGATGACGAAATCGTAATTTTCTTTTAATTCCAGGAACTTTTCCTTGGTCATGGCGCTGTTCAAATGAACGTTGACGCCCGGCATGGCTAGGAAGCGTTCCACTTCTTTTTCCCAGGTTTGACGCGGCAGACGCTCCCACGGGATGACCTGCGCCAGCTTGCCGCCAATTTTGTCGTCTTGCTCAAAAATATGCGCTTCAATGCCCGCCAAGGCCAACTGCCAGGCGGCGCTCATGGCCGCCGGGCCGCCGCCGATGATCGCCACCTTTTTGCCAGTGGACGAGGCGGACGCGGGCGCTTCCACTTCGCCGACCGCCCGTCCTAGGCTCTGCATGACGATGACTTCATCGACCTGGCCGCGCGAGCAATTATCCATGCAGGGTTGTGGACAGACCGCGCCGCAGACCGAGGCGGGGAGTGGCGTATGGCGCAACAGCAGTTCGTAGGCATCGGCCACCTTGCCTTCGCGGATCAGACGCAGGCGCTCGCCGGTCGGGATATGAATCGGGCAATAATAAGCGCAGGGGGCGGCGGATTCACGGTTGATCCACCAGGGTTTCTTGCGCCGCAACTCACCCTGGACAATGGCCGGAATGTGGCCACGAAGAAGACCCGGCGCGATGTCGCGCAACGGATCGCCGCCGAAGGCCCGGTTCCAGTGTTTCTGCCGGAACTCGGCCATTGGCATCGGCCCGGCCTGGATCTGGGCGCGTTCTTGTGGTGTGACGGCGATAAGCATTTGCCATTCGTCGCGCCGCAAAAGAGTATCAAGCAGTTCTTCCCGCCGGATGTTTTGCAAAAAAATCGGCAGATTCTCGCACAACCACTGCCACTGCTCATCATTCGGCGCGGCCAGTCTGGCGCTGTTTTTGGCGTAGGAATCATCGATCTCGCCGCGAAAAAAAATCCAGCCGCCAACCATGCCGACGCAGGGCCGGTAGCCCAGCACATTCTTCGGGGTTTTTGCCTCAAGACCGCAAACGACAGCGACGCCGCCGCAGTTGAATTCGGCAAAGGAATCGCCGACCGAACCCAGCACCCACAGTTCCGGGCGAGCATAGTCAGGATTCCACTTGGTCATGGTCAGGCCGCGAGCGCCGGTCGAGCCGCCGATAAAAACTTTGCCGCCCGCCATGGCGTTGCAGGCGCCGTTGGTGGCGTTGCCCAAAACGGTGATCTCGGCGCCGATATTCAGATAGCCGACATCATCCGAGGTTGAGCCATCGCAGACGATGTTGGTTCCCGGCATTCCCATGCAACCGAGGCGCTGGCCGGACGGCCCTTTGACGTTGATACGCAAACCATCCGGACGTTGCAGGCGGATGCCGATATTGTGCTGGCCGTAGACCTCTAAAGAGAGGGCGGAAGAAGTACGCGCGGCTTCGCGAATCAGTTTCTCAAAATCCATCGAGCCGATTCGCCGCCCCTGTTCGTCGCGGCCTTTGATGAGTGGCGTGGTCACTGGTTGCTCCTTATGACGAAAAGGCGGGAAACGCCTTCAGTCCGTTCCGTCTTAACACAAATATTTGATATGCAGGCGCTCAGCCGCCGCCTGGTCGTTAATGCCGATGGCGTCGGACATGCCGATGGGCAAGCTCTGCGAGCGCCCTAACGGAGCCATGATTTTTTTTACTTCGGTGTTGATCGACTGAAAGGTCTCGGCCAGCCGCTCGGCCACCTGATCCTGATCAAGGCGACGATAGAGTTTTGGATTTTGGCTGGTGATGCCCTTCGGACAAATACCCAGATTGCAGACGTTGCAACGGTTCATCTCATTGCCGAGGCAACCCGCCGCCGATTGCATGATGTATTTGCCGAGATGCACGCCGGACGCGCCGAGCATAATCAGGGCCATGCCATTCTGAGCGACATTGCCGTTTTTGCCGATACCGCCAGCGGCGAACAGCGGAATTTCGCTCTGCTTGCCCTGACGCACCAGGTCAAGGTAGCACTCGCGCAGGCAGGAAGCGATGGGATGGCCGGTGGCGTCCATTGAGACGTTGTAAGCCGCGCCGGTGCCGCCGTCGATGCCGTCAATCACCATGCCGCCGGCGTAAGGGTTGCGCACCAGATTGTTCAAAACCGATTTGGCCGAGGTCGAGGCGGATATTTTTGGATAGACCGGCACTTTGTTGTCAAAGGCCATGGATAGTGTCTGCACCATTTTCATGACGCTTTCCTCAATCGAGTAGAGCGTCTGATGCACCGGCGGCGATGGCAGGTCAACGCCCGGCGGCACGCCGCGCAGACGGGCAATTAATGTCGATACCTTATGCCACATGAGCAAACCGCCATCGCCGGGTTTCGCGCCCTGGCCGTATTTGATTTCAATGGCCGCTGGCAGGCACTGCATCTCCGGAATGGCGCGGATGATTTCATCCCAGCCAAAATACCCGGAGGCGATCTGCAAGATGATATATTTCAGGTAGGGACTTTTCAGAATCCAGGGCGGACAACCGCCTTCGCCGGTGCACATGACAACCGGCAAACCAAGCACTTCGTTGCAGTAGGCGACGCCTTGCAGCAGGCCCAGCCACATGTTGGGTGATAAGGCGCCGAATGACATCGAGCCGATGATGAAAGGGAAAATCTCGCGGGTTGGCGGAATCCACTCGCCTTGGCGCATCCGCGACAGGAATTCATCCGGCGGCAGCATCCGGCCCAGAGTGGTCGTCACGGTGAATTCGTGGCGACCGGCGTCCAGAGCCGGGTCAGTCAGCATCGAAATGCGGTCAAACAAAATCCGGTCCAAAAGCGTTGGCCCAGTCTGATTGCGCCTGCCGCCGCGCTTGTAACTGTCGCCATTCAGATTGCGGAAGAACAGGCTACGGTGCTCGTTATCGTTCGGTACGGGACGGATCGCGTCGTTTGGACAGACCATCTCACACATGCCGCAACCGATACACGAATTGGCCATGCGGGTTTCTTGTTTAATGCCGGTGAACACGCCGAATTCGCTACCACGCTTCTGGCCGAACACCTCAAAATTTGGCTGCCGTTTGCGTCGGTAGGCCAGATGAATCGCTTCCCTGGGGCAGACGGAGGTACATTGGCCGCATAGGGTGCAACGGTCTTCCCGGTGTTCGATGATCCAGGGAAAATCAACGTAGGTCAGGCTGCTTGGGCGTATGAGAGTTCGGGCAGTGGATCGAGTTGAGACCATATGACAAGTTCCTTACGCTGGGGAGGAATGACGACGGTATGTTCGCGCATCGGCTGAAAATCCAAAGAGCGGTCGCGGTCAGGGATCAGGGCGTCGAGACCGCACAATTCGGAGGTGATCGCCCATTCGCCGTCGTGGCCGCCGACAATGGCCGGACGCATCTTTTTATGATCCATCACGAGCAGGCAGGTTTCATCGGGCAGCGTGCCGATGACGGCGTTCGGGCCGTCGATGATCAGGCGGCGACAGGACGTGCGCAAGCCTTTCAGAAATTCACCCTGCGGATGCCTGTCAAGTTCTTTGATGCTAAGCGGCGTGATGATGTGCTTATACGCCGCCAGCGGCAAATCCAGATGCCTCAGCGTGTAGTGCAACAAATGGGTGAACACTTCAGAATCACTTTCATAGCCGATATAGCCGGGGAAACCGCGCCCGATCAGCCAATCGCGAATCGGCACGAAGGCGGTATTCTCGCCGTTGGTCATGGTCGCGATGCCCTGAATAAAAAAGGGATGGCAGGCGTAGAGATTGATGCCGTAGTTGGTGTTCTGCCGCCCCTGGGCCATGCAGACCCGCGATTGTATTTGGTTATCCCATAAAGAAAGGGCCTCGCCGATCTGCATCGGCCAGCCAACTTCTTTGATGATCGCCACGTCGGGATAGAACGAGAATACGGTCAGATCGCCGCTCGCCGCGCCCAACTGACGCAAGGCCAGCCTCGCGCGCAGCAATTCTTCCTCTTTTGCGGCTTGTGACTTGCTTTTGAAGGCTTCCGGCATCCGATAGGCGCGCAGGAAATAGCGATAGCGCCCCGGCTCGGTGATGATGCCGTCTTTCATGGCGAAGCGATGGTCGTATTTCAGCTCGTAGCCATGAGCGTCCATGTACTCATCCAGCCGGGTTTCCGCCTGCTTGGTGTGGGCGATGCCGGAGAGGATGGGAAATTTCGCGTCGTATTTGAAATCTTCAAACTCCAGCCCGCGCAACAACAAACCGAGGCCGGAGCCGTCGTAACCCTCGCGCATCGCCTCCATGGCGGTCAACACCGTATAGGGCGAAAAGGGCGTGTTGGCGGTTTTCAGGGCAAGGCGGCACATGGTATCTCCTGAAGGTGAAAAAGGCCGGTCTTCCGGGGACATGGACAACCGGAACGGCGCGGCGCGACCGGGTCGGCCAAGCCGGGGCAAGTGCTATATAGAAAAATATTGGGAAAGTCAAGGGAAAGGGGCCAAGCGCCGGAGTCGGCGTTTGACGGGATAAATCCGTGGTCAGCGGTCAAATATTACTTCGTTTCCGGTGGGTTGCCTTCTTCGAGTTTTTTCGCTTCCTCGGATTTGGTGGCGTCCTTGAAATTACGGATGCCTTTGCCGAGACCGGCGCCGATTTCCGGCAATTTGCCCGCTCCGAAAATAATCACCACGATGACCAGAATAACCAACAGCTCCGGCATTCCCAATCCGAACATAGCGCACCCCCCGATGCAAGAAAACGCCGCCCGCGCAGGCCGCGACGCGAAAGCGCAAAACCACGATGAATACAGGCCGACAATAGGCGAGAGCCTTGCGAAAGTCAAGGCCGCAAGGCCCCATCAGTGGTTTGGCGCGGGCGTAATCCGCGATGCCGAACACCTGAAGTAAGTCGCGCCGCGTCGGCGGCGGTTTGAATGAATTGTTAGACCTGCTTGAGGCGGAGCCGTGGCATCAGCGCGAACACTCCCCAGCCAAGATATTCGCGTGTGTAAGCAGCGTGGCGCTCAGGTTCCGAGGCCAATTTGGATTGCACCTCTTGGGCCAATACATCATCGGGATTGGCTTCAAGCCATCGGCGCATGGTCAGCCATTTGGCCGCTTCGTACCTGTCCCAACCGTCCTGGTTGGCCAGCACCATTTCAACAACGTCGTAGCCCAGGCGACCGAAAGATGCGACCAGTTCTGGCAGCACAAGGAAGTCAGAGATCGCGTTGGCTAGACACCCCTTGGCGATATCTTCCGTTGGCGGCCATTGTCGCCAGTAAGGCTCGCCGATCAGAATGATTCCGTCAGCGCGCAGGCTTCGCGCAAGAAGTTCGATGGTGCCAGCGACTCCTCCGCCAATCCAGGTAGCCCCGACACAAGCGGCCACGTCAACTCTCTCGTCAGAGATGTAACCCGCTGCATCGTTATGAATGAACTGGACTTGATCGGTAACTCCGAGTTCTTCAGCACGCTGTTTCGCCTGTTCGGTGAACAACGGACTCATGTCGATACCGGTGCCGACAATGCCGTGGTCGCGTGCCCAAGTACACAGCATCTCACCCGAACCGCTGCCGAGGTCCAGAACACGATCCTCTGGCTCCAGGCGCAAGGCAGCACCGAGAGTGGCAAACTTTTCAGTTGTGAACGGGTTATGGATGCGGTGCGCACTCTCCGTGATGTTGAATATCCGTGGGATGTCCATTGCGTGAATTTCCTTGCTTTGGAAAGATGTGAAGCGGGCGCAAACCCTTTATTGATCCACCACTTAAATCCTGGTAAATTATGAACAAAGAATTACGTAAAATCAATATTATAAGTCGCGCCATTTTCGATATTTAGTTGGTGGAGCAATAGAAACAAGGGGAAAAAGAAAACCCGTCACCCCGGAGAATTACCCAGAGAGACGGGTTTGTCTTTTCTAAATGGTGGAGGCGGCGGGAGTTGAACCCGCGTCCGAAAATGCTCCCCTCCCGTTTCTACATGCTTAGACCCCGACTTGGATTTCGCGCCTGCCATGCCGCGAGGTCAGAGCGGGGCAGGCGCTAGACTACTTAAGTTCTCGCTAATTACCGGGCAGTCACCGGCAACCAACCAGTCCGCTGATTCGACGCCCCGAACCCAGCCTCACGGACGAAGGCTGGTGGGACGGCTGTATGACCGCGATTAAGCGGCTACAGCGTAGTTATAATCGTCGGCGATTATAGAGTCCTCTATCGGTTTTACGAGCTGATAGAAGCTCGGCATGCTGCGTGGAGCTTACACATCCCCGTCGAAGCCGTTTCGCCCCCTCACATATCGGCTATTGATTTTTCTGGTGCAGGGCGCGCTGCACCTCGCGGTCGCTTTCCTTCTCTTTCAGAGTGGCGCGTTTGTCATATTGTTTCTTGCCCCGGGCCAGGCCCAGCTCGACTTTAGCTCGGCCTCGTTCATTAAAGTATATCTTCAACGGGATAAGGGCAAGGCCGCGTTCCTTTAATTTACCGATCAGTTTGCGGATTTCCTGTTTATGTAGGAGCAATTTCCGCACTCGGAGCGGCTCGTTGGGATTGTGGGTGGCGAAGGTGTAGAAGGAAATATGGACGTTGTACAGTAAAAGCTCGCCGCGCGCGTCGATCTGGGCGTAGCCGTCGCGCAGGTTGACCTTGCCGGCCCGCAGCGATTTCACCTCTGGGCCGGATAATACCATCCCCGCCTCGTAGGTGGCGTCGATGAAGTAGTCATGGTGCGCCTTTTTATTTTGCCCAACAATTTTTATACCCATTTTACTCTCATTTGCATTCGCCGCCGCGCAAGCCGCGCCGATTTTTCGTCATTCTTTGGCATTTCCCACCGTCCTTGTCAAGGCTGCGGCACAGCCTCAGGCGGTCGTCACCCGCATTGCTTCTTCCAAGGTGGTGACGCCGGACAGTATTTTGCGCCAGGCATCCTGACGCAGGGTGGTCATGCCTTCTTTCAAGGCCAGTTCGCGCATCTGGTGGCTGTGGCCGCCGGATGCGACCAACTGTTGCAACTCGGACGACAGCGGAAAAATCTCAAAAATGCCGCAACGACCCTTATAGCCGGTGTTACGGCATTCGCGGCAGCCTTCGCCGCGATACAGCTTGATGGTTTCGCCGGGGCGCACCGGGAAACCGGCGGCGATAAGCGTCGCGGTATCAGCCTGATAGCTTTTTTTACAGTCGGGACAAATGGTTTTCACCAGGCGTTGGGCCATGCAGCCCAAAAGGGTCGAAGCGATCATGAAGGGTTGCAGGCCGAGATCGCGCAGGCGGTCGATGGCCAGGATCGCGTCGTTGGTGTGCAGGGTTGAAAAAACCAGATGCCCGGTCATTGCCGCTTGCACCGCGTGCGCCGCCGTTTCATAGTCACGGATTTCGCCGATCATGATGACATCCGGATCCTGGCGCAGGATATTTCTTAAAATCGTCGAAAAGGTCACGTCGATCAGCGGCTGCACCGCGATCTGGTTGAATTCCTCATGCACCATTTCCACCGGGTCTTCGATGGTGGTGATGTTGATGTCGGGTGTGGCGATTTCTTTTAAGGCCGAATAAAGCGTTGTCGATTTGCCGCTGCCGGTCGGGCCGGTGACGAGGACGATGCCGTGCGGCGCGTCCATGAACGATTTGAACACCTTGAGATCGCGCTCGGAAAAGCCGATCTGACTGATATTCTGAAACATCATCGTTGGGTCGAGCAGGCGCATGACCATCTTTTCGCCGAACGACACTGGCACCGTCGAGACACGGATTTCCACATCGCGGTCGGCGCCGAGGCCGATTTTGATGCGCCCGTCCTGGGGGCGACGTTTTTCGGCAATGTCGAGACGGGCCAGAAATTTGACGCGGGCGATCAGCGCCGGATGCACGGCGATTGGCAGGCGATAAATGGTGTGCAGAATGCCGTCGATGCGGAAGCGCACCAGGCTGGTGTCGCGTTTCGGCTCGATATGAATGTCGCTGGCCCGCTGCTCCAGGGCGCTTTGCAGGATATGGTTGACCGCGCTTTTGATATGTTGGTCGGATGAGGAAATCTCTTTGTTGGAAGAGATTTGCACATAGCGTTCCAAATTGCCGATTTCCAAAGAAATATCGCCGCCGTGGCCATTCAGGTTGAGTTGGTCTTCGGCGGCGCTGATCGATTTCTGAAAACCAAATGATTCCGAGAGGATGCGGCGAATGTCGGATTTGGTTGTGATGTAGGGAACAACCTTGACCTTGTTCGCCTGTTCGACATCGGAAAGGACCGATTTGTTATCCGGATGATAGGTCGCAAGACTCAGAACGCCGTCTTTCAGCTCGAAGGGCAGAATGAAGTGGCGTATGGCGAAGTTGCGCGGCAGGGTTTTGGTAATCACCTCGACATCGAGCTTTAAGGGATCGAGTTTTTTGAAGGGTAGATTATGCGCCGCCGCCACCAGCCGCATAATCAGCTCCTCATCGAGAATCTGATTATTCCTGGCCACGCAAGGAATCTGCATCTCGACGAGCACATCGACGAGATCGGGTTTCTCGGCGCTACCGTCTTTCTGCATCCGCCGGGCGAGCTTCTGGCGCGCCTTGCCTTTTTCCTGTTCGACCAGCGCCCGCTGTTCTTTGGTTAAGAGGCGATATTTGATGAGCAGATCAAGCAGAGCGTCGGATTCGAGGAATTTCATGGGTTTGTCTCCGGTCGTGGCGCGGGCCGCGCCAGCGATTCTTCATAGGTCATGATACGGAACCTGGCCAATTGCCGCAGATATTCCTGGCGTCTTCCAGGGTTGGCGGCGATGGCTCGCAGCTCAGTTTCGGTCGCCATGTCAGTTAGGCCATTGGCCCAGTAGGTGGTGGCCAAGGTGTCGTACACATTACCCGTCGGATGCAGAACCACCGCCAGCCGCGCCAGGCTGAGGGCGCGGGCCGGGTCGCGCAGCGCCACGTCATGGCTGGTGACAAGAAACCAGGCGAAATTATTCAAGAGTTCCACCATATCCGGGAAGGTGTTCAGGGCACGTTCGTAGCTGTCTCTGGCTTCGCGCTCAAGGCCGCGCCGCGCCTGAAAATCAGCCAGGGCCAGCGCTGGGCGCGCATCCTGTGGATGCAGGCGGATTTGCCGCTGCAATAGGCCGGAACCTATCGCATTTTCATAGGCGATTTCATGCTGGCCGTTTGCCTGGCCGAGTGGGCAGATAAGCAAGGCGATCACGAGGAAATAGAGGCCCAGGCCGCGCCGTGTTTTTTGATTGTGGCGGATGATGTAGGCCGGGTCGCGTTCGGCGGCCTCGATGGCCCGGATGCGTTCGCCCAGGCCAAAGTGGTGCCAGTTTGCTTGTTCTTTGTCGCCGCCCGTTGCCGCCAGTTGTTCAAAGGTGGAACGCAGCGCCTGGCCATCGCCGATCATCGCTATGACGCCGAGGTCAGCCTGGCGTTCAAAGTTGCGCATGAACCAGCCGAAGACGAAGCGGAAAAACAACAGCAATCCGATCAGAATCGGCAGCGACTGGCTGATGGTGATGTAGGTCGCCGGGGTGATGCTGGTTGTGGCCAGTAGCTGTTCCAGCCGGGCGGCTGGCAGGATGAAATGCAGAAACGGGTCGGAGAGAGCGCCCATCAAGGCGCTGAATGCGGCCAGCAGCAACACGTACCAGATGAGATGATGGTGTTTGACGTGGGACAGTTCATGGGCCAGCACCGCGAACAATTCGTCGCGGCTGACGCTTTCGATCATGGCCGGTGTCAGCAGGATGAAGCGCAATCCGGGGACGATGCCCATGACTGCCGCCGTCATCATGCGGCCCTCAAACAGCGGCCAGATGAAGATGCCGTCGCGGAAGCCCTGCCGAGCGCAGAATTCCGCCAGTTCGCGCCGCAGCGGCCCATTTGGCAGAGCTTTGCAGGCCCAGAGTCGGCGCACCAGCGGCGGCATGAAGATGGCGATGACGACGACGAAAAGGAAGAAGAAGAGGAAATCGCCCCAGGCGGAAGCGAGCGCTCGATGCAGGCCAGGAACAGGCAGCAAGGAAACGGCGTCCGAGGCCAGCGACAGCGCGATCCACGGCAGGACGATGGGCAGATGGGCGCGGCAGTGCAGCCAGAAAAAGCCACGCCGTGAGTAGCGGGCGGCGAATATTCGTTGATAGCTCGGTCGCGCCGCCTCCCAGACCGGCGCTAAACACAGAAAAAATACCGCCAGACCCAAAATATTGACCACTGACGGCGCCTCTCCGCCCAGGTCGAGAAGGCCGAGATAATGGCGCAGGTCACAGCCGTAGACCAGGGCGCAGTAGAGCGGCAGGGATAGAATGGTCAGGCGTTTTTCCTGGCGGAACCAGGCGCCATCCCTGCGGACACCCGCGAATTGCCGCCGACAAAAAAACGTCCAGGCTGTGAGCAGAGTGGCGAAAAGGGCCAGTGTCGGTAGCGGCGCGAGCCAGGGTGTTTCGACGTCCGGGCTGACGCTGAAGACGAAGATCGCGGGCAAAAACAGAAATATCTGGTTGTACATCGTGGAACATCCTGTGATGTGGCGGTCGGGAAAATTTTTGCCAGGCCGCAAGCGCTTGGCCTGCCCTTGTCGCGTCTACCTGCTACAGGTTGGGACAGGCGGCATTTCATTGTAGCCTGTTCCCACGCTTTTGCCAGGAAAGAGGCGGCAATCATGGCATCAGCCGCATTCCGCACATGCGTTTTTTACAGCAAAGGCGTCAGGTGGCCGATGATTGCATCCAGGCCGATTCCTTGTCGCATATTGCTGAAAACGAAGGGCCGCGCGCCGCGCATGGCCTGGGCGTCGCGCTCCATTATCGAAAGCGAGGCGCCGACCAGAGGCGCGAGGTCGATTTTGTTGATCACCAGGAGATCGGAGCGAGTGATGCCCGGCCCGCCTTTTCTGGGGATTTTATCACCGGCGGCGACGTCAATGACGAAAATGGTGAAATCGGCCAGTTCCGGACTGAAGGTGGCGGCCAGGTTATCGCCGCCCGATTCGATGAAGATCAGGTCGAGATCGGGGAATTTGTCGCAGAGCCGCGCCACCGCTTCCAGATTGATTGATGCGTCCTCGCGAATGGCCGTGTGCGGGCAGCCGCCGGTTTCCACACCGAGGATGCGTTCCGGCGGCAGGGCGGCGTGATCGACCAGAAAACGCGCATCTTCAGCGGTATAGATGTCGTTGGTGACGGCGGCCAATTGATGGCTGTCGCGCAGGGAGCGGCACAAGGCTAGTGTCAGGGCCGTTTTGCCGGAACCGACCGGCCCACCGATGCCGACCCGTAGCGGGCCTTTCGTCATTTTTGGCGCTGTGATTTGTTTTTGCATGGCGAGGATAGTGATGAGAAGACGAAAAAAATCAGGAGCGGAACAGGCGGCAGTATTGACTTTCGTGGCGGCAACTGGCGATCGCCTGGCCCGGCGCCAAGGCGTTCCAGGCTGATTCCGGCGCGGTATTGGCGACGAGCGCCGGTATCTGGCGCGCCAAATCCGACAAAATCCGCTGTCCGGCTGACTGCCCCAGTGGAATCAGCTTCACCGCCGCCGTCACCTGATTTTCACAGCAGGAAAAAAGATAGGCGGGCACGGCAGTGGCTATCTCAATATCCCAGGCAGCGGCGATCAAAGCCCAGACGGTGGGATAGGCGAATTCAGGCGTCGCGATTCCATCAATGTTGGCCAATTCGGGTAGCTCGGAGGCCAGACGCGCCAGCGAATAGCCCATGCGCAGGCATTCGGCGCGGAGTTCGGCGCTTTCCCGCGAGGCGAGGAACTCCGCATTGAAGCGGCGCACTTCGTCGATATGGTCGTGAGCCGCCATCACCGCCGCGATAAGCGGCGCTTCCAGCGTGGCCGTCGAATGGCGCAGCAGGCCGGAAATCCAGAGGTGGGCTGAGGCTTCATCATGCGCCCAACCTTGCTCCACCGCCCATTCCAAGCCCTGCGATGAGCTGAATGCGCCCACCGGCAGGGTCGGGCTGACCAGTTGCAGCAGACGTAACAGCGAAATCGGACAGTTGGCGGACATTTTCGGGGCGCGAAAAAAAGAAAAGGGCGGCCCGCAAGCCGCCCCAGAAACCATCAAACAGGGAATCAAATCTCAGAGTTTTTCGCCGAAGGCTTTGCCGTATTCCTGGCAGGCTTTTGCGCCTTCGGCGGTGCCGACCATGGCTTCAGTCAGGCGCAACGGGCCGAGGTCGGTCATCTTCATGTTGCAGACATACTGCATTGTTTCATAGATGATGACCGGGCTTTCGCCGCTGTGGGTGTGTGAACCAAAGGCGCCGCCGCATTTGCCGTCCAGGGCCGCCAGCTTGGCTTTGAAGAGAAATTTCTTCATGCCTTCGGTAATATCTTTATGATAGGTCGGGCAACCGAACAGATAGCCGTCATACCCGGCCATCTGGGCGCCGGTATCAATATCGGCGATCTTTTTGACATCGACCTGGCAACTGGCCATCCGCAAACCCTCGGCCAGATATTCGGCCATGGCTTTGGTCTTTCCGGTTCTACTGACGTACACTATCAGCGCTTTCTTCATGCTTCCTCCTCCTGTTTTCTGATTGGCGGACATGCGGTCGGCCCACCCACGCCGGGCGGGCCAACCTTCTTACAATAGAGGGTAGACCGAAGCCGGTCAAGCGGCGATAAGAATAATTCTTACCAAACGCCGCCGCTCATTTGCCCGCTCCGTCGCCTGGCCCGGCTTCGACCGTATCGGCTGGGGCTGCCGCTTCCAGAGCGTTTGGCGCATCGGGCAGTTGACTATAAAACAGACCATCGACGCCGATGCTTTTGCTGAAAAAATCAATCGACGACACCGTTTCCACCGCAAGAGTTGGTTGGATTTCGCTGGGCGGCGTTTCGCCTTTGTCGGATGTCGCTTGAGGCGGCGCGGCTGGCGTTACTGCGGCGCTGATCCGCTTAATGGCATCATTTGGGGCGATTGGATAGACAAAAACCAACAGGCCGAGTTTTTTTGCTCTGGCCAGATATTCGCCTTGGCTTGGCGTGCCCTGCGGCGTGACCAAACGGCTTTTGTCGATGGCGACGCCGTAGGCATACCCGGCGATGACCCGCAATCCCAACTGGGTGAAGGCCCATTCGTTGACATCCGGTACCGGCGGTTGACCGCTCGCCTCGTCGGTCTTGGGCGGCGGCTCTGGGCCAATCATTTGAATCAAACGGTGTTTGCGCCCGGCTTCTGGCAACAGCTCTTTAGCCAGCCGCTGCATCTCGGCGCCATCTTCCGACATGAACATGATGTGGCTGTCGTCCGGAGCGATTTTCAGTTGGTCGAGGCGCTGCAACAGGAATTGGCTCAGGTCTTTGCCGCTCTGACGATGCCAGCTTGGTTCGACTGGTTCGATGATGAAAGTTGGGGCCTGGCCAAGGCGAGTGGCCATGACTTGACTAAGGGCCAGCGCTTCTTCCAGGGTGGAAAGACCGGACGGCAAGGCCGACTGGTTGGCGCCGTCCGCGCTTTTCGGCAGGCGACGCAGACGGCGAATTTCAGCCAGGGTGAAATCAAGGCTCGCGGCGGAACCGTCTTCGCGCAGCCGGTCGGGGAACACCGCCGCCACATCGGTAAAACGGGTCAGATCCGGCGTTTCGGCCAGCAGCAACTGATCGTCCCTGGTCGCCACCACCTTGAGATGCGTGGCGTCAGCGCGACCGGCGGCCAGCAACACGGCGGGCAGGCTGTTTCGTAAAATACCGCTTTCGCCGCCCAGCCAGGCGTAGGTCAGCGGCGCGGCCTGGCTGGGCGCGGCAAGCGATAAACACAACAAACACAGGGCGATACATCGGCTCATGGGCGTTCCTTTGGCGAAACCCGCAAAAATGGCATGGAGGTCGGCGATGACAAATCGGCGACGGAGGCCACCGCGAAAAATTCGGACGTGGCTTGGGCGCGGCGGCGGGAATTGGGCCGGGTGACATGCGCGCAATGCCCGACACCCTGACGCCGCGCCTGGCGCAGGACCGCCAGGTTGTCATCGATCAAAAACGAGCGGCCCAGGTCGTAGCCCATGGCCGCCAGCCGCTGCCAGAAGAGCGCTTCGGTCTTGGCCGCTCCCAGGTCTTCAGCGCGAATGATTGTATCAAAAAATCGCCCAATATCCACCTTTTCCAGCTTCAGGGCCAGGGTCTTCGGGTGGGCGTCAGTGACTAAGACGCGGTTTGCGCCCAGGTTTTCGATGCGAGCCAGAAAATCGAGCGCGCCGTCGTGCGGGCGAATCAGATGCGCCTGCCGCCGCTTTAAGGCGACAATATCGACGGCCAGGCGCTCGGACCAGTATTCGACATCGGCCCAGCGCAACGAACAGCGGGCCTCGTTGTACAGGGTCAAAAGCTTTTCCCTGGCCGCGTCGGGCGTCATCCCGTCGCGTTTGGCGATGAGGTTCGGCAAAAAATCTTCCCAGAAATAATCATCAAAATGGGCGTCAAGCAGGGTGCCATCGAGGTCAAGTAGTAGATATGAAACCGGGGGTTGGGGCAAAACAGGCGCGGCCTTCATGGTTGGGCCAGTCGGTTGAGCACGGTGTCCACCGCCGCCAAGATCGCCTCCGGCGCGCCGCTTTGCAGCGGCACGACCAGGCGTCCGTCCTGGGTCAGTTTCAGCGACAGGCCTTTTTTGCGTGAGCTGGCCTGGGCGACGAAGGCGACCAGGCGCTCCGGCCTTACCGGGGTGTTGCTGGCGAAGGTGAAGACCAGATTGTCCGGGCCGCGCTCAAGTTTCAGGCAGCCCAGCCGAATCAGGCGGCGGCGCAGGGCGACGATGCGCAGGAGGTTGGCCGCTTCGTCGGGGATCGCGCCGTAGCGGTCGATAAGCTCGGCCGCCAGGTCGTTCTGCCGCTCGTCGTCGGCCTGGGCCAAGGCGGCCAGTCGCCGATACATGATGTATCGCTGGCTGGCGTCGGCAATGTAATCGTTTGGGATATAGGCCGAGATGCGGATGTTGATTTCCGGGTCGATGCCCGGCCCGGTTTCAGCCGCCTGTGACATGCTTTTCGCTTTGAGATCGGCCACCGTCGATTGCAACAAGTCGAGGTACAAATCGTAACCGATGGCGGCGATGTGGCCGCTCTGCGATACGCCCAATAAGTTGCCGCCGCCTCTGATCTGCAAATCGCTCATCGCCAGCTTAAAGCCGCCGCCGAGTTCGCCGCAATCCATCAGGGCCTGCAAACGATCGCGACTTTCTTTCGAGAGGCTGTCAAGCGACGGCGCTAAAAGATAGGCGTAAGATTGGGTCGAGGAGCGCCCAACTCGCCCGCGCAACTGGTAAATTTCCGCCAGACCCAGCATGTCGGCGCGGCTGATGATGATGGTGTTGGCCGAGGGAATATCCAGGCCGGATTCGACAATCGTCGTGCAGACCAGGACATCAATCTGGCCGGTGACGAAGCGCACCATGATTTCTTCAAGCTCTTTGCCGCTCATCTGACCATGGGCGACGGCCAGGCGGGCTTCCGGCAGCAGCTTCTGGATATTGGCGGCGACGCGGTGGATTGAGCGCACGCGGTTGTGGATGAAAAACACCTGGCCGTGACGGCGCAGCTCGCGGCTGATCGCCTCTTTGATTACCAGCTCGTCATAGGCCGAAACAAAGGTTTTCACCGGTAGGCGCATCTCCGGTGGCGAGGAAATCACCGACAAATCGCGAATCGACAGCAACGACATTTGCAGCGTGCGCGGGATAGGCGTCGCGGTCAGGCTGAGAATATCGACCTCGGCGCGCAGCTTTTTGATCTTTTCTTTCTGGGCGACGCCGAAACGGTGCTCTTCGTCGATGACCAAGAGACCCAGATCGCGAAAATGCACATCTTTGGATAATAAACGATGGGTGCCGATGACAATATCAATCTCGCCCGCCTTCAGCGCCGCGATGATTTTTTTCTGCTCGCTGGCGCTGCGGAAGCGGTTGATGCAGGCGATGCGCGCCGGTAAACCGGCCAGCCGCTCGCGGAAGGTCTTGGCGTGCTGCTCGGACAAGACCGTGGTCGGCGTTAAAACCGCCACCTGCGCCCCGTCTTCCACCACCTTGAAGGCGGCGCGAATCGCCACCTCGGTTTTGCCGTAGCCGACATCGCCGCAGACCAGGCGATCCATCGGTTTGTCGTTGGTCAGGTCGGCGAGCACCTCGGCTATGGCCTTGGCCTGGCCTGGCGTTTCATCATACGGGAAGGATTCCTCCATATCGGCGAACAGCGCCGCCGGTTCGGAAAAGGCGCGTCCCTGTCGCAATTCGCGCTGGGCGTAAATGTCCAACAGCTCGCCCGCCACCTTCCAGACCTCTTCCTTGACCTTGGCCTTGGTTTGCCGCCAACTCGAATTGCCGAGCTTATCAAGCTTCGGCTCGTTATCCGACAAACCCTCGTAGCGGCCAACCAGGTTCAGGCGGTCGGCGGGCACATAGAGCCGGTCGCCGTCGCGGTATTCGAGGAGCATGAAGTCGCCGGTGACGCCCGCGACCGTGATGGTTTCCATGCCCAGATACCGACCTAGGCCATGCTCGCTGTGCACCACGACGTCACCAGGGCGCAACTCGGCGAAACGCTCCGGGTCGTAAAAAATTTTGCGCTCGCGCTTTTTCGCGCCCAGACGCATGGCCCCGAACAGTTGGCCATCGGACAAGAGATGCAGCTTCAGCTCCGGCAGGGAAAATCCCTGGGTCAGCGGCGCTTCGGCCAGATAGAGCACGCCGGGCCTCGCGCTGGCAGCCAGGCTTTCGAGCGCGAGCGGCGGCGTGAGGATTTCGGCGGCATGATCCAAATTCGCGAGCATTGCGGCCAAAGCCTGGCAAAATTCTGGCGAGCGGCAACAAAGGATGGCCGTTTCGCCCGCTTCACGCCATGCGCCGAGCTGTTCAAGCAGCGCCGGTAGCAATCCCTTCTGTCGTCGCGCCAGATGCAGGCGCTGCTTTAAGAGCTGATGATCGCCGCAGGGAAAGGCCAGGATGTTTTCTTCATCCTGGGCGATAAAATCGGTGCAGCGGATCGAGGGCCGCGCTGCGAGCGCTTCGGCGATTGCCGCTTGGCCGAGAAAAATTTCCTCCGGTCGCAGCGCCGGTTCGGCGACGGCGCATCGTTCTTGATAATTGGCCTGGATGCGCTCATCAATCAAGGCGAGGTTCTGTTTCAGCGCCTCTGGCTGCGGCAGAAAAAATACGGTTTCCGGCGGCAGATAATCAAAAAACGACGCCGTTTCACCCTGGTAGTACAGGGGTAAAAACATTTCCATGCCGACGAAACGCAGACCGGCGGCCACCTGCTCAACCAAAACCCGGCTACTTTCCGCCGCCCAACCGCGCTCGCGGCTCAGGTCAAGGAAGCGTTCGGCCAGCCTGCGGCGGGCGGCGGCGTCGCCAGCCAGGCCAATATCCTGCGCCGGTAGTAGCACCGCATGGTCGAGTTCTTGCCGCGAGCGCTGGCTTATCGGCGTAAAAATACGAATCGACTCAACCATGTCGCCGAAATAGTCGAGGCGCACCGGGTCGGTAATCATTCGACCTTTATCATCGGGGAAGGGCGGCGGGAAAATATCGACGATGCCGCCGCGCACGGAGAATTCGCCCACCGCCCGCACCAGGGCCACCTGCTCGTAACCCATGGCTACCAGGCGCGGCAACAATTCGTCCTGTGGCGCGTCTTCCCCCTGGATGACCAGCTCGGCTCGCTGCGACAGGGCCTCTCGCGGCGGCGCGCGGCGGGCCAGCGCCTCGGCGCAGGTGAGGATAATGGCGTCTTTCTCAGCGGTTAGCATTTGATAAAGGGCCGACAAACGCAAGGCCGCGTCACTGGCGTCCGGCGACAAGCGGGCGTAGGGCGCGATGTCGCTTCCCGGCACGACAATCAGCGTCCGCCCGGTGAGGAGGCGCAGGTCGCGCTCAAAACCAGGCAGCATCTGGTTGTCTGGCAATATGCAGCAGCAGGGGCGGCCCTCGACCAGCCCGGCGACATAGGCGACACTGGCGCCGCGCAAACCGGTCATGGTCAGGTTTTTGCCGCCGGACAAAGCGGAGCGAAGGGAATCAATCATAGTGAATGAAAAAGAAAATGTCGGTCGCGATGAACGGGCCGCATCTGAGGCAATAGGCGATTCCGCCCGATGGAGCGGCAATCATCCGCTTATAACTGCGATAGACTGGTGTCTGAAAAAGGGTGACTACGATACAAAATAAAAAGGACGGGCGCAAAGGCCCGTCCTCGTGGAAGCCCAGCCGCCCGATTTCGCCTGCGGCGCGTTTCCTCAGCGTTTGATCACAGAAAAACCAAATCATCATCCGCTTGCACACCAGTCAGCTCGACTTCGGCGTCCTCCATATTGCGCGCGGCGCTTTCAGGAAAACCAGTTTGCTCAGCGATAATGGTTT
>JAITSS010000074.1 GCA_031287565.1 Desulfobulbaceae bacterium
TGTGAATGTTATGACTCATCTTTTTGCCTCCGATGTGATTCAATCATTTCCCGCAGTATAGCCTGCGCCTGAAATAAAGGCCAGCTACGAATCGGAATATGATCGCACGGAACTGAACAAATAGACATAACCCGGCGTGGCGAGAAAGTGAGGAATGTAGCTCCACCAGTAGCCATAATCGTCAGTCAGGGTAACGGCGTCGCCGAACATCTCGCGTTGGGTCGTGAGCCAATGGCGGCTGAAGTCATCGGCGCTCAGTTCTCCCATGTCGCGGCGGCTCTCATGCATCCGCGCCTCGAAACGGTTCATCGCCGTCTGCCGGAAGACCGTGGCGAAGATTGATTCGAGCTTGGCGGCGACGCAGGCGTTTTTCGCCGCCGGATCGTCGAGGCTGCGCAGACGGTAGTTGAAAAGCAGCAATTCAGCGAAAACCGAGGCGGTTTCGGCCAGCGTCAGCGGCGCGTCGCTGCCATAAAAGCCCTGGCCCGCCGCCAACACCTGATGAATGCCGTGTCCCATCTCATGGGCCACGGTTTCCACGTCGCGCCAGGCGCCAGTGTAGTTGACCAGCAGATACGGGTGGGCGTCGGGTGTCACCGGGTGGGCGAAGGCGCCGCCGCGTTTGCCCACCCGCAGCGGCGCGTGAATCCAGCCATCGGTGAAAAAACGCTTGGCTATTTCATGGAGTTGCGGTGAGAAATCGGCGAAGGCGCGCAGCACGGTTTCGCGGCATTGCGGCCAGGGAATTGTCGCCGTCTCGCGACCCTGGAGCGGCGCGTAGCGGTCATAGTCGAAGAGTTGGTCATAGGCGAGGACCTTTTTCTTCCAGTGGTAATAGCGCATAACCACGTCATAGCGTGAAGTGATCGCCGCGAGCATCGTTTCGACAACGGCGTCGTCAACCTGATTGTCGAGGTTCATCGCCGAAAGCCAGCCACTGTAGCGGCGTTTCTTGTCGTCGAGCATCTTGTCGGCGGCTAGGGTGTTGAAAATATGCGTTAAAATATGGCTGTTGGCGGCAAGCGCCGCCGTCATCTCCGCTGCCGCTTTTTGCCGGACGGCGCGGTCGGCTTGATGCAGGTCGGCCAACACTTCTTCTTCGCTGCGGCCCGATTGGCCGAAGCGCATTTGCGAGAATATCTTTTCAAACAGCGTGTTCCAACTGGCGCGACCCACCGGTTGCCGCTCAAGCAGAATGGTCTCTTCGCTTTCCGAAAGTTGGTGCGGCGCATAACGGCGCATTGAAGTCAGGTAATGGCGATAGGGCGCGACTCGCTCCGCTGCCAGCAGAGAATTCGCCTGGGCATCTGACAGAGCGTTCCATTCCAGCCGGAAAAAGACCGTCGCCGCCTCGCATTCGCTGCATAATTCGCTGATCCGCTGGTGCAGCGCCCCGGCTTCGGCGTCGTCGGTTTGGGTGCAGAAATGTAAAAAGGCATAGGCTTCGAGCCGGGCCAGGCGGCTGTCAAGGTGTTCGAGACCGCTGACCAGGGTGAATAATTCCACGCCATTCAGCCCGACCATGCGCCCGCGCCACAGGGCGTTTAGTTCGGTGGCCATCGCCCGGCACCAATCAACATCCGCTTCGAGCGCGGCGTCGTTTGGATATAAGTCGGTAAGATTCCAGACGATTCCCTCAGTTTCCAGCTCTTTGTTCTTGTTTTTCATCATTGTTTTTTTGTTGGTTTTGTCTCAAACCGGATGGGCGGTTCCTGGTCGCTTCGTCGAAGCTGGCCGCCTTTACCCTCGCAACTGGGCGATGAACGGCCCGACCGCCGCCGCGCCCGCGCTATCCACCAGTTGAATCGTCTTCGAGCCGATGACCGCCATGTCGGCGACGCCTGTCAGCGCGTCTATATCATCTTTTGTCTGGATGCCGAAACCGACGGCCAGCGGTAGCTCGGTGGTGGCGCGGCAGCGGCGCAGATAGGCCAGGACTTGATCATCCATTGACGATTTGCGCCCGGTGACGCCGCGTCTGGCGGCGCAGTAGACAAAACCTTCAGCGTGACGCGCCAGTTCCTTCATGCGGGCGTCGGTCGAGGTCGGCGCGAAGATCAGAACCGGCGCGACGCCGTTTTCTTTGGCCGCCGCGAAAAAACCGTCATCCATTTCCGGCGGCATATCCGGGACGATGACGCCTTGGATGCCGGCCGCCCTGGCTTCGGCGAAGAAAAGCGGGTAGCCGTATTTGAAAATGATATTGGCGTAGGTCATGTACAAAAAAGGAATGCCATGCGTCGCCGCCATTTCCGCGCCGAAGGCCAGACAATCAGCGACCGCGCAGCCGGAAGCGAGGCTGGCCTGACAGGCTTTGGCGATTATCGGACCGTCAGCCATTGGCTCGGAAAAGGGAATCTGCATCTCGATGCAATCGACGCCGTTTTCGACCATCTGGGCGATAACCTGGCGGTTGACGGCAAACGATGGGTAGCCAAGGACGATGTGGGTCATGAGCAGGATTCTTCCCGCCGTCCGGCGCTTTTCTATTTCCGCGCGCAGTTTCATCAGCGACCTCCCTGACGGTATTCCGCAGCTTTTTCGATGATGAACGCCCGCCATGACGGGTCGTCGTAAGCCGAGGCGATGGTGAAAATATCCTTGTCGCCGCGTCCGCTCATGTTGATGATGATGGCGTCGTCGGGCGAGAGCGAGGGCGCTTCCTTGAAGGCCTGGACAAAGGCGTGCGCCGATTCCAGAGCCGGGATGATTCCTTCTTTTTTCACGGTTAAATCCAGCGCCGCCATGACTTCTGTATCGGTCGCGGCCTCGAAGCGCACCCGCTTCTTTTGCCACAGATCGACGAGAATCGGGCTGACGCCGACATAATCGAGACCGGCGGCCACCGAATGGGTTTCCCGCATCTGGCCGTCGGCGTTTTGCAGGAACATGGTTTTGTAGCCCTGGGCGATGCCGGGCGATGCGTCGTCTGAGGCCAGCCGCGCCGCGTGCCGTCCGGTCGATAGGCCGTCGCCGCCGGCTTCAACGCCGATCAATTCAACATCCGTATCCAGATATTCATAAAACGCGCCGAGGGCGTTCGAGCCGCCGCCGACGCAGGCGTAAATCCGTTTCGGTAGCTTGCCGCATCGCTCTCTGATCTGGATGATTGATTCTTTGCTGATGATTGATTGCAGCCAGGCCACCAACTCCGGAAACGGGGCGGGGCCGCAGGCGGTGCCAAATACATAATGAGTGGTATCAACATTCGTCACCCAATCGCGGAAGGCTTCGTTGATCGCGTCTTTTAAGGTGCGTTGCCCGTCTTCAACCGCTACCACCTTGGCGCCGAGTTTTTCCATCCAGAAGACATTCGGGCGCTGTCTTTGCACATCGACCGCGCCCATGTAAATCGCGCAGTCGAAGCCGAATTTCGCGGCCATGGTGGCGCAGGCCACGCCGTGCTGACCGGCCCCGGTTTCGGCGATGACCCGCTTTTTGCCCATGCGTTGAACCAGCAAACCCTGGCCGATGACATTGTTGGCTTTGTGCGCCCCGGTGTGGTTCAGGTCTTCGCGTTTGATATAGATTCGCGCGCCGCCGAAATGCTTGCTCAGGTTTTCGGCAAAGGTTAAGGGCGTCGGGCGGCAGGAATATTCCGCCATCAGCCGTTGGTATTCGGCCCAGAAAGAGGCGTCGGCGCGGGCGGCGCCGACCTGTTCGTTTAATTCGAGAAAGGTTTGATGCAGGATTTCCGGGATGTAGGCCCCACCCCAGTCATCGTGAATATGGCTGGCTCGCATGGTTTTTACTGTGGTTTAATTTTAGTCAGGATCAGATCGGTGAACTTGTTTTTGCGCCCGCCTTGAACTTGCCGCCTCGATTTTGCTATCCTTTCTGACAGCTTGCAGGTGAAGCACCTATACCATCAAACCAAAGGAGACATTATGGGCCAGGGCGCGTGTTGTTGCGGCGGCAAAGGAACGGATGCGGGAAAAATCGTACATTTTCCGCTGGGTATCCCCGGTTTTGAAAGCTACACAAAGTACAGCATTTTCCATAAGGAGGAAAAAGATTACAGCGTCTATTGGCTGGAATCGGCGGATGATCCCAAGGTGACGTTCACGCTGGTCGATCCGACCATTTTTGGTTTGAACTACACCATCACCCTGACCGATGAGGAACAGAAAATTCTTGAAGCCGACGACCCCAATCAATTGGCGGTTCTGATGATGCTGTCGAAGCCGCAAACCACGGGCGAAAAGGGCCTGTCGGCCAATATTTCCGGGCCGCTGGTCATCAACACGAAGAATCAGCGTGGCTTGCAGAAGGTTTTGGTGCGCCGCCACGTTGATGTCAATATCGTCGAAGGCTGATGGTTTTGGGAAATGCTGATTCAACCCGCCTGGTTCGACAGAGATTGACCAGGCGTGGAAGCAGAGACGCGACCCGCCCCTGCTTCCATAATTTGAACGCTTAACGTGTTAATCAGCGTTTTCCTCTTGCCAGATAATCAGAGCGCGTTGGTAAATTTCTGTGCGCGAGCGGTTCAAATCAGCGGCCAGTCGGCGGCACACATCCTTCAGTGACCATTCGCCCTGGTCGCGGTGCCAACGCAGCAACGTGTCCAGGTCGTCAGCTTCGTATTCCGGCGCGGCCATCGGCCAAACGATGACGACGTATTCGCCGCGTTCAATTTCAATTATCGGATGGGCAAGGAGCTGGCCAAGCGTCGATTTCTCCGTCTCTTCAAAGGTTTTGCTCAGTTCCCGCGCCACCATCGCCGGGCGGTCGCCCCAAAGGTTCAGCATGTCGGAACACAGTTGTCGCACACGGCGCGGCGATTCGTACATGACCAGGGGCCATGCGCATATAGTCATTGATTCCAGAAATTTACGGCGTTCGCCGCCTTTTGCTGGCGGAAAGCCCAGAAAGAGAAATTCGCTCCGCGTCATCCCGGCCACGGAAACGGCGGCGGTGAGCGCCGAAGCGCCTGGTATCGGCGAAACGCGGATTCCAGCCTGACGCGCTTTTTGCGCCAGAACCGCGCCGGGATCGGCGATGCCCGGCGTCCCGGCGTCGGACACCAGGGCGATACTTTCGCCATCCAGCAAACGGGTGAGCAATTCGCCCGCGCGGCTCATTTCCTTTTCGCGGTAATAGCTGATCAGCGGCGTGGAAATCCCGTAATGATTGAGTAACTTGCGGGTGTGCCGCGTGTCTTCGGCGGCGATTAGATTGACTTCGGCGAGAATTCGCGTCGCCCGATAGGTCAGGTCTTCGAGATTGCCGATTGGCGTGGCGACAAGATAAAGGGTGGCGGCTGGCATGGAAGCGAATGGCCAATCAATCTTTTTTGATGATAAAGGTGTCGGCGATGGCATTGAGTTGATCGGCCATGGCCAGTAGGTTGCCGGCGCTTTCCCGCACCTGAGCGCCATCCGCCGCGATTTCCCCCGCCGAATCGTTGGCTGCGGAAATATCGCGCGCAATGCGCTCGGCCGCCGCCGAACTTTGACCAACGTTATCATTTACCTCTTGCACGCCACGGGAAAGCCGCGAGATGTTGGCGGCGATTTCCCGCGTCGCGGCGGACTGTTCGCCGACTGCGCCCGCGATAACCGCGACGGTGTTGTTGACGTTTTCAATGGCGGACGAGATGGCGCCGATTTCTTGTTCCGTGGTGGCTGTAACCTCTTGAATATCGCCAATTCGCTTCTTGATGTCGAGAGTGGCCAGAGCCGTTTGCCTGGCTAATTCTTTAATTTCTCCGGCGACGACCGCGAATCCTTTGCCTGCTTCACCGGCGCGGGCCGCTTCAATGGTGGCGTTCAGGGCGAGAAGGTTGGTTTTCGATGAAATATCCGTAATAGTTTCTGTAACTTGCCCAATAGCTACGGCTACCTGTCCTAACACTGCCATCTTTTCGCCCGCCGTCTTGGCCTGACGCACCGCATTTGCCGAGGCATTGTGCGCTTCGTCGGCGTTTTTGGCAAGCTGGTCGATGGTTGCCGACATCTCTTCGGCGGCGCTGGCCACCATCGTGGTGTTGGCCGCTGATTGCGCCATGGTGGCGGCAATGGCGGTGAGATTCGCGCTCATAGCTTTTGCCGCCTGGGAAACGCCGCGATTGGATTGCACGGTTTCGCTGGCCTTTTGCGACATGCGGCCAGAAATATCGGTCAGGCGTCCGGCGTTTTGGCCAACCTGGCCGGAGTGCTCGGATATCTGGCCGATAAAGCCGCGCATTTTCTCAAGAAAGTTGTTGAACGAGCGGCCCAGATCGCCAAACTCGCCCGCGCCTTTTGTGCTTAATTTTTTTGTCAGATCGCCTGCGGCGACATTGCCGAGGGCGGCCAGGATGCCGTCAACAGGCCGGACGATCCACCAGGCGAGAAGGCAGGCGGCAAGCGCGCCGACAACAATCACTACCAGGCTCAGCAACAGGGTGCGGCGGAGCAGATGGGATAGCGCCTCGTTGTAGTTCTGGATGGAAATATCAACGGCGACAATGCCGTCAAGTTGACCGTCCTTAGTCAGGATTGGCGCGTAGGCGGACAGGAATGTGCCCCATTTGTCAGTATAGAAATCATCCTCCATCGAGATGCCGCTCTTTTTGCTGAAGGACTGTTTCTGGCCGGGCGTCACGTCATCATAGACTTCCCCCAAATGGGCCATTTTGTCTTTATCGTCGTTGGCGTCAACAACGAAAACAATCGTGCCATCCGACTGCTCGCGCATAGTGTAGACTGAACTAATGTCTGGATCGCTGAGGCGGATTTTTTCCAGTTTCGCCATAATCTTCTGGTAGGCCTCGCCGCCCTCGGCGGCGCTGTCGCGTAGGGTTTTGTGCATATCCCCATCGATGGCGAGCGCGCCCAAGCCAACCAGCAAGGCAAGCTTATGGCGCAACGCTTGTTCATAATCTTTCTCGGCGGCGCTGTACTGTGAAATCGTGAAAATCGCCGATACGCCGCAACAGATACCCATGAACGCAAGAATGAAAATTGTCCGGAGCTTCACGCGCTTCTCCACAAAGGAATGGTGGGATAAACAGCCAGAGCAGGGGTGAAAAAGTTACGATAAACCGTCGGCGCGGCGATATGCAAGGCTGGGCGATTTTTCATTTAAGTATTTTATATGACAGGTAGGAGCGCGATTCGCCGCTGGTTATCCGGGCGGGATTTGTCTTTGCAGGAAGCCGAAAGATGTCTATACTACCAGGTTCTGGTGGGTGCGCGTCCTGATATGAGACGAATGTTCCGGCGATTTTGCCGCGATGGATGAGGATAAAACGATGGCGGAAGATGTGAAGGAAAACGTGGACGAGATTATCGCCGAGCTGGAAAAGCAGTGTCGGGAGAATCCCCATTCGGTGGTCGCATTTCATCATCTTGGCTTGGTCTCCATGAAAATCGGACGAATCGACGAAGCGATCGCCGCCCTGACCAAGGCGAACGAGATCGATCCGCTGAATGTCGAGACGCTGATCAATCTTGGAGCTATATATTTTGGTCAGGGCAATTTGGCTAAGGCGCGTGAACTGAACGAAAGCGCGATCCAAACCCAGCCGGAATCGGCGCAGGCGCACGCCAATCTGGGACTTATCTGGCAGCAGATGAATGAAACCGAAAAGGCGGTCGCTGCCTACGAGCGCGCCTTGCAGCACAATCCGAATCTGGCTACGGCCTGGATCAATCTGACTTCGCTTCTGACTATGATCGGTGAGGACGACCGCGCCGTATCGGCGGCGCGAAAAGCCGTCGAGCTTGAACCCGATTCGCCCCTGGGGCAGAACAATCTGGCGGTGGCCCTTTATTTCAAGGGCGACTACACTTTGGCAAACAAACACATGGAGCGGTCGCAGGCGCTGGGGTATTCGGTTGACCCGAATTTCGTCGCCGCCTTGCGGGAAAAATTGGCATGAAACGGCAAAGTCCGGCGCTGAAGCCCTGGTGTCCGTTCTGCGGCCAACATATCGGCAGGCCGGTTCATTCCGACCACCGCAAGATGAACGAATTTCCAAAAGGCGAATGCGCCTGCGGCGCGGTGTACGCCTGCGACGCCACCGGCCATAACGTCGGCGCGGCCATGGTTGAGGCTTTGGTTTCCGCCTGTGGCGACAACTGGGATTTTGCCTGGGAATTGATGCCGGAGGATGATTATCTCACTGGCCGCATCGAAAATTACGATGAGGAAACGCATCAGGTTGTAGAGGCTCGTAATCTTGACGGACGGGCGGTGCGCGGCGTGCTGTATTTTGTGCGTTTGCACACGGAACCGGCGGAGATCGCCGATCGCGCCCGGAACAAGGCCGACGCGCCAACGTCGTCCAGCGAGGCCATGCCCGCGCCGCCGCCACGTCCGAGCGGGCCGCGTCGGCGAGCCACCAAGGAAAAAGTCCGCCAATTGGCCGAACAGGGCGATATCGACGCCTTGGTCGCCCTGTGCCTCGACGATAAAAAAACCCTGCGCCTCTTGCAGCGCTTTCTCTACAGCCCGGATGAAGATGCCCGCGGACGCCTTGCCTGGCTGATTGGCGAGGTCTGCGCCAAGGTGGCGAGCCGGGATCCAGGACAAGTCTCCGAGCTTTTGCATCGTCTATTTGAAGCCTGTTCCGATTCGGCGGCCACGCCCTGGGGCATGATCGAAACCATGGGCGCGGTGATCGCCAGGCGTCCGGATATTTTCGGCGCATTCGCCAGACATCTCTTAAATTTCGCCGGGCAGTCTTCGACTCGCAATCAAACGTTGTATGCCCTGGCGGAAGTGGCGGAAAAGCGTTCGGACTTAATCAGAAGTATGCCGTTTTATGCGCTCTTGCCGATGTTGAACCACGATGACGCCGCCACCCGCGGCTTGGTGGCGCGTTTGCTCGGACGCATTAAGGCGAACGAGGCGGCCATGCAGATGTTGCCGCTGACCATGGACGAAAGCGTTTTTGTGTGTTGGGATAAGGGCGAAAAGCGCCTGTGTGTTGTGCGGGACGAGGCGCGGGTCGCCATCGCCGCTATTCAATCATCGAGAGATTCATGAGCGGACAAATATTGCAGCAACTGGATTCCATCAAACCGGTCAACACGCCGGGTGACCCGACGCGGGCCGAATATGAAGAGGGCAAAAAGGCTCTTGCCGCTGGTAATTACGGTCAGGCCGCCGTCAGCCTGCACAACGCCCTTGTGACTTTTCAGGAAAAAGGCGATACGTCCGGCGTCGCCAACGCCCGTAATCAGCTTGGACTGCTGTGTCTGGCGAAAAAAGAGTACGCGGCGGCGACCGAACATTTTGAGACGGTGTTAACCATCTGTGAAGAGGCGGGCGACCGGGCGAGCATTGCGGCTCTTTATCGTTCGCTTGTTGAAAGTTTAAGTGGTGAACAGCTTTTCGCGCGAGCGGCCGGTTGTTGCCTCGAACTGCTCGATTTGTACGCCGCCAATAACGACCCGCAGGGCAGTGTCGCGGCCTTGGAATTGTTAGCCGGAGTGTACACCGCGTCAGGTCAGCCGCTGAAGGCCGCCGACGCCCTGCGCACCGTGGCCTCAATCCACCGAAACTACCAGCACCAAAGCATCGCCGACGATTTTCTGCGCCGGGCCGACGCCCTGGAACAAGGCGTGCAAGCCTGATGTTTACCGGAATTATCACCGCCGTGGGACGGCTGGTCGGCAAACGCGATCACGGCGGCGGCGCGACTTTTGAGCTGGAAGCCGGTTTTGATCTCGATGACCCGCGTGAAGGCGAATCCATCGCCTGCAACGGCGTGTGCCTGACCGCCTACGCCATCAAAGGCCGACGCTTTTGTTGCGATGTCTCGCCGGAGACTTTGGCCCGCTCTAACCTGGGCCGTTTGGCGGTGGGGCGGATGCTGAACATGGAACGCGCGTTACGGCCCAGCGACCGATTGGGTGGCCATATTGTTTCGGGGCATATTGATTGCGAGGCTACAGTGTCGCGGCGCGAGTTGGTAGGCGAATACACCCTATTTACTTTCGACGCGCCCGCCGCATACGGCAAGTATATCGTTGGAAAAGGTTCCATCGCCATTGATGGCATCAGTCTCACGGTAAACGCTTGCGACGCCGGAACCTTTGCGGTATCAATCATCCCCCACACCCTGCGGGCGACAACGCTTGGCGAATTGCGGGTCGGCAGCCGGGTGAATATCGAGGTTGACATCATCGGCAAATACGTTGAGAGCCTGCTCGCTCCCGGCGCGGTCGCCGCCGCCGCTGTTCCTCGCCAATCCATGGATGCTGGTTTTCTTGCCCGCCATGGCTATCTGTAATCCTTCCGCTTTCTGAACGAGTGACATGGAAAAGAGTCCGTTGAGTTCCATCCCTGAGGTGATTCAGGATATTAAAGCTGGCAAAATGATTATCCTGGTCGATGACGAAGACCGGGAAAACGAAGGCGACCTGTGCATGGCCGCCGAAGCCTGCACGACCGAGCACATCAACTTCATGGTGACGCATGGTCGCGGCCTGATCTGTCTGGCTTTAAGCCCGGATATTGTCGATCAGCTTGGTTTGCCGATGATGGTGAAGGAAAATTCCTCGCCATTTGGCACCGGTTTCACCATCAGCATTGAGGCCCGTGAGGGAGTCAGCACCGGCATTTCGGCGGCGGATCGCGCCCGCACTATCCAGGCGGCAGTGGCGCCGAAGGCCACCGCCCGCGACTTAGTCAGTCCAGGTCACATTTTTCCGCTGCGCGCCCGTAAAGGCGGCGTTTTGGTGCGCACCGGCCAAACCGAGGGTTCGGTGGATTTGGCCCGATTGGCTGGGATGCGAACAGCGGGAGTTATCTGTGAGGTCATGAATGAGGATGGCTCGATGTCGCGCCTGCCCGACTTGGTGAAATTCGCGGAAAAACACAATCTGAAAATCGCCAGCGTCGCCGATTTGGTCGCCTACCGTCTGCATGAAGATGTATTGGTGCACCGGGCGGTTGAGGCGCGGATTCCCACCATGGAAGCCGGAGAATTCAAAGCTATCGTCTACAGCAACGATGTTGATAAGGAAGAGCATGTCGCGCTGGTTAAAGGCGACATTGCGAAGGCCGATAAGGTGCTGGTGCGGATGCATTCCGAGTGCCTGACCGGAGATGTCTTCGGTTCCGCGCGTTGCGATTGTGGGATGCAGTTGAAGGCGGCCATGAAGATGATTGATCAGGAAGGTTGTGGCGTGGTCGTTTACATGCGTCAGGAAGGACGCGGCATCGGTTTGATCAACAAACTGAAAGCCTACAATTTACAGGATCAAGGCATGGACACCGTTGATGCCAATCTCAAGCTCGGCTTCAAACCAGATCTGCGCGATTACGGCATCGGCGCGCAGATACTGCGGGATCTGGGTGTGAAACGTATGGCGCTCCTTACCAATAATCCAAAGAAAATCGTTGGCTTGGAAGGGTATGGCATTGAAGTGGTGGCGCGTTATCCCATTGAAGTTCCGGCCAGCCCGGAAAATCGCGGTTATCTGCAATGCAAACGCGATAAAATGGGTCATCTTCTTGAAATCGTTGAATAAAGGTTGAGAAATGGCGAACTTTTTCGCGGGTAAACTTTGTGCTGACGGTCTGCGTTTCGGCATCGTCCTGTCGCGCTTTAATTCTTTGATCAGTGAAAAATTGTTGGAAGGCGCGTTGGACACTTTGCTGCGTTCCGGCGCTGACGACGAGCGGATAGACGTGGCGCGGGTGCCCGGCGCCTTTGAAATTCCCCTTATGGCCAAAAAGATGGCTAAATCCGGTCGGTACGACGCGGTGCTTTGCCTCGGCGCGGTGATTCGCGGCGCGACGCCGCATTTTGATGTGGTGGTTAACGAGGTGTCGAAAGGTGTCGCGCAGGTAGCCCTCGACAGCGAAGTCCCGGTTCTTTTCGGCGTGTTGACCACCGATACCATTGAGCAGGCCATTGAACGCGCTGGCACTAAAGCCGGGAACAAAGGCGCCGACGTAGCGGTGGCGGCCATTGAGATGGCTAACTTGATGCAAGGTTTTACCGAGAACTGAAGCCATTCCATCTCGCCCCATTTTCTGAGTGTTTTTATGGCCACGGTGATAGGCAGGAGACGGAAGGCGCGCGAAGCCGCCTTGCAGTTTCTCTTTCAGGAGGATTTCCTCAAAGATGCATTGCCGCCGGAATGCCTGCCGGGTCGTTTTACGAAATTCTGTGATCATTTCGAAATTGGGGCGGCGTCGCGTGAATATGCTCTGTATCTGGTTGCGGAATACCGCGCCCAGGCGGAACGGGTCGATCTTTTGATAAGCCAAGCGGCCAGCAACTGGCGTTTGCCGCGCATCGCGGCGGTTGATCGTAATTTGTTGCGGTTGGCGGTTGGCGAGATGCTTGTCCAAAGCGCGCCTGACCAGGTGGTGATCAATGAAGCGGTTGATATTGCCAAGCGTTTCGGCGATGTCGAGTCGCCTTCTTTTGTGAACGGCGTGTTGGACGCTGTTCGTTCCTCCCTGCGCGCCGCCTGAACCCGGCGGTTGACGCCGGTCTCTCCCACCTTTTTCTGATGTCCGACTCCGAACGCCGACAGGAATTTCGTGAAAAGCCTTCTTTGTTTCAGGAATTTCTGACTGCGGCTGGCCTTTTCTGCTCTTTTTACGTGTTGGTAAGCCTGTTGTCCGCCCGTTTTACTGACTCTGACTGGTGCGGTCGGCTGGGTGGCATCATCGCCGATTTTCTCTGGGGATTTTGTGGCTGGGGCAGCTTTCTTTTTGTGCTGCTGATCGCCTTCGCCTCAGTTTCTTTTTTGCGACGTGAGAGAACGTTCGCGCGAATCCCGTACATATCCCTGGGCTTAAGCGGCGCGCTCATCGCCATTTGCGGCCTCCTCGCCACTTTTTCGCCACAGGGCGACGAGGCGAAATATGGCGGTTTCCTGGGGCGGCTCACTTACGATTTGCTGGCGCGGGTGACGGGCATCGGCGGGACGATTCTGGTGCTTTTGCTCCTGATTCTGGTTTCGGTGATGCTGTGTTGGCGTTTTTCCCCCTATTCCGTGGCGATTGGCGCGGCGGAGCGGGCGCGAAGCTATGTCCGCGCCCGCCATGAAATCGAGGCGAAAGACGACGAGGCGGAGCCGTTTTTACCCATCGTCAAAAGGCCGCCACCGCTTTTCGCTGAAGTTGTTGAAGCGCCGGTCTCGCAGATGTCTCAGACGAGAAAACACTTCCCGGAAAAATCCGGCCAAGCCGCCGCCGCGCCCCAGCAGCAGGCCCATGGCGAATGGCGCTTGCCGCCCTTGACTTTACTCAACAAAAATGAGCAGGCCAGGGAGAAAATTGATCAGGATGTTTACGTTCGCACCGCCCATTTGCTCGAAGAAAAGCTCAAAAATTTCGGCGTATCCGGCAATGTGATCGGCATTTCGCCTGGCCCGGTGGTTACAACCTATGAATATGCGCCCGCGCCAGGAATAAAAATCAATAAAATAGTCGGATTATCGGATGACCTGGCGCTGGGTCTGAAAGCGCGTTCGGTGCGGGTGGCGGGATCGGTGCCAGGTAAATCGGCGTTGGGCATCGAAATCCCCAATGAAAAAAGGCAGATTGTTTACATCCGCGACATTTTGGCCGATGAAAGCTATCGCGCCGCCACCACGGCCAAACTGACTGTGGCCTTGGGACTTGATGTGGTTGGCAATATCGCTTTGGGCAATCTTGCGAAAATGCCGCACCTGTTGATTGCCGGAGCCACCGGCGCTGGCAAAAGCATCGGCATCAACACCATAATCGCGTCGATTCTTTACAACGCCACGCCGGATGATGTGCGTTTTTTAATGATCGACCCAAAACGCATCGAGCTTTCCGGTTACGAAGGGATTCCTCATCTGCTGCATCCGGTCGTCGTCGATCCCAAACTGGCGTCGCGCGCGTTGAACTGGGCCGTGCGCGAAATGGAACGGCGGTACCGCATGTTGGAAGAAGCCAGAGTCAAGAGCTTTGATTCGTACAACCAACAGCATGACGAGAAAATGCCCTATATCGTTGTCATCGTTGACGAACTCGCCGACTTGATGATGGTCGCCTCGAAGGATGTGGAAACCGCGATAGCCCGTCTGGCGCAGATGGCCAGAGCCGCCGGGATGCACCTGATCCTTGCCACGCAGCGACCGTCGGTCGATGTTTTGACCGGACTTATCAAAGCGAATTTTCCGACGCGAATTTCGTTTAAGGTTTCGTCGAAAATTGATTCCCGCACCATCCTGGATAGCATGGGGGCTGAACATTTGCTGGGGATGGGCGATATGCTGTACCTGGCGCCGGGCAGTTCGGTGCTGCAACGAATTCATGGCGCCTTCATTTCCGAGGCCGAGACCACGCGGATTGTCGAGTTCCTCCAGGCGCAGGGGCAGGCCAACTACGATCCGGCGATGTTTGAGAGTGTGGAGAACGACTCTGATCTGTCGGATGAAGATGAAATTGAGGAGATGGATGAACATTATGATGAGGCGCTGGAGTTTGTCTCCGAGCTGGAAAAAGTGTCGATTTCCGTGCTTCAGCGTCGTCTACGGGTTGGCTACAATCGAGCGGCGCGCATGATTGAAGTGATGGAGAAAAACGGTATTGTCGGCCCGGCCGATGGCGCGAAACCGCGGGAAGTCCTGGTGAAGAAAGCACTGATGCCATAAAATTTTATGAAACAACAAATCATTTTTTATTGACTTTGCGCCGCATAAAGATAAAAATATTTGATGACAAACATGACGGATGCTGCTTGCGAGAATGGATAAGAAATTCAATGTAATTGATTCAACTTATTACTAATATTTGGTGTTGACAGACAGGGCGTTACGTGGCAATCTGCGCCCCGCTTTCGGCCATAGTCCGATAAAAGTCAAATTCTCGCGCACACATAACGTCCGTTTCGTCGGGCGTTGTTCTTCAGAGTTTCTAAATGGAAATGGCCCGATGTCTATGGGCTGCGGCAGATTAATCTCAGACCGAGGAGGTAGTTAAATGCCAAGTTATGTAGATCCTTCCAAATGTGACGGTTGCAAAGGTGGGGACAAAACCGCATGTATGTACATTTGCCCCAATGACCTGATGGTTCTGGAAAAAGGTGAAATGAAAGCCTACAACCAGGAGCCGGATGCTTGTTGGGAGTGTTATTCCTGTGTCAAGATCTGCCCGCAGGGCGCGATCTTTGTTCGTGGTTATGATGACTTCGTTCCGATGGGCGGCCAGGTACATCCGATGCGCAGCGCCGCTGACATTATGTGGACCGTTAAATTCCGCAACGGTAATATCAAACGTTTCAAATTCCCGATCCGCACCACCGCTGAAGGTAAGGCCAACGCCTATGTTGGGCAGACCGGCGTCAACCTTGATGATGAATGCCTGTTCTTGGAAAAAGAGCTTACCTCTCCCAAATGAGATTCACGTTTGCGGTTTTTGAAACGCTGTCTTGTGAACTGAAAAATTATTCCTTTTAAGGAGAATAGATATGGCACTGCCCAATAAACCGAAAGGTGAGATTACCGCCGTCGTAAATCCCGAGATTGTAGAGCAGGAAGTTGATGTTCTGATTATCGGTGGTGGTATGGCGGCTTGCGGCGCGGCGTTTGAAATCAAAAAATGGGCGCCCGCCGATATGAAAATCAAATTGGTTGATAAAGCCGCCCTTGAACGTTCTGGCGCTGTTGCTCAGGGCCTTTCGGCGATTAACACCTATATTGGCGAAAATCCGATTGAAAGCTATGTCAAGATGGTTCGTAACGACCTCATGGGTATCGTGCGCGAAGATCTGATTTATGACTGTGGTCGCCATGTTGACGAGTCGGTTAAACTTTTTGAAGAGTGGGGTCTGCCAGTATGGAAGAAAGACGCCAATGGCGACAATCTTGACGGTGCCAAACCGGCTAAGTCGCTTCGCGAAGGCGGTGTTCCGGTTCGCACCGGTAAATGGCAGATCATGATCAACGGCGAGTCATATAAATGCATCGTTGCCGAACCTGCCAAACTCGCCTTAGGGGATGAAAACGTCATTGAGCGCGTGTTCATCGTTAAACTGCTTCTTGACAAAAACAAACCGAACCAGATCGCTGGCGCCGCTGGTTTCTCCACTCGCGAAAATAAAGTTTTCATCTTCAAATGCAAGACGGCTCTCGTCGCTTGCGGTGGCGCGGTTAATATCTTCCGTCCGCGTTCGACCGGTGAAGGCAAAGGCCGCGCTTGGTACCCGGTATGGAATGCCGGTTCGACCTACACCATGTGCGCTCAGGTTGGCGCTACCCTGACCATGATGGAAAACCGCTTCACCCCGTCTCGTTTCAAAGATGGCTATGGCCCGGTTGGCGCATGGTTCTTGCTGTTCAAGGCGAAAGTGGCCAACGGTTTAGGGCAGAATTACGCCGCGCCGGATATGGCCAAGCCTGAATTGGACAAATTCATGCCTTACGGTGGTTCTCCGGTTACTCCGACTTGTCTGCGTAATCACCTGATGTTGAAAGAGATGAAGGAAGGTCGTGGCCCGATTTATATGGCCACCGATGTCGCCTTGAATGCTTTCCTGGAAGACAAGAAAGCCAAGGGCATGGACGACAAAGAAATCAAGAAATTCTGGAAACATCTGGAGTCTGAAGCTTGGGAAGACTTTCTTGATATGTCTGTCGGCCAGGCTGGGTTGTGGGCTGGTATGGACATTGAGCCTGAGAAGGTCGGCTCCGAAGTTATGCCGACTGAGCCGTATATGCTCGGTTCCCATTCCGGTTGTTGTGGTATCTGGACTTCCGGCCCGAACGAGGCCTGGGTTCCGGATGTCAAAAATGACTCCCGCGTACATAAGTACAAATGGGGCTATAACCGTATGACCACCGTTGATGGCTTGTTCACCGCTGGCGACGGCGTTGGTGCCTCCGGTCACAAATTCTCCTCCGGTTCCCACGCTGAAGGTCGTATCGCCGCCAAGCAGATGGTTAAGTTCTGCCGCGACAACGCCAGCTTCAAGCCGGAATTGAAGCAGACGGCGCAACAAATCGCTGACGAGATTTATGCTCCTGTAAAACGTTATAATGAGTTCGTTGGCGCGACCACTGCCGCCGATGTCAATCCGAACTACTGCAAGCCTGCTGGTTTGATGATGCGTTTGATGAAGGCCACTGATGAGTACGGTGGTGGTGTTGCTACCTACTACATGACTTCAGGTAAACTGCTCAACATTTGCCTTGACCTGCTTCGTCTGCTCCGTGAGGATGCCGCGAAGATGGCCGCTGGCGATCTGCATGAATTGTTGCGTTGCTGGGAGAACTATCACCGCATCTGGTGTGTTGAGGCCCACATTCGTCATATGGAGTTCCGCAAAGAATCCCGTTATCCGGGCTTCTACTATCGTTCCGATTATCCGGGTGTTGATGAGGCGAACTGGAAATGTTTCGTCAATTCCACCTTCAATCCGGACACCCAGGAATGGAAGTGTGAGAAAGTTGACTGCATCAACATTGTTTCGACCGATCCTTGGCTGTAATCCGGCCTGACAGGTGAGTTGAAGTAAAGAATCTCCAGGGGCGGAAGTATGTCCCTGGAGATTTTTATTATCAAGAAAGCATCGTTGTCATTCTCTGGATAAAATCATTCTTGCGACGGACTTGGGAAACTGATATGTCGCGCACGGTAGCTGGGCGTGTGGATGATATGTCTGTAGATTGAGCAATGAATAATGGAGGAAAGAATGGCTGACGAGCATGGCGCCACGGGTGCGGTACTGGTCGTAGGCGGTGGAATTAGCGGATTGACCGCTGCCTTGGAAGCCGCCGAGGTGGGAAACGATGTGTTTCTGGTTGAAAAAAGCCCATCACTTGGTGGGCGGGTCGCGCAATTGAATAAATATTTTCCGAAGTTGTGCCCACCAAGTTGTGGTTTAGAAATTAACTTCCGCCGTATTCGCGATAACCGGCGGATACGCACGTATACTATGACCACAGTCCAGTCGGTGACTGGTGGTCCTGGTAATTATGAAGTCAAGTTGAATGTTGCGCCGCGGTATGTCAACAGCAACTGCACAGCCTGCGGTGATTGCGCGGCGGCGTGTCCGGATTCGATGGACAACGAATTCAATTTTGGCTTGGATGCGTCCAAGGCGATATATTTGCCGCATCCGATGGCCTTTCCGCGCCGCTATGTTGTTAATAAAGAGAAACTGTCGGCTGACGGCGCTAAGGCCATCACCGCCGCCTGCAAATACGCCGCCATTGATTTGGAGATGAAAGCGGAAACTCTGACCATCAATGTTGCTTCCATCGTGTGGGCCACAGGTTGGACTCCTTATGACGCTCACAAGATGGACAACCTGAAATTTGGGCAATCTCCGGCCATTATTACCAATATGATGATGGAGCGTCTGGCATCTCCGAGCGGCCCGACCGATGGTAAAATTTTGCGCCCAGGCGACAATAAAGCCATATCGTCCATTGGTTTCGTACAGTGCGCTGGTTCTCGTGACGAAAATCATCTGGAATTCTGTTCGCATATTTGTTGCATGGCGACTTTCAAACAGATGAGCTATGTCCGCGAGCAGTATCCGGATGCGGAGATTTATGTCTTTTATATTGATCTCAGAACACCTGGCAAATACGAAAAATTTCGCGCTTCCCGGATGGCCGACTCCAAAGCGAAATTCATTAAAGGGAAAGTTGCCGATGTCACTCTCGAAGATGATGGCGGCGTGACGCTGATCGCGGAAAACGCCGTGACCATGGAGAAAATATCCCAGAAAGTCGATCTGGCTGTTTTGGCGACCGGTATGCAGCCAAATGCCGCTCTGGAGCCAATGCCTGTGGCTTTGAAACAGGATGCCAACGGTTTCCTGTTGTCCGAGGCGGATAAGGGGTATTACGCCGCCGGTTGCGCCAAAAAGGCTGCTGATGTTGTTACCTGTGCTCAATCATCAACGGCTGCGGCTCTCAAGGCACTTCAGGTTTCCAGGAGGTAGGAGCGATGGATAAAAAATATTGCGCATATATTTGTTCAGGCTGTGGCATTGGCGATGCGCTGGATGTCGATGGACTTGTGTCCATGGTCGGTAAAGAAATGGCCATGGATTGCAAGAAGCATAATTTTCTTTGTGGCGACGCGGGCCACAAGATGATCGCCGCTGATGTTGAAACCGGCGTCAATACTGTAGTGATCGGCGGTTGTTCACAGCGGGTCATGACCAACGAGTTTAATTTCGGTCCGCAGACTATTACCGTTCGCGCTAATCTGCGTGAGCAGGTTATCTGGTCGGAAATGAAACCGGCAGAAGGGAAAGAGCCGCATAAAGAGGCGAAGGCGTTCCTCAATGAAACCGCCGCCGATTATATGCGCATGGCCTGCACCCGTGCCCAGAAGACTGAATTGCCTGAACCGTATAAGCCTGAAACCATGAATAAGACCATCATGGTGATGGGCGGCGGTATCGCCGGGTTGACTGCGGCGAAAGAAGCGGCGGCTTCCGGTTACCAGGTGGTACTGGTGGAAAAAGAAAATGAACTTGGCGGGAAAGCCGCTGGTTGGCGCAAATCGTTTCCCAGTCAATATCCGTGGACCGGTCTGGAAGAAAATCCTCTGGCCGTGATGTTGGCCGATGTTCAGGGCAAAGCGTCTATCGACATCAAAACCAGCACCGAAGTCGCTCGCATCGCTGGAGCGCCGGGCGCTTTTCGCGTATCGTTCAAAAGCGCCGGTAGCGCGAGCGAATGGGATGCTCCGGTTAAGGTCGGTGTCGATGAGCAGGAATTGATCAACAAGGGCGAAAAAGCCGATCCAAACGCCGGTTTGCAGCCATATACCGCTGTCGATCCCGATGCTGTGACCGTTGGCGCGGTGGTGTTGGCCACGGGTTGGAAACCGGCGAGCGTTGATCAGTATGAGCATCTTGGTCATGGTCGCATTGCCAAAGTCGTTACCAATGCCGAGTTTGAAAAAATCGCCAAAAACGGCAAGGTGCCCGCGAAGGTGGCGTTCATTCAGAGTCCGGGCGGCAAAGAGAACGACGAAGATTTTCCCTACTGCAATTCCGTTACCTCCATGGTGGCGTTGAAACAGGCGCAGTACGTCTGCGACGACAATGTCGATGGTCAGGCATATATCCTCTATCAACATATGCGTACACCTGGCCATATGGAATTGTTTTACAAGGCAGTGCAGCAGAATGACGGCGTTTTTATGACCAAGGCCGCTGTGACCAAAGTTGAGGAAAACGGCGATAAGGTGAAAGTGTTTGCCGAAGACACTCTTCTTGGTAAAGAGCTGGAGCTTGATGTGGATATGGTGGTGCTGGCCGCTGGTATGGAGCCGGTGACTTTGCATGAGCACAGCATCAATCTGGCCTATCGCCAAGGTCCAGCCTTTCTTGATCTGGATTTGTTTGATGGGTACGCCGATTCGCATTTCATCTGCTTTCCTTACGAGACGAGGCGAACAGGCATTTATACCTGTGGCGGCGTGCGTAAGGCTGAAACTCTGGAAGAGACTATCGACGATGCGACCGGCGCGGCGCTGAAAGCCATTCAGTGTCTTGAATCGACCGAACGCGGCGTGGCGGTTCATCCACGTTCAGGTGACGCCACCTATCCGGATTTCTTCTTCCAGCGTTGCACTCAGTGCAAACGGTGCACGGAAGAATGTCCGTTCGGCGCGCTGGATGATGATGAGCGCGGCACGCCGTTGCCTAATCCCACCCGCTGCCGCCGTTGTGGCACCTGCATGGGCGCGTGCCCGGAACGTATCATTGGTTTCAAGGACTACAACATCGATCTGATTGGTTCGATGATCAAGGCGATTGAGGTACCGGAAGACGATGAAGATCGCCTGCGGATCGTGGTTTTTGTTTGCGAAAATGATGCCTATCCGGCGCTTGATATGTCAGGAATGCGACGCAACGGCTTGAGCCATATGGTGCGCTTCATCCCGGTGCGTTGCCTCGGTTCGGTGAACATGGCCTGGATCCGCGACGCCCTGTCGGCTGGCATGGACGGCGCGATGTTGCTTGGTTGCAGCTATGGCGACGATTATCAGTGTCATTTTGTCAAAGGATCGGAAATCGCCAACAAACGGATGCAAAATATTGGTGATACCCTGTCGAGTCTGGGCTTGGAATCGGAGCGTTGCGCATCCAGGCAGGTGTCGATAACCGATTTCGATAAGATTCCGGCCATTATCAATGAATTTGTTGATGAAATCGTTGGTATGGGACCCAATCCGTTCAAAGGCTTCTGATGCAATTCCGCGCCGGACAAGCTGTAAAAAGCCTGCTCGGCGCACATATGTTATGTTGGGCGTTTGCTGAATTAAACAGGAGAAAGATATGAACGTTCAGCCCGATCTTGAGTTTATTCGTGAATTAAAAACCGCCGGTGGCGATACGCTGAAGAAATGCTTTCAGTGCGCCACCTGCTCTGTGGCCTGTCCCTTATCCACGGAAAGCAAACCATTTCCTCGTAAGGAGATGATTTGGGCGTCATGGGGTTTGAAAGATCAACTTGTTACTGATCCGGATGTTTTTTTGTGCCATCAGTGCGGAGATTGTACGGAGAAATGTCCGCGTGGCGCGAAGCCTGGTGAAACCTTGGGCGCGATTCGCGCTTATGCCTATCAGCAATTCGCCTGGCCGAAGGGTTTGGCCAAGCTGACCACCAGCCAAAAAAATTTACCGATTTTGATTGGTTTGCCGGCGGTGGTCATTTTGGTTATGTGGATTTTGTCGGCCCTCGTTCCGGGAACTTCGGGTTTGCACATTCCCAGCGTTGAGGCATTTGCCGAGCATGGTTATCAGCAGTTTTTCGGTGATTGGTCGGTTATGTTTAAGTGGTATGGCAAGAATATTTTCTTCATCGCGCTTATTATGGGCGTTTCCGCGCTGATCGCCATTATTTCGTGCTGGATGGGCGTTACCAGAATGTGGAAGGCAATGATCGCCAACGCGGAAATTGTTGCCAACTATCGCCCATCTCTCTGTCAATTTGTTGGGCGTTTTTTGTGGCCGTCTCTGCTGGAAACTTTGCAGCACAAACGCTTCAAAGAATGCAAAACCAACAGTGACCGAGTATCCGGCCATTTGCCCTTGGTGTTGGCCTTCATTGGTTTATTTTTGGCCACTTGCTGGTCATTGATTAAGAATGACATTTTAGGCTTGATCTGGCCGTCACTGCATGGCCCGCTGGCATTTTTCGATCCGATAAAATTGATCGCTAACGTTTCGGCTATTGCTATGCTGTATGGTGTCTGGATTTTATGGAAAAACCGCCGAAAGATGGAAGCCGAAGGGCGCGCCAGCAATACATTTTATGATTGGTTCCTGATTTGGGAAATCGCCGCCGTTGGCGTAACCGGTTTGTTGGCTGAGCTGTTGCGTTGGGGTGGGCAGCCGCTCTTGGGGTACTTCGTTTATTATCTGCATCTGGTCACCGTTATGATGCTTTTTTTGTATATGCCTTATACAAAATTTGCGCATATCGTTTATCGCACCGTCGCTATGTGTTTTGAGAAATACCGAACCAGCAGCTTTGTCCGATAAATCATGAATAGTTGAATGGTTTGTCGGTCAAGAACAAACGTGAATTTGGGCGTGGGACAAGAAAAAAACTTCTTGCAGATATAGTAGCTGAAGAGTAAGCTGTCCAGCCGCACGCGCTGGCGTAGCTCAATTGGCAGAGCAGCTGATTTGTAATCAGCAGGTTGCGGGTTCAAGTCCCATCGCCAGCTCCATCAGATGTGTGTAAAATCGTTGTTCCGGAGGGGTTCCCGAGTGGCCAAAGGGATCAGACTGTAAATCTGCCGGCGAAGCCTTCGGAGGTTCGAATCCTCCCCCCTCCACCACATATATCTTGGCGTACAGGTTGTGTTCGCGGGAATAGCTCAATTGGTAGAGCATCAGCCTTCCAAGCTGAGGGTCGCGAGTTCGAGCCTCGTTTCCCGCTCCAGAGTGTCGGGATGGTTGCCCACGTAGCTCAGATGGTAGAGCGCATCCTTGGTAAGGATGAGGTCACCGGTTCGATTCCGGTCGTGGGCTCCATATGCTGGGAGAAATGTTGGTCGGTCTCAAACATTCAATGGCCTGAGGAGGCAATCTAACATGTCGAAGGAGAAATTTGAACGGAAGAAGCCCCATGTCAATGTTGGGACGATAGGCCACATTGATCATGGCAAGACGACGCTGACGGCGGCGATCACTCGGGTATTATCCACGAAAGG